>JAAYLN010000236.1 GCA_012521875.1 Lentisphaerota bacterium | reverse complement strand
GGGGACAAGGCGGGGGGACAAGGTGTGGAGACAAGGTGTGGGGACAAGGTGTGCCACTGGGCGGCGAAAGGGCAGCGCAGCGCTTTTACCCTCTAAATTGCGAGCCACTGAGTGGTCGCAATAACCGCCACTGCCTACTGCTACTGCCTACTGCCACTGCCGCCGCCCCGCCGGGGGCGGCGAGTCTACTCCCACTGCTCCGCCGCCGGCGTGACGGACGGCGCGGGGGGGAGTGTGGCGAGCAGCTCGCGTACCGTGAGCGTCTGGCCGGGCAGGCGCAGGCCGGGACGCACATCGGCCAGCGGCTGGAGCACGAAGCGGCGGCAGGCGGCCTCGGGATGCGGCAGGCGCAGCGATGGCGTATCGCGGCGCAGTTGGCCGAAGGCCACCATATCTATATCTATTGTACGCGGCGCGTTGCGCTCGGGCCCGCGCACGCGGCCCAGGCGCGCCTCGATGGCGTGCATCTCCCCGGCAAACGCCTCGGGCTCGAGCGCGCTCTCCATCACCAGCACGGTGTTGAGGTAGAGATGCGGCGCGTAGCCCGGCGGCGCGTCAACCGGCTCGGTCTCGTAGATCGGCGCGCTGGCGACGAGACGCGTGGCGGGCAGCGCGGACAGCGCGTCGCGCGCGGCCAGCAGGTACGCCCGGCGGTCTCCGAGGTTCGAGCCGAGCGAGAGGATCACCTCCACAGGCGCTACTCCAGCCCCAGCACATCGCGCATGGTGTAGAGTCCGGGAGCACGTCCGCGCAGCCAGCGGGCCGCTGTCAGCGCCCCCTTGGCAAAGGCCTCGCGGTTCGAGGCCTTGTGCGTGATCTCGACGCGCTCGCCGTCGGCGGCGAAGATAACGGTGTGGTCGCCGACCACATCGCCACCACGCACGGCGTGGATGCCGATCTCGCCGCGGGGGCGTTCGCCGACCATTCCGTGGCGACCATAGACCGCCACCTTGTCCAGCGCCGCGGCGCGCCCCTTGGCTGCTGCCTCGGCCAGTCCCAGCGCCGTGCCGCTCGGGGCGTCCTTCTTGAGACGGTGGTGCATCTCGACAATCTCGATATCGTAGCCGTCATCCAGCGCGGCGGCGGCGCGGCGCACGAGGTCGAAGAGGACGTTGATGCCCAGGCTCATGTTCGGCGACCAGACCACGGGAATCTCCATCGCGGCTGCAAGCACCGTCTCGCGCTCCTCCGGTGTCAGCCCCGTCGTACCGAGCACGTACCCCTGCTTTGTGGCGATGGCGTGCGTGACGTTGGCGGTGACGGCGGCATGGAAGGAGAAGTCGATCATCACGTCCGATGCGGCGGCCGTGGTGAAGTCCGAGAGCGGCACACCCAGCGGCGGCAGACCGGCCTGCGTACCGGCATCCTGACCGAGGGCCGGATGGTCGCCGCGCTCGATGGCGGATGCGATGCGGATGTCTTCAAACGCGCGGGCGGCGCGCAAGAGGCAGTGACCCATGCGGCCGGCGGCACCAAGGATAGAAACGGAAATCATACGGCAGGTTCCATTCAGTCGATCAGTTGCAGATCCCGCAGGGTCTGGCGCAATTGCTGGCGCACCTTGTCGCTCGTCTCGCAGAGCGGCAGGCGGTAAACATCCCCGATGCGTCCGGCCATGGCCATGGCGCACTTGACGGGCACCGGATTGGTGTCGATGAAGAGGTCGCGGAAGAGGGGGTAGAGGCGGGCATGCAGCACGCCGGCGGCGGCCATGTCGCCACGCGTCGCGGCACGCACGAGATCGCCGACCATGCGGGGCACGATATTCGAGGCCACGCTGATGACCCCCTGCGCGCCGATGCTCATCATCGGCAGCGTCAGCATGTCGTCGCCCGAGAGAACCGTGATATCACAGGCATCGAGGATCGCGCTGACGCGCTCGACGCTGCCGCCGGCCTCCTTTATGGCCACGATCTTCTCGTGTCCGGCGAGGCGCGCCACGGTCTCGACGGCGATCTCGCGTCCGCAGCGTCCGGGGACATTGTAGAGCACGACGGGCAGGCCGAGGTCGGCGATCATGCTGAAGTGGCGGTAGAGCCCCTCCTGGTTGGGCTTGTTGTAGTAGGGACAGACCTGGAGCGTGGCGTCAACGTTCTGGGTGATTGCCTCGCGCGTCAGCATGAGCGCCTCGTCGGTCGAGTTGGCGCCGGTGCCGGCGATCACCTTGATGCGGCCGGCGGCGGCCCGGGCCACCTCCTCGATGACCTGATGGTGCTCCTCGTAGCTAAGCGTCGGCGACTCGCCGGTAGTGCCGACCGGGACGATCCCGTCGACGCCCTCGGCGATCTGCCACTCCACAAGATCATGGAGCTTGCCATAGTCCACGCTGCCGTCGCGGTTGAAGGGCGTGACAATTGCCGTGTAGGTGCCTGTAAACATGTTCGATCCTCTTGCCGGGGCCCAGCCCCGTTTAGTATCAAAAGCTTACGCGACTACCGCGGTTGAGACAAGCGGAAAGAGAGGGGGGGTGTGTGTCAGGAAAGTGACAGGGGCGCGGTTGCCATGAGGCGCGAAATTCGGGTTTAGCCTAACAGTTAGTGCTTGTTCGGCACATTTCGACGTGCTATAATATGTAGCGTTTCCACTACAAAAACACTTGACAGAAAGGACGATCATGCAG
>JAAYLN010000235.1 GCA_012521875.1 Lentisphaerota bacterium | reverse complement strand
GCGTAGAAGGGCACCTCGTCGACCGCCGCCTCGCCCCAGCCGACGTAATCCCCGCTGCGGCAGGCAAAGAGGATGCCGTCCTTTACCCGTATCTCGCCGGCGCTGATGCGGAACGGTGTCTTCAATGGAATCTGGAAAACGTAGGCGGTAACGGAGTCGATTTTCATGGGTAGGATGAGCTCACATTAGAGGCTCTTGCAAAACCTTGCAGGCACGCGTGGCACGGGCATCCTGCCCGTGTTTCATGGACGGGACGACCATGCCACGAGGGGGTTTGCAAAAGTCGCATTATACTAGCAGATTTTCCGCCTCTGGCGGTACATCAATCTTGCGCCAGCGGCACTCGGACTCCGCGGGCCCGTTCTCCTGCCCGAACATGTGGCGCCACCGTTTCTGGAAGCGGAGGCCGTTGCGGATCACCACGGCTGCATTGCGGATCGAGGGCGACCCCTGCGTGGTCACGCTCTCGTGGTGGAACATTTCCGCCGCCGGTTCGTACCAGGCCTCCCAGCCCGCCTCGCGCAAGCGGTAGCAGAGGTCGAAATCCTCGTACTGCACAGGGTTGAAGGCCTCGTCAAACCCGCCGTGCTGTTTAATCAGCGTGCGCGGAATCATCAGACAGGCGCTGATCAGGCACTGTACCGGCTCGGCCTTGTTCCAGCGGGCTTTATCCCGCGCATCCCCGCGGCCGCGGAAACAGACGTGGCCCCGTTGGGAGATGCCCACACCGGCACACTGGATGGGGTGGGGCGCCCAGGGATAGATCAGCTTGCCGCCCGCCATGCCGGCGCGCGGTATCTCCTCGATCCGCCGCCGCAGGCGTGTCAGCCAATCCAGCGTGCAGGGCTGCACGTCGTTGTCGGCAAAGACCACATACTTGCCGCCGGCCCGTGCCAGCGCCTGGTTGCGTGCCGTACTGCAGCCGACGTTGGTCGCGTTGCGGATCACCTGTACCGCCACATCCGCGCCTTTTCCGATGAGCGGCAGTTCCTTCTCCAGCCAGCGCCCCGAGCCGTCCGTCGAGCCGTTGTCGACCACGATCAGCTCCGTCGGGCCGTCGAGCACGCTCTCCTGCACCATCGCCGTCAGGCAGGCACGGGTCACGGCCAGCTTGTTGAAGGATAGGACGATGATCGAGTAGCGCATGGTGTCTCAGACGCGCGTGGCCAGGTCGAGTGCCGCCGCGGCGATGGTGGCGGCGTTGGGCATCAGGGCGGCCTCCATCGTGCGGGCCGACGGTACCGGGCAGTCGGGCATCGCCAGACGCTGCACGGGGAAGTCGAGTCCGTCGGGAAGCTGCTCGGCGATTTGCGCCGCGATCTCCGCCGCCACACCGCCGGTACGCGGCCCTTCCTCGACGATCAGCACGCGGCGCGTCTTGCCTGCGGAGGCCAGCAGCGTCGCCATATCCAGCGGCGCCAGCGAGCGCAGGTCGATGACCTCGGCCTCGACCTCCTTGTCCGCCAGCGACGCGCCGGCACGCTCGGCCTCGAAGGCCATCCAGGACCAGCCGATGATCGTCACGTCGGTGCCCGCGCGCGCGATGCGCGCAGACCCCGGTGCTACCGGTTCCGGCGGCGTCTCCGGCATCTCCCAGCGCAGCGGGTAGAGCAGCTTGTGTTCGAGGAAGAGGACGGGGTTGGGATCCGCGATCGCCCCTTGCAGCAGTGCCGCAAAGTCGGCGCCGGACGCCGGTGCCACGATCTTGATGCCGGGAACCCCGAAGTAGAGCCGTTCGAGGCACTGCGAGTGGGTAGCGCCATAGCTGCGGCCCGCACCCATCGCGGTGCGGATCACCAGCGGACAGTTGAGTCCATAGACGTAGTGCAGCTTGGCCGCCATGTTCACGAGCTGGTCGACCGCCTGCGTGATGAAGTCCATGAACATGATCTCCACCACCGGACGCATGCCCGCCACGGCGGCACCAATGGCCGTTCCGACAAAACCCGACTCGGAGATGGGGGTGTTGCGGATGCGCTGGTCGCCGAACTCCGCCAGCAGTCCGCGCGTCACGCCGAACGAGCCGCCGTAGGCCCCGATGTCCTCGCCCATCAGGAAGAGCCGCGGATCGCGCCGCAGCTCCGCCGCCAGCGTCTCGCGGATAATCTGGGCTGTGGTTGACTGGCTCATGCGAACACCCCCTCGGCGATGGTGGCTAGATCGGGTTCCGGGCTCGCCTCGGCAAAGGCGATGGCCTCCGCCACGCGGGCAGCCGCCGCCGCCTCATGCTCCGCGAGCCCGGCATCGTCGAGCAGCCCCTCCTCGCGCAGGCGTCCGGCCAGACGGCCTATCGGTTCCCGCTGCCAGGCGTCGGCCTCCTCCTCGCGGGTGCGGTATTCACGGCGGTCACCGCGCGAGTGTCCGGAGAGCCGGTAGGTGCGGCACTCGAGCAGTGCCGGCCCCTCGCCGCGGCGTGCCCGTGCCGCCAGATCGGCGACGGTGTCATGCACCGCCTCGAAATCGTTGCCATCCACGCTCACGCCGGGGATGCCGTAGGCCGCACCCCGATCCGCCACGCTCGCCACGCTGACCCCGACGGCCTGGGGGGTCGACATGGCATAGCCGTTGGCCTCGCAGAGCGCGATCAGCGGCAGACGCCACAGCGAGGCCAGGTTGAGCGTCTCGTGGAGCACCCCCTGGCTGGAGGCGCCGTCGCCGAAGAAGGCCACCACCACGCGCTCGCCCCGGGTCATGCGCGACTGCAGTGCCAGCCCGGCGGCGAAGGCCACACTGGCGCCGGTGATGCCGTTGGTACCATAGAAACCGATGGACGGATCCATCATCATCTGGCTGCCGCCGCGCCCGCGCGAGTAGCCGTTGGCGCGTCCGAAGAGCTCGGCCAGCAGCCGTCCGGGATCGGCGCCGCGGGCCAGGAAGTGGCCGTGGCCGCGGTGCGTGCTGGTGATGGCGTCGCACGGCTTCAGCGCCGCCGCCACCCCCACGGCCGTGGCCTCCTGCCCGATGCAGGTGTGGGCCGTCCCCATTATGCGTCCCTCGGCAAAGAGCTGCTCCACCGCCTCCTCGAAGCGGCGGATTAGCAGCATCCGGTCATAGGCGTGGATAAAGTCAGGCATGACTTTAGCATAGCAATTTCTATGCCGGGGCGCGACTCGATTTGGATTTGTGATTGGTGGGTGCTGCCGCGCGGGAACATGCGCGAGGCGGAAGCTGCGGAAGATTTTCTCACGGAGGCACGGAGGCGCAGAGGGGGAGCTGCACGCGGAAGCATGCGCGATTCGGTGGCTGCGACTGGTTTTGAGCTACGGATGACGCGGATTTGCGCGGAATGTCTGGCGGAGGGAGAGGGGTGGGGAGGGCGTTGGTTTTGGTGCTTTCGGAGGGGGTGGGGGTGGTGGCTCTCACGGAGGCCCGGAGGCGCAGAGGCGCGGGATTTGTGATTGGGGGGAGCTGCGCGCTGATTCATTCGCGATGCTGAAACTGCGACTGGTTTTGAGCTACGGATTTCCTGCTTCGCAGGCGCATATGTCGCGGATTGGCGCGGAATGTCTGGCGGAGGGGGGTGGTGAGTGGTGAGTGGTGAGTGGTGAGTGGTGAGT
>JAAYLN010000234.1 GCA_012521875.1 Lentisphaerota bacterium | reverse complement strand
TAGGCTGGGATGGGTCGTGCCGTTGGCGCTTTTCTCCTTTTCGCGCTTTTCGCGCATTTCGCGGTTAAAAAATTAATCCTCTTGGCGACCTTGGCGTCTTGGCGGTTCAACGCCGGCAAGGCGGCTTGGTACTGGCGCCAGCCAAACTTTAGAACTCCCGAACTTTAGAACTTCTCCCACGCTCCATCGCTCCATCACTGCGGCTAGCCGGACGGCGTCGCCCCACCTGTGCTGGCGCGCTTCTGCGAGAGCTTTCACCGTATCTCGACGTCAATCGACTACAGCGGGCGTGTCGAGGACGGGGAAGAGGAGGAGCGAAGCACCACCAATCTTGCCTATAACTTGGACATTTTGTCGCAGTTACTCCATGGTTTTCTCGCGGCGCAGCCGCGCGGCAGTCTAAAATCAAAAATCTCAAATCAACAATTTCCCTTGGCGCTCTTGGCGTCTTGGCGGTTCAATCAAACAGTCTCGAGGACGAGGATAAGACATCCGCCTTCCGCCCGCTCTCCATGCACCCGCATCGCGCGCTCCCTTGTCACTAACCGATTACGTACTCTCGCAATTAAGTGGTTAAACTTAAAACGCGTCGGCCAGCAGGAATTGGTGCGCGGGCACCACATCAATGGTCATATCATCAACAAGTATGCGATCCTGCTGTCCGAAGGTTACGATGGTGCCGTTGTTCTTTCCGAAAACCGCATGGCGGCAGTCAGCCCGCCGATCTCGCGGCCTTCGTTGTCGGGCGTCAGCTCCCAGCAGACCTGCACAAGACGTTCGGGCTTGTCCGCAACCACCTCCACCAGATCGCATTCGCCGTCTTCACTGCCTGACAATCAGGGCGTGCGACGGCACATCCGGCAGCCGCGACAACATCTCGCGCGGCAGGCTCTCATCCGCGGCCAGCAAATCTGCCCGCTGATCTGATGCGATCTTCTCTATTTCCGACAACTTCATCGCTTGCTCCAACCAGGACGCCCAATCTATTCCATTGGCAATGGCATTATTGTTTCATTTTGGATGGAATATGTCAACTGCTATCGGGCGCATGCTATCGGGCGCATGTGTCGCGGAGGGCTTCGCGCGGGATCGTTTGCGATGCGGATGCTGCGGAGGAATCTCTCACGGAGGCACGGAGGCGCAGAGGGGGAGCTACGCGCTGGATCGTTAGCGATGCGGGAGCTGCGACTGGTTTTTGAATCAGGAAGGCAGGAGTTTCTGGCAGGCGGTGAGGCTGGGGATGACGCTGGTGATAGCCCTGAAAGGGCGCGACATGGTTCGGTATGATAACGCTCTTGGTTTGCGGGGTTTAAGTTGGTGCTTCGCGCTTACACCTTGTCCACACACCTTGTCTCTTACACCTTGTCCACACACTTTGTCTCCTACATCTTGTCTCCACACTATGTCGGTTGAAGCGAGGACGAGGAGGACGAGGACGAGGACGAACCATCCGCATTCTGCCCTTCTCCATGCGCATCCCCGTCACCAAACGATTAGCACTCTCTTCATAAATCAGTTGCGGTAATACCCTTGATGATGTAAGTTAGCGATGTATCGCAACTATTACAGGGCGCTTTCTCCCTGCCGTGCCCCGTTCCAAATCATGTCACCGCCATACCAGCAACTCTCCGGCTCCCATCGCCGCACCATTGTGGTCGGCGACATCCATGGCTGCTGGGATGAGTTCCGGCGCCTGATGGAGTTGGTAGGCTTTTGCGAAGGGGATGTGCTGATCATGGTCGGCGACTTCCTTGATCGCGGGCCGGGCTCCTGGGAGATTGCACGGTTTATCCGGGATACACCGAACGTATTCAGCGTGATCGGGAATCACGAACGGCGGGTGGCGGGTGTCATCCGGGGCACATCGCTGCCGGCGTGGAGCCAGAAGCAATCGCTGTCCATGATCCCCGAGACCGAGCACACCGAGTGGGCGTCATGGCTGGAATCGCTTCCAGCGGTCATCGAGTCGTCCCACGCTATCGTGACCCACGCCCGTCTGGATCCGGGCCGGCCGTTGACAGAGCAAGACACGTATCACACGGTGGCTGTTGGCGGTCCGGCGGTCACGATTGACCTTGATGACGACGGTGTACCGCTCTGGTTCAGGCAGATGCGGCTTGATAAGCCAGTCTGCATGGGGCATATCGGCTATGAGCGGGTGGCGCTTGTGCCTGACCGGCTCTATGCACTGGACACGGGAGCTGTTGGCGGTGGACTACTTACGGCCGTGGTGTTTCCCGATGGCGATATCGTGCAGGCACCCGTGCTCCGCAACTATCACAACGAGGCCCGTGAAGCCTGGCGTACAGGCCAACATGTTGCCATGGGCGACCCTCTCACATGGACGCTTGCTCAGGCACTTACGGTTTTGAATGCGTTGTCGGAAGGCCAGACTGAACTTAGCAACGAGGTTCGGCTCCTGCTCGACCACATCGCCAGTCTCAATCTCGAGGAGCACGGGAATAGAATACGCGTTCAACTTGAACGCCAATTCGGCTGTATGCCGGCCGCCGGACCAGCACGCGGCACGTTCTTCAAGGGACTCAGGCAAGCCCTGCCGAGGGATTGGCAAGCACTGGCCAATCGATTGCTCAGGAACCAGGCATTGACGTTCGAGGCTCTCGCCTCCGCATTCCCGAGCGAGAGGGTCGGTGATGTCTTGCGTATGCTCGAGGCAGGCATCCCCGGCTTGAAGCAACCTTCGCCGGGACACACCATTTCTGCCGCCATACCAACACCTCTACAGGAGAACTGAATGAACGCAGCAGACCAAGCCCTCCTGCGCTGGCTGAATGCGCAGATCAACACCGGTACGCGCACGGTGATCGTTGCCGGGTTCGCGACTGGTTTCTAGCTACGGATGACGCGGATTGGCGCGGAGGGCTTCGCGATGGATCGTTCGCGGTGCGGTGGCCGCGACTGGTTTTTAGCTACGGATGACGCGGATGTCCTGCTTCGCAGGCGCATGTGTCGCGGAAGGCTTCGCGCTGAATCGTTCGCGGTGCGGTGGCTGCGACTGGTTTTTTGACAGGATGACAGGATTTCCCGCTTCGCGGGTGCATACTTGCAGGGTTTGCCGGCGGGTGGTGAGGCTGGGGATGACGCTGGTAATAGCCCTGAAAGGGCGTGACATGGTTCGGTGTGATAACTCTCTTGGTTTGCGGGGTTTAAGTTGGTGCTTCGCGCTTACACCTTGTCTCCACACCTTGTCTCTTACACCTTGTCCCCACACCTTGTCCCCACACCTTGTCTCCACACTATGTCGGCTGAAGCGAGGACGAGGAGGACGAGGACGAGAACGAACCATCCGCATTCCGCCCGCTCTTCATGCATACCCCCTGTCATCAGGCGATAACGCCACACGCCCGTTGCATCCTTTCCCGCCACAAAGTATAATCCGGTCGTCAATCCAAGGATGCCAACATGAACTCTCCTGCCCCTAAACGTCGCGGTTTGCTCTTTTTCGCTCTGGCGGTACTTCTACTTAATGCCATCGGCCTGGTCTGGCTGCGGTACTCGGTGATCCGCGCCTTGGAACCGGAGCGTGGGGCTGAAGCTGCGGAGGTCGCGGAGGAAGCCGGTGCCGCGGAACCGGCCACTGTGCCGCTGGCCCTCGAACGCCTGTCGCAGGCATCCCTCTCGACCAACCGGATCCTGACGCTCACATGCCAGTTCCAGGGCGCCGTGACGTGGTCCACGCTCGGTTCCAGACTGACGCTGTACGACGGGGAGACGACCGTGCCGTGGCAGTTCGTAGATACGCCGCAGGGCAATGCCTGCCAGATCCGGACACTGGCCCCCGTAGGCGGCGACCAGCTCCGCGCGGTGCTCGAGCCGGGCGTGTGCTCCACCGATATGCGCTACTCTCCCTCGGCGGTGCAGATCGACAGGCTGCTGCCGGTGACCCCGGAGTTCCGCTTCTCGGAGGCCGGCACCACAACGCCCAGCTTCGGCCAGCCGGAAATCCGCCTCGAGTTCACCCAGGATGTCGATCTGCGGCTGGCTGCCGACTGCGTCACCTGCGAGCCGCCGGTCGCCTTTACCGTCGCCCCTTTCCGTTACAGGTGGTGGAGCGGCTTCATCCTGCGCGGTGATTTTGCCATCGGCCGGAACTACACGGTGACCATCGCCCCGCAGTTGCGTTCGGTGGAGGGACATGCGCTCAACCGCGAGGTGCGCCGCACGGTCTTCATCGGCTCGCGCGCACCGGCCACGCGGATCGCCGTCCCGGGGCGCTATCTGGCCCCCGAGGGGGCGCTGATCGTCCCCGTGCTGGCGGTGAACACGCCCGAGGTGGTCAGCTCTCTTGCCCCCGTCTTGCCGCAGAACCTGGTGCAGCTCGCCATGCGCGAGGCGGAACAATACTCCAACTGGTACTCCTACGGCGAGGATGACCGCGAGGGTGATGCCGCCGAGGAGCTGGCCGGCCGCGCCATCATGCGCACCAACCGGCTCGCCACCGTCCGCGACCAGGAGCAGCGTCTCGCCCTGCGCCTGCGCGACCACCTGCCGCCGGAAGGCGCCAAGGGCGTCTTTTTGCTGCAGATCGCGGCGGAGAAGACCATGACGCAGCAGCGCCTCGTCTGCCTCTCGGACATAGGCCTCGCCGCGCGCCGGGAGGCGGAGGCGCTGCAGGTCTGGACTACCGCCCTGCGCGCCGGCCGTGCCGCACCGGGTTGCGAGGTCTCGCTCTACGGACGCAACAACGCGCTCCTCGACACGGCGGTGACGGATGAGGCCGGGCTGGCACGGGTGGCCTTCGACCCCGCAAATGACCAGCCCTTCCTGCTGGTGGCGCAGAATCCGGCGGACGGCGACATGACCTTCCTGCCGCTGACCGATGCCACGGAGGTGGAGTCGCCTGTCAAGACTATACGCGACTACCTCGCCCCCGCGGCGTGCGAGGCCTACCTCTTCACGGAGCGCGATCTCTACCGTCACGGCGAGAAGGCCTTTGTGCAGGCCCTGCTGCGGCAGGCCGACGGCCGCGCGCCGGCGCCCTTTCCAACCGTGCTGCGCGTGCTGAAGCCTGACGGACGCTGCTTCAGGACGTTCCCGCTGATGGCCGATGCATACGGTGCCGCCGCCACGGAGGTGACCTTCCCCGAATATCTGCCCTCGGGCACCTACACGCTAGAGCTGGCCCTGCCCGGTGACAAGGGGACGCTGCTGGGCCGTCATGCCGTGATGCTGGAGGCCTTCGTGCCGCCGCAAATCCGCGTGAGCCTGCGCGACCTGCCCGCCACCCTGCGCAGCGGCGAGACGCTCGCCGGCACGCTCGCGGCGGAACACCTCTTCGGCAAGCCCGCCGGCGGCCTGGCGGCCGAGGCGCAGCTCCTCTGGCAGGCACTGCCGATGAAGCCCGCCGGCTGGGACGACTACGCCTTCGGCGATCCGCAACGCCAGTCCGCCCCCGCCACGCTCAAGGCGCCGCGTCAGCGGCTCGACGACGAGGGGCGCACGGGCCTCGCGCTGACACTACCGTCCGCACTGCGCCCAGCGGCCCGGCTCCGCGCCATTGTGCAGGGCACGGTCTTCGAGGCCGGCGGACGCGGCGTAACGGCGCGCGGCGAGGTAACGGTGGACGCCTATCCCTTCTACCTCGGCGTGCGCCCTCCGGCAGAGGCCTTCGCCCGTCCCGGGAGCCGGATGGACTTCCGCGTGGCCGCCGTCGGCCCCGACGGTACACGCCTCGACCGCTCCGTGACCGTGACTGCGGTAGTCGAGCAGGTCACCTGGATCAGCAACCTGCGGCGCACGCCCGAGGGCCGCTACGAGTGGTCGAGCGAGACGATCCGCACCCCGGTCGGCGGCGGTCCGCTCCTGCTGCCGGCCGCGGAGGACGGCGTCTACACGCTCACGGCACCCAACGACGGCGACTACGAGATCACCTTCACCGAGCCCGGCTCGGCCGCCGCCACCCGCTGCGCCTTCACGACCGGCAGCCGTGCACCGGGCAGCACGCCGCGCGACCGCAGCCGTCCCGCGCACGTGGAGCTGGTCTTCGACAAGCCGGTTTACCAGCCCGGCGACGTCGCGCGCGTGCAAATCCGCGCGCCCTTTGCCGGCGAGGCCTGGATCACCCTGCAGCGCGACCGGATCATCGAGAGCCGCGTCATCACGCTCACGGGAAACACCGCCGAGGTGACCTGGCCGGTCACGGCGGCGCTCGCGCCGAATGCCGAGGTGGCGGTGAGCGTGATCAGCCCCGCCACCTCCGAGACCGTCTGGAGCGCCCACCGCGCCACCGGGATCGCGCCGCTGCGCGTCCAGTTGCCGGAACGCAAGCTGGCGGTGAGCATCGCGCCCGCGGCAGCGGTCTGGCGGCCCCGCGAGACGCTGCCCGTGCGCATCCGGGCGACCGACGCCGCAGGCGCGGGGGTGGCCGGGGCCCACGTCACGCTGCTGGCGGTTGACGAGGGCATCTGCATGCTGACCGATTTCCAGACGCCCGATCCGCTGGCCTACTTCCAGGCGGTGCGCACCGGTTGTCTGCCATTCCACGACATCTACCGCCAGCTCATGCCGATCACCGGCGAATCGCTGCTGGGCGAGGCCTCGCACACGGCCGGCGATGCCGCGGCCGACCTGCTCAAGCGCCTCAACCCGGTCGCCGCGCGCCGTTTCAGGCCGGTTGCCCTCTGGCGTGCGCGCGTCGCGCTGGACGATAGCGGTTCGGCCGAGATTCCACTGGCCCTGCCGGAGTTCACCGGCGAGTTGCGGCTGATGGCCATCGCCTGGACCGCCGGCGCGACGGGGTCGGGCTCGGCCCCGGTCAAGGTCCGGCGCCGGTTGGTCGTGCAGCCCGACATGCCGCGCGTGCTGGCACCGCGGGATCGCGCCATCCTGACGCTGGCGCTGCACAACGAGAGCGGCGCCGATTGCAGCGCGACCGTGCGCGTCGCCACGCAGGGGCCGCTCTCCTGCCGCGTGGGGAAGCAGGGAATCGACCTGGCGACCGGCGAGTCGCGGACGCTGCTGCTGCCGCTGGAGGCTGCGGCGGCTGTCGGAACGGCACAGATCGAGGTCACCGTCGAGGGTGCCGGCGAGCGCTATCAGGAAACCCTCGAGCTGGCGGTGCGTCCGGCGCAGGCGTGGCGGGTGACCACCGAGCACGCCCGTCTCGCCCCCGGCACCGCCCAGAGCTTCAAGCCCCCGGCGGATGTGGTGCCCGGGACACTACGGCAGGTCTTCACCTGCGCGCCGCGTCCGACGGTCAACCTGCTGGGCGCGCTGGAGTACGTCACCGAATACCCGTACGGTTGTCTCGAGCAGACGGTCTCGTCGGTCTTTCCGCTGCTGACGCTGGGACGGCAGGCGGAACCGATCGTGCCGCCCACCAGTACGCTGGCGCAGGAGGCGCCCGACCGCATCCGCGCGGCTCTCACGCGCATCCTGACGATGCAGCGCCACGACGGCTTTGCTCCATGGCCGGACGCGCGCGAGGCGGATCCCTTCTGCAGCATCTACGCCGCCCATTTCCTGGTGGTGGCGAAGGCGGAAGGTTTCCCGGTAGGAGAACAGACGCTGGCCGAGATCCATGCGCTGCTGGAGAATCTCCCCTACGGCATGACGCTCACACTGCAGGCCTACGCCGCGATGGTGCAGTCGCTGGCCGGCAAGCCCGGTTTCGCGCGCATGTCGCGCCTGCTCGAGCAGGCACCGCAACTGCCGTCCGAGGCGCGCTTCCTGCTGGGACGCGCGCTGCTGCGCGCGGGCGAGCGCGGAATGGGGCGGGAGCTTATCGAGAAGACGGGACTGCCGGGCGGACTGCGCGAGGCGGCCTTCGGTACTCTGGCCTGGCTGGAGATCGACCCGAACGCGGCGCAGACGGCGGCCTGCTGCCAGACGCTCCAGCGCCAGCGCCGCGCCATCGGCCACTGGGGCACCACGCAGGATAACGCCCTCGCGCTGCTGGCGCTTGGCGAGTATGCGCGCCACGCCACCTCCGCACCGCAGCCGGTTGCGCCGTGCTTCGCCTGGGATGGCGGCACCTTCGCGGCGGGGCCGACGAATCTGGTGGCTTGGCATACGCCGCCGCAGGCGGCCAGCCTGCCGCTGGAGCTGACGAATGCCGGTACCGGCCCGCTCTATGTGTCGCGCCGGATCGAGGCAGTACCGCTGGAGGAGAGTCTGCCCGACGTTGATAACGGCCTGCGCGTGCGCCGCCGGTGGCTGACGCCGGAGGGCGAACCGATCGAGATGGAGCGCCTGAACCGCGGTGACTTGGTCATTGTCGAAATCGCGCTTGAGACGCCCGAGGAGACCGGGGCGCCGGAGACTATTATCGAGGATCTGCTGCCGGCCTGCCTCGAGATCGAGCATGGCGAGGTGGCGCGCGGCAAGATGTTCGACTGGCTGGAGCCCGACGAGGCCGACTGGGTGCTGCACCGCGAGGTGCGCGACGACCGCCTGCTGCTCTTCACACGTTGTACTGGCGAGCGCGTCTGCCACTATGCGGCGCGCGTGGTGTCCGCCGGCGAGTTCACTATACCCCCGATCGTGGCTTCGGACATGTATGTGCCCGAGCGCATCAGCCGCCATGGCGGCGGCAGGGTGGTGGTGGCTACGCCGTAGGCCGCTGCCCGGGGCGGGGCAGCAGTAGTTTAGGCAGAAGAGACAGGGGACAGGGGGAGCCGCCGTAAACGGCGGACACAGGACTGGCACGCGGCGGCTGCGGGGGGCGAGTGTCCGGGAAAGTTCGCGCGAAAGTGTGAAGCCGCGAAGATGATGAGCCGCGAATGGACGAGAATGAACGCGAAAAGAGTTTAAGCGGGTGGATGAAGTTCCGCCTGTACCATCAGCCCACAGGCGGTGGTCGAAAGAATCGGATTAATCGAGGGAATCGAGCGAATCGAATCATTCGAATCCATCGAGCCTACGCATGCACCCGTTCCGCCGTGGACAAGGTGTGGGAGACAAGGTTTAAGCGCGAAGCGCCCACTCTAAACCCAACACTTAAACGGCATACTTCATCCACCCGCTTACTCCAATGTTTCGCGTTTTTCGCGTTTTTCGCGGTTCCCATCCACGCAGCACCATCGAAATCATTAGTGCATTCGTCCATTCGCGGTTCCGATTCTCAGTGCCTCTGTGCCTCCGTGAGAGAAAACAAGTAGCTTTCGACAAAGGCGACAAAGTTGCTGAAAGCCCTGAAGGGGCGTTACATACCAGCCCAGGGCAACGCCCTGGGTAGTGGGCCAAAAAATGACTAGCCCTGAAGGGGCGGGATATAGTTCAGGGAAGAAGGGTTGGTTGCCGGATGATAGGCCGGGCCTTCAGCCCTCGTTTTCTATATTTGCTGGTAATCCTAGGGCTTCACCCTAGGCTGGGATAGAGCTGGCCTTTGGCCCTTGCTTCGGTTGCTGTACCGTAAGCTTGTGCCGGTGCCATTGCATGCGGCTGACGGTACAGGCGGTTGACTGCAAGCGTACAACTGCAAGGCCCCGCACTCCATCAATGTGGCTACCCCTGCCATATTCGCGTCAATTGGCGTCCATTCGCGGTTCCATCTCTTGGCGTCCTTGGCGTCTTGGCGGTTCAAATCGGTTCGCTGTACCGTGAGCTTGTGCCGGGGCGGCGGGCGGGGTGGTTCGGTACAGGCACCAGCCCAAAACTTTAGAACTTTAGAACTCCCGAACTCTAGAACTTCTTTTACCCTCCTCTGCGATACAACTGAGTTGTTTCGCAAACGGTTTTCTCCCACCCGCCGCGTCTCCCGTCCCCCGTCCCCCCTGCACGCGGCGGGGACGCCGCATCTATCATTCCGCCACTGCCTACTGCTACTGCCTACTGCTACTCCCCCTGTCTCCTGTCTCCTGTCTCCTGTCTCCCACCTCTCGCTGCTGCGAGAGGCGCAGGCGGCGCTTGAGGCTGACGCCCTCCACGACGCGGTCGTTGTCAATGTAGAGATCGGCCAGAATGGTGGCAATGTGGGGGTCGCGGTATTGCGTCAGTTCGGCGGCGCGCTCGGCGGCGGCGATGGCCTCGGGGATGTTGCGGATGGGGGGCTTGCCGCGGCTGAGGCAGATGGCGAGGCCGATGAGCACCCCGGGATCGTCGGCGTGGGTTGCGAGCATCTGGCGGTACTGCGCCAGCGCCTCCTCCGCGCGGCCGGTAGCCAGAGCTGTTTCGGCCAGGGCCAGGCGGCATTCGCGCGACTCCGGCGCGGCCGCCACGGCGCGCAGGAGATGGAGGTAGGCCGACTCATGACGGCCCAGCCCGCGGTCGGCCATGGCCGCGCCGTAGCAGGCGCTGGAGCGCTTCGGCATGATGCCGAGCACATCGGTGTAGATGCGGGCCGCTGCGGCGTGGTCGCCACGCGCCAGAGCAAAGGCGCCCTCCTGCTCCATGGCCGCCAGCAGGCGGTTCAGGAAGGCGTCGCCGGCGTTGAGCCGGGCGGCGGCGCGGGCCTTGCGCAGCGCTTCGGCGCGTGTGGCCGTGGCTGGGCTGGTGCGCAACTCCATCACGGCCGCCCGTGCCGCCATCTGCCTGGCGACCCGCGCCCGGAGCGCCGCGAAGAGCTCCGGATCGAGATCGCCGGGCTGCAGGATGTCGAGGCTTGTGGCGCGTACCGCCTCGAGCTCCGCCAGCGTCCGCGCGCCGGCATCCGGCGTCCGGCGGTCGCGGGAGATCTCCCAGGCCAGGCGCAGGGCTGAGGCGCCCTTGCGCGCGTCCTCATCCGGGGCCAGATAGCGCTCCACACCCGCGGGCGTGACAACCAGGCACGCCAGCAGGTCGGGCAGGGCCATGACACCCACGCGCGCCAGCGAGCGCATGACCGGACGCTGCTCCAGCCGCGCCAGCAACGCCGCGGCATCGGGTTGCCATGTCCCCGCCGTGCCGATCAGCAGCAGGCGGTTGAATTGCGGCGACCAGATTTGCGTCTGGGGGAAGACACCGGCAAAACCGCCCACGATACGCCGCATCTGCTCCGGCCCGATATGCTGCACATCGAGGGCTACGCAAAGCATGCCGTTGGTCGCCAGCGCCTCGCGGCAGGCGGCAAAGCCGGCACGCGTGAGCCACCGTGCTTCGGCGGTGCGCCAGGGGCGTCCGGCCTGCATGACGACCACATCGTAGCTGCCCTTCGCCTTCCGGAGCAGACGCCGCGGGTTGCCGGCCTTGAAGCCGACGCGCGGGTCGTCGAGCACCTTGTCGCTCCCGTGGCTTTCGGCCAGCAGCGGGCGGATGGTGCTGAGCGCCGCACGACCGGTTCCCAGACAGGCGATGCTCTCCAGCGGGTGCTCCGCCGCTGCGGCGAGTTCCTCGCCGTTGATGGTGCCGACCAGTGCCAGGCGGCGGGGCAGGGGATGCAGCAGCAGCGGCGTATGTACCGCGAGGGTGGCGGTGGGCAGGTCGCCGGGATGGGCAAGGCGGCTCCCGCCATCGCGGCAGCGCAGGCAGAGCGGCACGCCGGCCAGGGCGGCGACCAGCAGTACCAGCGCCAGGGCGATGGCGATACGGGACGGAGTGCGGCGCCGCGCCTGCCTGTGGCCGGCGGCAAGTGCGAGTGAAGAGTCTCTTTTCATGGTGTTGGGTTCAGTGGAGCCGCTGCCCTGCAGGGCGGCGGCAGTAGCAGTAGGCAGTGGCAGTAGGCAGTTGGAACAGGCGAGAGACGCCACTTTGTCGCGAACTTTGTCGGTAACTTTGTCGCCTTCGTCGCAAGCAACGGGGAAAGCTCGCGCGAAGCCGCGAAGAGTTTAACCGCAGATGTCCTGCTTCGCAGGCGCATATGCCGCAGATTTGAATGGGGTGTCTCAGACCAGTGCCCCCATCTCCTGATTCCGCATGTCTTGTGCCTGTTGCCGGTCGCGCACTTCCTCGATCCAGGTGGCGTCGCCTGCGGTGCGGGCCCGTGCGCGCTCCCCGCGCTGTACCAGCGCCCAGAGGAAGGCATACCAGAGAACGACGACGCTGAAGGGGACACGCCATGGATGCGTGGCATGCGGCCAGCCCGCTATCATCAGGGCGATCTCCTTCATCAGTGCAGTCAGGAGCCAGACGGCTTGGTTGCAGAGGATGCAGAGGGGCATGGCGATGGAGGCCGCCAGCAGGCTCATGCTGGCCAGCATCATCACCAGCGAGGAGAGCGGCACCACGGCCATGTTGGCGAGCAGGGAGTAGGTGGAGAAGTAGCCGAAGGTGTTGGCGGTAAGCGGGATGGAGATCAGCCAGGCGGCGGTCGAGACGGCCAGCAGTCCGGCAAGGCTCTCCGCCAGCGCCAGCCCGGCCTGCCGCAGCAGCCGGCGCCAGACGGAGCCGGCAGCCTCGCCGCCATGCTCGTTGATCAGCGTGACCCGTTCCGCCAGCCGGTCGACGCGCAGGAGACGGCGGGTGAGTTGGGTCGCCGGACCGGCGAGGATGATCAGACCCAGCACCATCATGAACGAGAGGACGAAGCCCAGGTCGAGGATTTGCAGGGGATTCACCAGCAGCAGCACGATGGCGCTGACCGAGAGGGTGGTCAGGGTGTCGGGCCGCCGGCCGAGGAGCGGTGCCAGCAGGTAGATGCCTGACATTAGACCGGCGCGCAGGGCGCTGGGCTGGGCGCCGGTGCCGATGATGTAGATGGTGAGGAGCGGCGCCAGCGGCAGGATCCAGTATTGGCGCGGCACGCCCAGACGTGCCACGACGAAGGTGAGAACTGCGGCGATGACGACGACATGCAGGCCGGAGATGGCGAAGACGTGGATGGTGCCGGTATGGCGGAAGGCGCGTGTCAGGTGCCGTGGCATCTCGCCGCGGTAGCCGAGCATCATTCCCTGGATCAGCAGCACCTCGTCGGGATGCTCCCCGATGCCGGCGGCAAGGCGGTCTGCGGCGATGCGGCGGCGGGTTTCGAGCCAGGCGCGCCAGCCGGTGGCGGGGGGCGGTTGGTGTTCCGAGGCGCGGGCGCGCGAGAACATGAGGAAGCGGATCGACTGCGCGCGTTCGGCCCCGCTGGCGAAGAGTCCGCGTCGTGCCCACTGCAGGCGGCCGGTAAGGCGCCAGCGTTCGCCGGGAATGGGGTGCGGGGCATCGGGTGACGCGGAACCGTACCAGTGGACGGAGATGGGAATGCGCGGGAGCGCTGTGCGGCGGTCGCCCTCGACGAGTTCGATGCGGATGATCGTGAAGCGGTGGCAGACCTCGCCGCGCGAGGCCTTTTTTACCCGCGGGATGCCGGCCACCTCGCCCACCACGGTGATGCGTGCGCCGGCATCGGCCGCTGCGGCGAGTCGCGCCCGTCCGGCGCGCAGGCGGTCGCCGGGGCGCGTGGCGAGTGCCCAGCCGAGGAGGAGGGCGGCGCAGATGATGAGCCAGCCGCGGGCCCGCGGGTAGTGGCGCAGGGGGATGGTGGCGAGTATGGCGGTTGCCAGCGCGGGCCAGGCGGCGTGGTGTACATCGCCCCAGTAGAGACCGCCCAGCGTGCCGGCCACGAAACCCGTCGCGCACAGGAACGCTGGACGACGCACCGGCATGCGCCTACTCCTCGAAGTCGATCAAGGCCGCCCCGAAGCCGCGGTGCATCCAGTACAGCGGCAGCATTATCACAGCGCCCACGATGGGGATGACCAGCAGGAGCAGTCCCAGGCAGCAGGTGAAGAGCGCAAAGCCCATCAGGGCGAGGCCGGCCGTCAGCAGGAAGAGCACCAGCAGCACATAGAAGCGCAGTATTGCCAGCGGGTAGTCGCGGCAGAGCGTCCAGACACGCCGCCAGGCGGCCGGGACGCCCTGGCGGTCGCGGTAGAGGTGGGGTTCCATGAAGTGGAAGCTCAGCGACTTGATCGCGATCCAGACGAGGAACAGGAAGACCATGCTGCCGCCCCAGGTCAGCGCCCACGGCAGGGTGATGGCGCCGATGCAACCGTTCAAGTTGCCGCTGCGGAAGAGGCCCAGCCCCAGCGAGAAGGCCGAACCGAGGCTGATGGCCGTAAAGGCGAAGCCGCCGATGATGTCTATCGCGAGTCGCCACCAGAAGAGCGGCAGGACGGCTGATTCAACCGCATTCCAGGCCTGGCGGATGGTGGCGTGCGGGTGGTGGATGCGGTAGAGGAACATGAGGCTGCCACGCGCCCGCAGCCAGTACAGGAGCACCGAGGTGAGCGCGCTAATGGTGATGACCATCAGCATGCCCGGCGAGAGCCATGGTGTATTCAAGAGGTTGTCGAACATCATGGTCGCCAGAGTGCGCAGGGGCGCGGCGCCGGCCCTGATCTGCGCCTGATACTCCTTTACATCGACAAGCCGCTGCAGATTCGGCGTGGCGCCGAGCCAGGCCAGCCAGACACAGAAGGCGATGCTGAACCAGCGCGCGAGGTCGAAGGGGCGGAAGAGCGTGTAGACCATGCGCTGCCAGACGCGGCGGAAGGCTTGCCGGCAGCGGGGTTCCGTGGGACGCGGCAGTTCCTCCTCCCCCTCGAGAGGCTCGAAGCCGCGCCCGGGTGCCGGTGCCGGCGGCACGGTTGGCCGGGCACCGGGTTCCGTTGCCTCGTCGAAGAGTCCCTCCACCGAGCCGGCTCTCCGCCAGGTGGTCTGGAAGGGGGGGGCCCAGACCAGGTCGTCGCGGCGGAGCTCGCCCCGCCGGGCGCGTTCGCGCAGTGTCTGCCACGGCATCGGGCCGATCCGCGTGCCGTTGAGCACGCAGTACCAGACTGGGTTTTCGTAATCGTTCATGGGTGTGTTTGTACCGCGGCGCTATTGTCCCATGATAGCGCCCATCTTGCCAAGGGGATTTTAAGATGCCGCAGTTTCGCACCGCCAAGGCGCCAAGGACGCCAAGGGAGACAAGGTGTAAGCGCGAAGCACCCACTTAAACCCCGCACTGAATCTCACTCTTAATCTGCACACTTACTCTCCCCGCTTACTCCACTGTTTCGCGATTTTCGCGGTTCCCCTCCAGGCGGCCCCACCGAACTCATTCGCGTGAATTGGCGTCCATTCGCGGTTCCGATTCTCAGTGCCTCTGTGCCTCCGTGCCTCTGTGAGAAAAAACCGGCAGCAGGTGCCGAAGGCGACAAAGTTACCGACAAAGCTCTCGCGACAAAGTTGATGAAAGCCCTGAAGGGGCGCGATATACCAGCCCAGGGCAACGCCCTGGGGAAAGGGGCAAAGACGACTAGCCCTGAAGGGGCGGCATATAGTCATGGAAGATGGGGAAAAGAATCTGGCTCCTTTACTACAGGGGACATCGGAGCCGTGAGGGTCGCGTCTCGACATTCGACAATTTGGATTGACGGATGGGGCTAAGTTGTGGTGACGTCGGTTGACATTCGACCATGAGCGGGATCGGCATGAAGAGCGAGCGGTGAAGTGATGGTAGTTGGTTTCCAACTCGGCGCGGTTGCGGCAACGTCGGGCGGTGGTGCGGGCATCATGGAGGCGGATGATCGGCGAATGCGGGGCGGGCGGAACTGCGGCGGCGGTGCAGTGTGGGCGGCTGGATGGGTGGCAGACTGCAAGCGTACAACTGCAAGATATCCGCGCTCCATGACGGCGGCGGGGCTGAAGGTACCGTTCGCCGCCCATGCGCCGCATCAATACACCGCGGAGACCGCGGGCTCCAGTGCGCATCGGAAGCGAACGCTAGGACGGTGGCTTCGATGGAATCGATAGAATCGGGTGATTCGACAGATTCGATTGGTTCGATTATCTCGATTCATTCGATTCGCTCGACATGGGAACCCGTGCCTTCGCGTGAGCTTTTCCTGTTGCTTTCGACGAGGGCGACAAAGTTACCGACAAAGCGTAGGGACGAAGTGAGGGGACGAAGCGTAGCCGACAAAGCGTGGAGACAATGTGCGGGGACAAAGTGTAAGTGCGAAGCACACACTTAAACCCTCTCTTAATCTAACTCTTAATCGGCACGCTTACTCCACCCGCTTACTCCAATGTTTCGCGGTTCCCCTCTACGCAGCACCATCGAACTCATTCGCGTGAATTCGCGTGCATTCGCGGTTCCGATTCTCAGTGCCTCTGTGCCTCCGTGAGAGAAAACAAGCCGCTTTCGACGAAGGCGACATAGTTACCGACAAAGCTCGCGACAAAGTGGGGGGCGTTGCCTACTGCCACTGCCTACTGCCACTGCCGCCGCCCCTGCGGGGGCGGCGGCGGCTGGCAACTAGGCGTTCAGGCGGGCTTCCAGCGCCTCGAGCTGCCTGACAAGCGTCTTGGGCAGGCGGTTGCCGAACTTGGCGAAGTGCGCCTTCATCTCGGGAATCACCTTCAGCCAGCCCTCCTTGTCGCACTCGAGCAGCATCTGCTTGTGCTCCTCGCTGATGCCGAGGCCCTTGAGATCGAGGGCGTCGTCGGTGGGCAGGTTGCCGATGGCGGTCGTCCTGGCCTCGGCCTTGCCGTCCACGCGCTCGAAGATCCACTTCAGCACGCGGCTGTTCTCGCCGAAGCCCGGCCAGAGCCACTCGCCCTCGGGGGTCTTGCGGAACCAGTTGACGTAGTAGATCTTGGGCAGCTTGGCACCATTGACCTTGCCGATCTTCAGCCAGTGGCCGAAGTAGTCGCCCATGTGGTAGCCGCAGAAGGGGAGCATGGCGAAGGGGTCGAAGCGCAGCAGGCCGACGCCGCCGACTGCGGCAGCGGTCGTCTCGGAGGCCATGGTGGCGCCGAGGAAGACGCCGTGCTCCCAGTCGAGCGCCTCGTTGACCAGCGGCACGACGCTGGCGCGGCGTCCGCCGAAGAGGAAGGCGCTGATGGGCACGCCGGCGGGATCCTCCCACTCCTTGGCGATCACGGGGCATTGGCGGGCAGGCACGGTGAAGCGCGCGTTGGGGTGGGCGGCCTTGATGGCCTTGCCGTCGGCATCCTTCATGTCCGGCTTCCAGGGGCGGCGCTGCCAGTCGACCGCCTCCTCGGGAACCTTGTCCATGCCCTCCCAGTACACCCCGCCGTCCATCGTGATGGCGGTGTTGGTGAAGATGGCGTTGCCGCGGTTGCAGGTGAGCATCGCGTTGGGGTTCGACTTCATCGAGGTGCCGGGGGCGACACCGAAGAAGCCTGCCTCGGGGTTGATGGCGCGTAGCTGGCCATTCTTGTCGAACTGCATCCAGGCGATGTCGTCGCCGATGACCTCGACCTTCCAGCCCTTGAGCGACGGGCGCATCATGGCGAGGTTGGTCTTGCCGCAGGCGGAGGGGAAGGCGGCGGCGATGAACTTCGACTCGCCCTTGGGGTTGGTGAGCTTGAGGATCAGCATGTGCTCGGCCATCCAGCCCTCGTCGCGCGCCTGCACCGAGGCGATGCGCAGCGCGAAGCACTTCTTGCCGAGCAGCGCGTTGCCACCGTAGCCCGAGCCGAAGGAGATGATCTCGCGGGTCTCGGGGAAGTGGGTGATGTACTTCTTGTCCATCGGGGCGCAGGGCCAGGGGACGTCGGCCTGTCCGGGAGCCAGCGGCGCACCCACGGAGTGGACGCACCTGACGAACTCGGTGCCCTTGTCGATACGCTTGAGCACCTCGGTGGCGACGCGCGTCATGATGGCCATGTTGACGACGACGTAGGGGCTGTCGGTCAGTTCGATACCGTACTTGGCGATCGGCGAGTCGACGGGACCCATCGAGAAGGGGATGACGTAGAGTGTACGGCCCTGCATGCAGCCCTTGAAGAGGCCTTTGAGCGTGGTGCGCATCTCCTTGGGATTGCACCAGTTGTTGGTCGGGCCGGCATCGGCCTCGCGCCTGGAGCAGATGAAGGTGCGGCCCTCGACGCGGGCCACGTCGCTGATATCGGAGCGGCAGTTGTAGGAGTTCCGGGGCTTGTCATGCTTGATGAAGGTGCCGCTCTTGACCATCATGTTGCAGAGCTTATCGTACTCCTCCTGCGAGCCGTCGCAGATATGCACGGCGTCGGGTGTGCAGAGGTCGATCCACTCCTGGAGCCACTTCTTGAGTTCGGGGTTCTTAAGGTCGTTGAGAGTCATGGTAGTCCTTGCGTGAGTTGGCACTTCGTAAATCAAGGGACAAGCGTAGCATTACCGGCGCTATCCGGCAAGGATTTCTGTTGGTGCGGGGACAAGGTGCGGGGACAAGGTGCGGGGACAAGGTGCAAGCGCGAAGCACACACTTAAACCCTCTCTCAATCTCACTCTTAATCGGTACACTTCATCCACCCGCTTAATCTTAAGCTTTCGACGAAGGCGACAAAGTTACCGACAAAGCTCGCGACAAAGTTGATGAAAGCCCTGAAGGGGCGTAACATACCAGCCCAGGGCAACGCCCTGGGGAATGGAGCTAAAACGGCTAGCCCCGAAGGGGCGGCATATAGTCATGGAAGAGGGCGCCCATCCGCTACATGATAGGACGGGCTTTCAGCCCTTGTTTTCTTTTGCCGTGGTTTCCTAGGGCTTCACCCTAGGCTGGGATAGGGCGCGCCGTTGGCGCTGGTTTGTTCTGTCCGACGGTTCCCGACAAAATGGCATGACACTGCCATCTTCGCTGTACCGTGAGCTTATACCGGCGCGGCGGGCGGGGTGGTTCGGTACAGGCGCATTGAAGGTGAACGGGATGTCGGAACGCTGGAGCCCGCCGTCCCCGGCGGTATCGTTCGCTATTCATGCGCCGCATCAATACACCGCGGAGACTGCGGGCTGCAGGGCGCATCCGAAGCGAACGGGGGGCCAAGACTAGGGAAAGGGCAGCGCAGCGCTTTTATCCTCTAAATTGCGAGCCACTGTGTGGTCGCAATAATCGTCCCTGCCACTGCCTACTGCCACTGCCGCCGCCCGCTCAGCGGCGGCAATATAACGCACCGGGCCAGAGGCTGACGATGAGCATGGCGGTGAGGATGCCGAGCAGCATGCCGACGAAGACCTCGAGGCGCGTGTGGCCGAGCAGTTCCTTGAGGCGTCCCTCGCTGAGCCGGTGGCCGCGGAAGAGCTCGTCGAGCATCTTGTTGAGGATGCGCGCCTGGTGTCCGGCGGCGTTGCGCACGCCGGCGGCATCGAACATCGTGATCCCGGCCAGGGCGACCGCCACGATCGTGACCGGCGCGTCGAAACCCTCGGTCAGGCCCACCGAGGTGGCCAGTGCCGAGACAAGCGCCGAGTGGGCGCTCGGCATGCCGCCGGTGCTGACAAAGTAGGAGAGGTCGGGGCGGCCGGTGCGTGCCAGGTCGACCGACATCTTGATGGTCTGGGCGATGGTCCAGCCGCCGAGGGCGGACCAGAACCAGGGCGTGGAGAAGAGGGCGGAAAAGGGGTTCATTCAGACGGCGTTCTTGAAGGCGAGCAG
Organism: Lentisphaerota bacterium; assembly: GCA_012521875.1. GTDB lineage: Bacteria > Verrucomicrobiota > Kiritimatiellia > RFP12 > JAAYLN01 > JAAYLN01. Next base: position 4,331 of record JAAYLN010000234.1, on the reverse strand, counting down.
GGTGCGCAGGAGGATCTTGATGTCGAAGGCCAGCGACCAGTGCTCGAGGTAGTAGAGATCGTAGCGGACGCGCTTGGCGATGCTTGTGTCGCCGCGGAGACCGTTGACCTGCGCCCAGCCGGTGAGGCCCGGCTTGGAGACGTGGCGCCACATGTAGTGTGCGATGCCGGGGGCGAACTGGTCAACGAAGAAGGGGCGTTCGGGGCGCGGGCCGACGAGGCTCATGTCGCCGCGCAGCACGTTCCAGAACTGGGGCAGCTCGTCGATGTTGTAGCGGCGCAGCCAGGCGCCGATGCGGGTGCGGCGCGGGTCGTCCTGCACGGTCCAGCCCGGCTCGCCCCCGGCCTCGGCGTCGGGGCGCATGGTGCGCAGCTTGATGAGGTTGAAGGAGCGGCCGCGGCGGCCGCAGCGTTCCTGGATGTAGAAGATGGGGCCGGGCGACTCGCGCACGATCAGCAGTGCGGCCACCCCCATGATGGGGATGGAGACCAGCAGGCCGACGAGCGAGCCCGCGATATCGAAGATACGCTTGAGGATGCGGTTCCAGACCTTGTCGAGCGGCCAGCGGCTGATGCCGAGCAGCGGAATACCGGTGATGTGGTTGAACTCCAGTTGGCTGGTCAGCAGGCGGAAGAGGTCGGGCACCATGTTGAAGCGCACGAGGTGCTGTTCGCAGAAGGGGATCAGCTCGACGAGCTGCTGGCGCGGCAGGTCGTGGCCGGTGAGGATGAGCTGGTCGATGCGTTGTTCCTGAATGGCCTGCTCAAGCATGTCGTACCCTCCGCAGATGAGATCCGGGGGGATGGCGGGGTGGGGCGTCTCGTCGCCGACGGTCAGCACGCCGACGGCGCGGGTGCGGAGCCGGGGGTCGCTGGCGAAGGCCTCGATCAGCCGTACGGTGTCCTCGCCGGCCCCGACGATCAGGGCGCGGTTATAGGGATCCGCGCGGCGCGCCATGACGATCTCCAGTTGGAACATGAGGGCGCGCTCGAGCAGCACCAGCGCGGTCACGGTCACGAAGGAGACCAGGATCGCGGCGTTGGAGAGGTAGGGCACCTTGTTCTTCAGGAGCGCGCTGACGACGAGGACACCGAGCACGCTCGTGGCGCAGGCGCGCACCAGGCGCGGTATCTTGTTCGTGAAGTTGCCGTACTGGGGACGGGAGTAGAGCTTGAGGCGCTGGAAGACGGCGAGATAGATCGGCAGCGCGGCGGCGGCGGCCAGGGCGTACTTCCGGTAGAGATCGGGCTCGCGCCCCAGGGGAACGCTCATCCAGCCGCTGTCGAAGCGGATCCAGACCGCGAGCATCTGCGCCACCCAGATGGTGCAGAGATCCACCAGCATCGCCAGTATGGCGGTCAGGGCATCGTTGGCGTCGCGGTTCTTCATTCGTGATAATTAGTATGGCACGGGAGCCGGAAGAGGGTCAAGCGGGAGGTCTGCAGGTAGAGGCGCAGGCAGTCGGCTGGCCGGCGGGCATTATTCATGCAGGCTCCCGGCACTCTTCCACGCGCAGGCCGCGGGCGGCGCGGCGCAGGTCGCGGTCGTCGATCTCGTCGAGCGCGTCTATGAGCCGGGCCATGAAGGTGCCCGGGCGCGGCGTGTCGGCAGCGGCCATCTCGCCCGCGACACCGAAGATGAGCAGGCCGGCAACCGTGGCCGTGAAGGGGTCGGGCTCGACGGCGCAGAGAGCTGCAATCGTCGCGGCAACCATGCTGCCGCTGCCGGTGATGCGCGTGAGGAGCGGGTGGCCGGCGCGGATGTATGCCGTGCGGGTGCCGTCGGTCACATGGTCCTCGGGGCCTGTGACGGCAACGACGGCACCGGTATCGAGGGCGATGCGCCGGGCGGTCTCGTGGGCCTGCCCGACGGTGTGCCGGCTGTCGGCGTCGCGGGTCTGGATGTCGCTGTCGCGCAGGGCGAGGATCTCCGAGGCGTTGCCCCGGATCACGGTGGGCCTGACCTCGCGGATCAGGCGGCGGGCCGTCTCTGTCCGCAGCGTGGTGGTGCCCGCGCCCACGGGATCCAGTATGACTGGGATGCCCTTGGCGCGCGCCGCATGCCCGGCGCGGAACATGGCCTCGATCCAGGGGGTGGATAGGGTGCCGATGTTGAGCACCACGGCACCGGAGAGGGCGGCCATCTCCTCGACCTCCTCCACGGCATGAGCCATGACCGGCGAGGCACCCAGCGCCAGCAGGGTGTTGGCCGTGCAGTTCATCACGACATAGTTGGTGATGTTGTGGACGAGGGGATGGCGCTCGCGGACAGTCCGGAGTCCAGCGACGATTTTCTCGGTGGTACTCATGGGAGTATGGTAGCGGATGCCCCGCCGCTTGTCACGTATTCGGTTGACTTTGTCATCCGCTTGTTGCTTAATGGCGTTACCCCCGAGGGGAACTATGGCATTTCAAGGTCATCTCAAGTTCGGCAAATCCATACTGCACGGCGCTGAAGAGCGGCTCAAGGCCTTTCTGCTGCCGCGTGTGCCGCGCCGTGTCGAGACCTATCACCTGACCCTCACAACCGTGCTGTGGTCGGCGCTGATACCCGTCTTCTCCTATCTGGCGCGCGGCTCCATCCACTGGCTCTGGGGGTCAACGTCTGCATTGTCGGCCAGTACATCACCGACCTGCTAGACGGCGCCGTCGGTCGCGCGCGCAATACGGGCCTCAAACTGTGGGGCTACTACGTCGACCACTTCCTCGACTACATCTTTCTCGGGGCGATCTTCTTCGGGTATGCCGTCCTGCTGCCGGCCGTCTACCACAAGATGATTCTTTTCACACTGATCATGTTTGCCGGTTTCATGGTGCATGCCTTTCTGGAGTTTGCCTGCACCAACCGCTTCCGCATCTCCTATCTGGGGATCGGGCCGACCGAGGTACGGCTGCTCTTCATCGTGATCAACGTGCTGCTGATCGTCTTCGGCAAGACCTATCTGGCGGCGGCGCTGCCGTATGTCGTCACCGGCTCGCTCTTCGGGCTCTTCATCACGGTCTACCGGACGGCGCGCAAGCTGTGGAAGATGGATATGGAGGAGAAGCGGCGGTCATCATGAGCGAGCCCTTCCGACAACGCTTTCTGGTCGCCCTGGCCACGCTGACGGTGGCCGGCGGTCTCATCTGGTGGGGCGTGCATCCCGTGACCCGCCTCTGCGGCCTGGTGCTGCTCATCGTCGCGGGGGTTGGGCTGGTGCTGGCGGTACGCGACCTGCGCCGCCACCGCCGCCACAGCCGGACCTATCTGCGCCACTTCACCGTGGCCTACGCACCGCACTTTGCCGTCGCCATCCTCCTGGCCGCGCTGCTGCGCGCCTGGATACTCTTCGCGCCTCCCGAGCCCTCGCCATTGCTGGCGGTAGAGGGCACCTCGCTGCAGGAGCGCATCCGCGCCGACACCGCCCGCCTGCTGGCCGCGACCAACGACAGTGCCGAGGCCCGCCAGCTCTGCCACGAGCTGGCGCAGACCTACCAGACCTTCTTCCAGATCGACACCGTCGCCCATGCGCAGGTGCATGCCGATGCCTTTCTGCTCTCCTACGCCGCCCTGCTGCGCGAGACCGGCTGGCGCCTCGCTACGGACGGCGGGGGCGGAATCGGCCGCCCGGCCCGCGTCCGGCTCGCGGCCAGCGCCGCCTACCTGCCGCTGATCCGCGCCAACAGCCCCGACAACCCCCTCCTGCCGCTGATCGACGAGACGCGGCGGCAGATTCCGGAACGCCGCCCGCCGCGCTACCCGCTGCACGCGCTGCGCCGCTACGCCCTGCCGGAGTAGGCGGGCGCGGCAAGCGGGTGGTGACAGGAGCGGCAAAAGCTGCGGAGTCGGTGTGCGAACGGGAAGGCTGGAATGCTGGAGACCGCTGTACCCGGCGGTAACGTTCTCCGCCTCATGCGCTCCGCAAAAACCGCGGAGACCGCGGGCGCCAGTGCGCATCCGAAGCGAACGGGAGGCCAAGACCAGGGAAAAGCGCACGCTTCCCACCCTTTTACCCTCTTCTGCGATATAACTGAGTTGTGTCGCAAACGGTTCTCTCCCACCCCTCCCTGCGCCTCTGTGCCTCCGTGCCTCTGTGAGAAAAAAACCGGCAGCAGGCGACAAACTTACCGACAAAGCGACAAAGTTATGGTGCAGGGTACAGGGTGTGTGTGATTTTTTTGATTTTTTTTGTTTTTGCGGTTGGACTTTTCGCGCAAAAAAGACTAACTGGGTATGCAGTTGACTCAACCTACCACAACATGTAGTATGCCCGTCCATGAACGACTATCCGACCAGCATGGCCGAATTGGATCGCCGGTTTGCGACGCAGGACGCCTGTCTGGCTTATTTGG
>JAAYLN010000233.1 GCA_012521875.1 Lentisphaerota bacterium | reverse complement strand
TTCAATCCTATGCCGAGGTCACCGGACGCACACTGCTGATGGCCCCCGATGTGCCCAAGGCCACCATCACGCTCCGCAGCCAGTCGGAACTGACCGAGGAGGAGTATCTCCAGGCCATCGAGACGGCTCTCGTCATGAACGGTATCGCCCTGCAGCCCGTCGGCGAGAAGTTCATGAAGGTGCTGCCCGCCAAGGACATCCGCAAGCATGGTGCCAGGACCGAGTTCGACGAGCCGGCAGCCGGACAGCATACCGAGGATGGCAAGATGGTCAGCCAGATGGTCGTCCTCAAGAGCATCTCGCTCGACGAGGCGCGCAAGGCCATCGAGGGCTTCAAGCGCAACGAGGGGCAGATCCAGATCTTCGAGCGCACCAACAGCATCCTCATCACCGATACGGTCGACAACGTCAACCGCATGATGGAGATTCTCAAGTACATCGACCAGCCGCTGATCAACCGCGAGGAGACCAACATCCGCCCCATCATCCATGCCAAGGCGGCCGACATCAAGAAGCGTCTCGAGGAGATCATCGCCGAGTCGCAGAAGGCCCAGCAGCAGGCCAAGAGCGCGCCCGAGGCCAACGTCTCCGGCGCCCCCGGCATCCAGCGCCGCAACCTGCCCGCGCCCCCGCCGGTGCCGGGCGTCATCCGTCCGCCCGCGCGGACCGCCACGCCGGAGCCCGATGCCAACACGATCATCGAGACGCTGGTCGCCGACGCCGAGCGCGGCGTGATCCGTGGCAAGGTGCAGATCGTCGCCGACGAGCGCACCAACCTGCTGATCATCATCACGCGTCCCGAGAACATGGCCTTCTTCGACAAGATCATAGATGTGCTCGATGTCGAGACGGCACCCGATATCATGGTCGAGGTCATCCGCCTCGAGTACGCGCTTGCCAAGGACGTCGCCTCGATGATCAACGACCTCATCGGCAACGTCAAGAAGGACGACTCCGCCAAACCCGCCGCGGGCGCCAAGGACGCTCCTGGCCGTAGCGAGTCGCTGGCCGAGGCCGCCGCCCGCACTGAGCAGGCGCGTCCCCGCGCGGCGGAAGCCGCCGCCGAACCCGGCATGAGCAAGGTCGGCGAGCTCAACAAGGACAACATCAAGCTCCTTGCCGACGAGCGCACCAACGCCCTGATCATCATGGCCAGCAAGGGCGACATGGCCACCCTGCGCGCCATCATCGAGGATATGGACATCATGCTCTCGCAGGTGCTCGTCGAGACCGTCGTGCTGGAGATCGGCCTCTCCGACAAGCTGACCACCGGCATTGACTGGGTGCAGCGGACTTTTATCGTGGGCGATGGCGACAACATGATCGCCTATGCCGGCCGCGGTGGCGGCGGCATGGCGGCACCCATCGATCCGCTTACGCGTAATACGACCTCCAGCTTCGGCGGCCCCTCCGGCGGCATCTCCTACTACGCCACCTTCTTCGGCCTCAATATAGACGCCGTCATCCAGGCCGCGGCCACCGATTCGCGCACGCGCACCCTGGCCTCGCCCGTGATCCTTACGCTCGACAACAAGGAGGCCACCATCGAGGCCACGCGCGACCAGTACTTCTTCAAGGGCAAGAAGTATGCCGGCAGCAACAACGACGGGGTCTATTACGAGGACGACGTTGAGATGAAGAGCGTCGGCATCACCGTCAAGGTGACGCCGCGCATCAACGAGAAGGGCTTCGTCGTCATGAAGATCGACGAGAAGATCCAGAACATCGCCGGCACGCAGCGCGTCAACGATGGCGACTGGCCCATCATCGCCAGCCGCAACCTCTCCGCCGAGGTCGCGGTGCAGAGCGGCCAGACCATCGTGCTGGGCGG
>JAAYLN010000232.1 GCA_012521875.1 Lentisphaerota bacterium | reverse complement strand
GACAGGAGACAGGAGAGAGCTACGGATTTCGCGGATTGCGCGGAAGGACAGGAGGGAGACAGGGGACAGGAGAGAGCTACGGATTTCGCGGATTGCGCGGAAGGACAGGAGGGAGACAGGAGACAGGAGAGAGCTACGGATTTCGCGGATTGCGCGGAAGGACAGGAGGGAGACAGGGGACAGGAGAGAGCTACGGATGTCGCGGATTGCGCGGAAGGACAGGAGGGAGACAGGAGACAGGGGACAGGGGACAGACAAGGTGCTGGCGCGGAGCATCCACTCCAAACCCTCTCTTAAACTCTTAATCGGCACACTTAAACCACCCGCTTACGCTCTGTCCTGCTTCGCTTTGTCCCGGCTCTGCCGGGTCATTATCGTTGCACGGTACCTCCGTGTCCGGCGACAGGGGCAGCTTGTGCCAAGGCTCATGCCAGCCCTGAAGGGGCGCGATATACCAGCCCAGGGCAACGCCCTGGGTAACGAGGTAAAGATAGACGAGCCCTGAAGGGGCGGGATATAGTCTTGGAATTTGGGGTTTTCTACCGGTTGCCAGCCGTGGTCGATTGTCGTCGGTGGCCGTCGGTTGCCGTCGAGAGCCGGGGACGCTCCTGCAGAAGCGCGCCAGCACAGGTGGGGCGACGCCGTCCCGGCTAGCCGCAAACAGGTATAAACTGCCAAGACGCCAAAAGCGCCAAGATATCCGTTTGTTTCGACACCCCGCGCAGCGCACTACGTGCGCTGCGCGGGGTGGCCTAACAGACCGTTTCGCATCAATACCGGGCGTACGGCTGGTAGACGCGGCGTCCCCGCCGTGTGCGGGTTCCAACGCGGCGCCGCAGCTACGTGCCCCGCCAGCCATACGCCGAGGTAGTTGGTATGGGGCGGAGGCCGGCGGCAGTCCCGGCAGTACCGGCAGGATCGGCAGTACCGGGGTTCGAGGACGAGGACGAGACGAGGACGAGAAAGCGCCGCGCTCCCCGCCCGGCTCCGCCGGACCATTCTCGTAGCACCGGACCTCCGTGTCCGGTGACTCGACAAAGCGTAGGGACAAAGTGCAGGGACGAAGCGTAACCGACAAAGTGCGGAGACAAAGTGTTGAGACAAGGTGTGAGGACAAGGTGTGGGAGATGTTTTGTCACCGGGCGGCGAAAGGGGAGCGCAGCGCTTTTACCCTCTAAATTGCGAGCCACTGTGTGGTCGCAATAATCGTCCCCGCCACTGCCTACTGCTACTGCCGCCGACCTTCAGGGCAGCGGCTCCACTAGTCTGAGACACCCCATTCCAATCCGCAAAATTCCGCGCACATGCGCCTGCGAAGCAGGACATCCGTAGCTTCATCCTACCGCGCAGCGGCCATCCAAATAGAAATCCTGTAAATCCTGCTAATATGCGCTCGCGCGGCGGGAAATCCTGTCAAAGAAACAGCGGGGCAGGCACGGATAATCCTGAAAATCGTGTCTCTCTCTCGCCTGTTCCAACCGCCCCCGCGGGGGCGGCCCTACTAGTCTGAGACACCGCATTCCGATCCGCGAAATCCGCGCAATCCGTAGCTTCATCCTACCGAGCAGCGGCCATCCAAAAGAATCCTATAAATCATGTTAATCCTGTAATCCTGTCAAAATAACAGCAGAGCAGCCCCGGAGAATCCTGAAAATCGTGTCTCTCACCTGTTCCAACCGCCCCGCCGCACTTCATGCTTGCATCCGAGGGGCAATCTAGGCAGAATAGACGCCGTTTTGTTCTTTTCGCGTACAGACTCCTTCGCAAGGGGGAGTCTCTTTTTTAGATTTATCCGGCTGGGAGTTTGTGATGTCTGCTAACGGGCCCGACAAGGTACTGGTAATCAACTCGGGGAGTTCCTCCCTCAAGTTCAGGCTATTCAGCATGGAATCAGAATCCGTGCTGGCCAAAGGAATCGTGGAGCGTATCGGCTCGCCCGACGCCTCGCGCACCTATCAGCGCGAAGGCGGCGAGAAGATGACCGCGGACGTGCAGGCCGATGACCACGGCCAGGCGCTCAATCATGTCACCACCATGCTGACGCACCCTGAACACGGCGTTCTCGAGTCGCTGACGGAAGTCGAGGCGATCGGTCACCGCGTGCTGCACGGCGGCGAGGAGTTCTCCGAGCCGGTGCTGGTCAACACCGCCGTCAAGGACGCCATCCGCCGCTACTTCGATCTGGGGCCGCTGCACAACCCCGCCAACCTGCAGGGCATCGAGGCCTGCGAGAAGATGATCCCCGGCGTGCCGAATGTCGCGGTCTTCGATACCGCCTTCCACAAGACCATGCCGCGCCACGCCTATCTCTATGCCATTCCGCTGGAGCTCTACGAGAAGTACCACATCCGGAAGTACGGCTTCCACGGCACCTCGCACAAGTTCGTCACCGAGGCCGCCGCCGCCTACCTGAAGAAGCCGCTCGACCAGCTCACGATCATCACCTGCCACCTGGGCAACGGCTCTTCGCTGGCCGCCATCAAGAACGGCAAGGTTTACGATACCACCATGGGGCTCACGCCGCTGCAGGGCCTGATCATGGGCACGCGCTCGGGCGGCATCGATCCCGCCGTGGTGTTCTATCTCGCCAACAAGGGCTACACGATTCCCGAGCTCGACCGCATGCTCAACAAGGAGAGCGGACTGCTGGCCATCTCCGGCACCGGCACCGGCGACATGCGCGACCTCGTCGCGGCGGCGGAGAGCGGCCAGCCCGACGCCGTCAACGCCTTCGCCATGTTCGCCCACCGCACGGCCCTCTACATCGGCGGCTACTACACGCTGCTGGGCGGCGTGGACGCCATCATCTTCACCGGCGGCATCGGCGAGAACAGCCATCCGGCGCGCCAGGCGATCGCCAACAACCTGCGTGCCCTGGGGGTGGAGCTCGACGACGAGAAGAACAAGGCCACCTTCGGCACACTCGGCACCATCTCGCGCGAGGGCTCGCGCACGCCCGTGATCGTCATCCCCACCAACGAGGAGCTGATGATCGCGCGCGAAACCTTCCGCCTCGTCTCCGCCGGGTAACACTCTTGAACGACACGTTTTAACCGCTATGCGCGCACCCGCGCAGCCAAACCAAAGCAAAGGATTCACATGAACTTTCTCGATACGCTCTATCCCCGCGCCCAGGCCGCCAACAGCCGCCTCGTACTGCCGGAAGGCCAGGATCCCCGCGTGATCCTCGCCGCCATCAAGATCAAGGCCAACCGCCTGGCCACGCCGCTGGTGCTGGTCACGCCCGACGAGCTCGCCGCCTCCGAGGCGCAGGCCGGCGACACGCTCGCCGCCCACGGCATCGAGACGCTCGACTACACCTCCGCCCCGATCCTCGGCGACCTCATCGCCGCCTTCTACGAGCGCCGCAAGGCCAAGGGCATGACCGAGGAGGAGGCCGACCGCATCCTGCGCACCAACCGCCTCTACTTCGGCAACATGATGCTGCGCCAGAAGCTGGTCGACGGCCTCGTCGCCGGCAGCATCGCCGCGACGCCCGACCTGCTGCGCGCCGCCTTCCACTGCGTCGGCACCGCCAAGGGCATCTCGCTGGCCTCGGGCTGCTTCGTGATGGATCTCAAGACCCCGACCCCTGCGGGCGAGGGCACCCTGATCTACGCCGATAGCGCCGTCATTCCGTGCCCCACCGCCGAGCAGCTCGTCGATATCGCCCTGGCCACGGCCCAGACCTACCGCGCGCTGCTCGACCGCCAGCCGCGGCTCGCCTTCCTCAGCTTCTCGACCAAGGGCAGCGCCAAACACGAGCTGGTCGATAAGATGAGCACCGCCGCCGAGCTGACCCGCAAGCGCTTCGAGGAACTCGGCCTCGACGCCGTCGTCGATGGCGAGTTGCAGGCCGATGCCGCCCTCGTCCCCGCCGTGGCCGCCGCGAAGAACAAGTCCGGCGCGATCCAGGGCAACGCCAATGTCCTGATCTTCCCCGACCTGCAGTGCGGCAACATCTGCTACAAGCTCACCGCGCGCCTCGCCGGTGCCTCGGCCTACGGCCCCCTGCTGCAGGGTGTCGCCCAGCCGGTCAACGACCTCTCCCGCGGTTGCAGCCCCGACGACATCGTCGGCGTCGCGGCCATCACCGTCTGCCAGGGACTGTAAGCATATGGACAAGCAAGAGACTACCGCCGGCAACACCGCCACCATGGAGGCCATCGTCTCGCTTTGCAAGCGGCGCGGCTTCATCTACCAGAGCTCCGAACTCTACGGCGGCCTCAACGGCTTCTGGGACTACGGGCCGCTCGGGTGCGAGCTAAAGCGCAACGTGCGCGACTCCTGGTGGCGCACGATGGTGCGCTGCCGCGAGGATGTCGAGGGCCTCGACGCCACCATCATCATGCACCCGGACATCTGGAAGGCCTCGGGACACGCCGACGGCTTTGCCGACCCGATGGTAGACTGCAAGGTCTGCCGCCGCCGCTTCCGTGCCGACCAGCTCTGCGAGGAGCTCGGCCTCGCGCTCGAGCGTACCGAGACCGGTTTCGCCCTGCCGGAGGGAGTCCGCTGCGCGCACTGCGGCGCCAATGCGCTCACCGAGCCGCGCGCCTTCAACCTGATGTTCAAGACCTTCGTAGGCCCCATCGAGGAGGAGCGCGCGGCCACCTACCTGCGACCCGAGACGGCGCAGGCGATCTTCGTGCAGTTCAAGAACATTCTCGACACCACGCGCCAGTCGGTGCCCTTCGGCGTGGCGCAGATGGGCAAGTCGTTCCGCAACGAGATCAACCCCCGCAACTTCACCTTCCGCTCGCGCGAGTTCGAGCAGATGGAGCTGGAGTACTTCATCCGCCCCGACGAGGCCGTCGAGCTGCTTTGTGGCTCGGTCGCCGAGCTGACGCCCGAGACCGACCTCTCGGAACCGCGCGAGGACTGGGGCTGGGAAGTCTGGCACAAGTACTGGGTCGAGCAGCGCAAGATCTGGTACCAGGACGTAGGTCTGCCGGCGGAGAGCCTGGTCGAGTACTGGCAGCCCAGGGACGAGTTGGCCCACTACGCCCGCGCCTGCGTCGATATCCAGTACGCCTTCCCCTTTGGTGTGCAGGAACTCGAGGGCATTGCCGCCCGCGGCGCCTTCGACCTTACCCAGCACCAGATCCACAGTGGCAAGTCGCAGGAAGTCTTCGACGAGCCGCTCAAGCTTGCCGCCGCGAAGCTCGACGACGCGGCCCGCGACGCCTTCCGCGAGCGTACCGTGGCCGCCTGGACGGCGCAGGGACGCGATCCCGAGGCCGCCCGCGCCTTTGTCAACCACCTCTTCGAGGGCAAGTACATCCCGCATGTGGTCGAGCCCTCGGCCGGCGTCGACCGCCTGGCGCTCGCCCTGATCTGCAACGCCTACTGCGAGGAGAAGATTGTCGACGACAAGGGCAAGGAGGACACGCGCACGGTCATGCGTTTCCATCCCGCCATCGCCCCGATCAAGGTTGCCGTGTTGCCGCTGGTCAGGAACAAGCCCGAGCTCGTGGCGTGTGCGCGCGAGATCTTCACCGGACTGCAGCGCCGCTGGAACTGCTTCTGGGATGCCAGCGGCGCCATCGGCCGCCGCTACCGCCGCCAGGACGAGGCCGGCACGCCCTTCTGCGTGACGGTAGACTTCCAGACACTCGAGGACGGCACCGTCACCGTGCGCGACCGCGACACCATGCAGCAGGAACGCCTGACCCCCGCCGACCTCAAGGAACGCCTGACCGAGCTTATCGACGGCTAGAGGAGCAGTCGGCAGTAGCAGTTGGCAGTCGGCAGTGCCGGCGAAAGGCGACGCGGGGCTTTTGCAAAGCCACTCGTGGCGTTGGTGGGGCATCTTCTGCAAAAACGTGCCAGCACAGGTGGGGCGACGCCGTCTCGGCTAGCGGCAGCGATGGAGCGTGGCAGTGTGGGGCAGACATTCCTGTCTGCCCTCGTGGACGTGCGCAGACAGGAATGTCCGCGCCACATTGGGTGGGGTAGCTTCTGCAAAAGCGCGCCAGCACAGGTGGGGCGACGCCGCCTGTCCTACGTAGCCTTGGCAAAGTAGGGTCCCGGCTAGCCGCAAACGCGTATTTACCGCCAAGAACGCCCGTGCCTGTGCTTATCCGTTTGTTTCGACACCCCGCGCAGCGCATTTCATGCGCAAGCGGTTTTGAGTGCTCGGACCCGGCCGCGCTTTCTATCGCGGGACCTGGCCCGCGACCCTTCCGTCCATCTCAGCCGCCCTACTGCGGCCGCATCCGTCCGTCGCGCCGTACCGCGTCGTACCGCGCCGTACCGTGACACTCTTGCGGTCGGTAATGGCATAACTCACGGTACATTCACCGCATGGGGGTCGCAGTCGCGTCGGAGTACCGGCTTCAGGGACTGGTGATTTATTCCCCGCGCGGATTAATCAG
>JAAYLN010000231.1 GCA_012521875.1 Lentisphaerota bacterium | reverse complement strand
GCATGGTGCTGCGCAGAAAGCGATGTGGCGTAAGCTGAAGCGTCATGCCTGCCCGCTGGCGGTGCGGGACGGTTCACTTACAAAAACGACCGCGCAGGCCGTCAGGCGCTGCGGAGCGGGGGGGTTTTGCAAGAGCCTCGATGAAGGAAGGAGTATGACATGTCCAAGGTTCGTTTCTATTGCGCGCTTCTGCTTGCTGCGCTCGTGCCGTCGGCGCGGGCGGAGAACCTCTGGCAGTATGACAGCGCCGGGGGAATCATCTCGAATGTCGTGGATCAGGGCTACGTCTGGAACGTGCCCGTCACCTGGTCGCCCGCCACGGGCGCGCTGACGGTGAAGGGCGGCATTGTCCTCACTTCGGCACCGGAAGGCGAGACGGCGGGCGAGCTCGACCTGCGCGGTGTCACGATCCGCGCCGGCGAAAATGACGAGCCCGTCGCCGTCACCAGCCTGAGCACGGCTGCCGCCTTCCTGAGCGGCAAGACCAATGTGAAGGCCCTCTTCGCCGACTCTGTGAAGACCGTCGGTGCCCGCTCGTTCCGCAACAACAAGGTCATCCAGGATCTGCGTCTCGCGGGTGAGCAAATCAACTTCGTCTACGACTACTACAACATGGCGGGCGGTTGCACCGAGCTTACGAACGCTGTTCTCGACTGCCCGATGACCTCCATTAGCAGTGGCTTCTTCGGGGGGTGTTCGAAACTATCTGTCGACATCGCCACTATCGTCGGCAAGGACTTCAAGTCGATCGGTGATCAGGCGTTTCTAGACACAAAGGTCTACGGCAGGCTTGAATGCACGAACCTCACCTATATCGGCGCCTCGGCCTTCTGCGGCACCAAACTGCAAGAGGTTGAACTGCACGGCCCGGTCACCTCGCTGCCTACCTCGCCTTCCAACAATGGCGGCGTCTTCCAAAGTTGCACGAGCCTTACCAACATCTGGCTCGACTTCCCACTGACCTTCATCGGAAAGGCCGCCTTCAGCGGATGTACGGCTCTCGTGTGCGACATTGCGACCCTGCTGTTGCCTTCCGTGCGCACGGTCGACTACGGAGCCTTTCAGGATTGCTACCAGATCTATGGCAGTGCCGTGGTCACCAATCTCTCCGCGATTCCAAACCGCTCCTTCAAGGGGTGCGGTATTTCAGAGCTGATTGTGACGGGCACGGTAAAAACCATTGGCGGCGACGCATGGGAGAACGCCATGGGGTATATGGCGAAGCTGACCAATCTGGTCCTGAACTGCCCCGGCTTCCAGGCCTTTAATGAATATGCGCTCTACGCGCCTACTACCACCAAGAGGCTGGCCAGCATCCTGATCGGATCAACGAATGCCGTCGTCATCCAGGGGTATGCCTTCTACAACCAGTCCGCGCTGCAGAGCGTGCGTTTCCACGGCCCGGCGCCGACCCTCGAATCGCTGAACAACCTCGTCAAGTATGTGCCGTCCAGGGGAAGTAGCGATGCGAAGCAGACGACGATCTACGCCTCGAAGCATCAGGAGGGGTGGCGTAGCGACACTATTCTGGATGCTGTGACGGAGGAGGAGCGTGCCCTGTGGATCGCCGCGAATCCTCTGGAGAATCCAAGTAATCTGCGCGGCGTCCTGAAGCGGGATGCCTCGCAGGCCTCCAAGGCCTGGATCGTCCACGCCGGCTCGCCTTTCGACAAGAAGGTCAATACGCTGCTGCTGGTGCGCTAGGGGTGGGTGCGATCCGCGATGGTGGATACGCACCCAGAATTCAGAATCCAGAAGGACGCCTAGCCGAAGAGCACCTCGAAATCGGCCACGCCGCGTGCGCTGACGGAGGCGTCAACGTAGCGCGAGGATCCGACCTTGGCGGGCTTGAAGGGTGTCTCCGTACCGTTGACGAGGAGCCTGCGGCAGTCGCGGCCCTTGGGAAGCAGCAGATGCGCATTGACGCGTACCGCAGGCGACTGGAGCCGGTAGCGCAGGCCGCTATCCGTGAGCACGTAGCGGCAATCAACGAAGGCGCGGGAGCGCTCGTAGCCGGTAACGTAGCGCAGTTCCGTGTAGTCCGTGACGGGCCAGCGCGGCGCGAAGTCGATCTCGGTATAGCGGCAGGCGGCGTCAACGATGCCGGCGAGTCCCTGGTCGATGGCGCTCAGCATGGCCGCGGCACCCCATCCGCTGGGGCCGCCGCCCATCGGCCTGGCCTCGTCGGGCGTGACGAGTTGCCAGTGGCCGTCGTCCTCCTGCTTGAGCAGGCAGATATGAGGTGCCAGCCAACGGCAGTCCCGGTAGTACCGGCAGTACCGGGCTCAAGGACGAGGATGAGGACGAAAAGGCCTAGTCTGGGACACCTCTGCCGGATGATTGCAGACAGATGGACATTCCAGAGTGGTTCTGCTACCCTTATCCCAACTGAGCCCATGAAAACGAAAATGACATTCACGGCGGTGCTGCATCGCGAAGCCGAGTGGTATGTGGCGGAGTGTCCCGAGGTTGGCACGGCAAGCCAGGGACGTTCCGTTGAGGAGGCCTTGGAAAACCTTCGGGAGGCTACGCAACTCTACCTCGAGGAGTTCCCACAAGCGATGCCGTCGCGCCCGCTCCTGACGACCTTCGAGATTCCCGTCAATGCCTGAACTGCCCCGTATCTCAGGTCAGCAGGCCATTCGCGTTTTCAAATTCCTTGGCTTCCAGGAGGTGCGCCAGAGAGGCAGTCATGTCGTGCTTCGCCGGGCGGATAAGGGGTGTGTTGTTCCGTTGCACACATCACTTGCGGTGGGCACACTGCGCAGTGCAATTCGTCAGGCCGGCATAACTGTGGACGAGTGTGTCGAAGCCTTTGAGCGCTGTTGAATGGGATTTGGCGAGCGATGGGCGCGAGGACGCCTTCGACCGCCTGGCCGATAATGCACGGGATGCAGGTGGCTGGCGGTACAGTTGCGGTACAGTTATGGATCTCTGGACTTCCAATAGTTTGGGTCGCGATGCAGGTGCATGACCGCGACGATAACGATGGTGTCCGATTGTTGGCGATAGAGAATGCCGAAGGGGAATGTCCGCGTCACTTAGAAAACGGACGTTTTTCATGCGAGAGAGGCGAAAGCCTTGGCAAAGACCTGATCGGCATCGCGAAGTTCGGCATCGCCGCGATCCATCTCCGCGCAACGCCTACGCACCTCCTGCCTCCATTTCGCGGAAAGCGGAGAGGATTCTGGCGCATCAAGGCGTTCAATCAGCTTTTCAGCAACAAATGCTCTCACGGGGGCAGGCAACTTGAGCGCATCCATAATGACTTGTTCGGCTGTAGTGCTCATGTGTTGATATCACTCCTTGTTCCAAAGTGATTGCGGTAATAGCATAGCATGTTCGGAAAGGGGGGCACAGCGGAAATTCGTAATCGGTTAGTGACGGGGGTGTGACCTTATTCGAGGTAGCCCTTTAGGCCGTAGCGATGGAGCATGATAATGTGGGGCAGACATTCCTGTCTGCCCTCGGTGACCCGCGCAGACAGGAATGTCCGCGCCACAATGGGGGGGGGCTTGTTCGACACCATCGTTCCTGTCGACACCAATCGACACTACCGGCGGTCTCGAGGACGAGGACGAGGACGAGGACGAAAGGGCCTAGTCTGGGGCACGGCTGCCGCTTGCGCTTTCGCATTCGACAAAGCGTAGGGACAAAGTGTGGAGACGAAGCGTAGCCGACAAAGCGTAGGGACAAAGTGAGGGG
>JAAYLN010000230.1 GCA_012521875.1 Lentisphaerota bacterium | reverse complement strand
TACTCGTTCGCGGAATCACGCACATAGGCGCGCTCGTCGGCCGTATCGCCAAACTGGAAGTCGAAGTTGAAGTAGCTGATAAGACCGTTCTCGTCTCCCGCCAGATTGACGTGCGACACAGTCCGCAACTCGTCCGGCGACAGAGCCCGGTTCCAGATGCGGATTTCATCCATGTCGCCGTCGAGCCCCTCGCCGAAGGTACAGGGGCCGGGAGCGGCATAGACCGACGGGAGAATCCAGTAGCTGTCGATCGGGATGTCGGGCGGATAGAACAGACTGGCCTGCGAGGCGTCCAGACGACCGTCGACGTACAGGCCGCAGCCGTTCTCGGAACGCACATAGGCCACATGGTGCCACTTGCCGTCGTTGACCGGTATCTCGCCGATGATGTTGTTGTGAATAAAGTTGTACTCGTGGATCAGCACGACGTTGTCGCCCTGGATCCTGAGGTAGGCGTAGCCAATCGCGAAGCGGCCGATGAGCGTGCCGTCGGGAGTCAGGCCGAGGTAGTAGTTGAAGTTGTTAGCGGTACGCATCGACTGGTTGCGGCGCTGGATCAGGCATCCCTCTTTGGCGGTGGTGCGCACCCAGCATTCGAGCGTCCAGCTCTGCTGCAGCATGTCGATGGTATCACCATTCGGCAGGGTGGTGGTGGCGGTCTCCTTGAGGTGGCCCTCGCCGCTCAGGCTGAGATAGCCCGACATATCACCAAGATCGCCGCCGAGGAGCTCGTTGTTCATCAGTCCGGCAATATGCTCGTTGGACTGCGGGATACGCCAGACACGCGCGTTGAGCAGTTGGCCGACAAAGCCGGCCGAGCCGAAGACCAGGTCGCCGGGGCCGGTGGCGGACTGCCAGCCGGTGCGCACCGCACCCACCAGCGCCCCGTTGACGAAGAGGCTCAGGTGGTTCTGGTCGGCGGAACCGCCAAGCTGGAAGCGTGCGGTCAGGTGCGTCCACTGGCCGGACGGTATCGCCTCGCTGTGGGCGCAGACAACCTCCGCCCCGTTCTCGCTGCCATCGAAGGCGGCGTAGGGCACGCCGTTATTGAGGCCGATCTCGTAGTTGCGGTACCCCGAGGCCGCGACGCGGCGGCTCAGTACCGGATAGGTGCCGGCCGGCATGGTGCCGGGGTTGACCCAGCACTCGACCGTCCACTCCGACGCGCTGTGCCGCGCCGTATAGGCGGTGTTGACCTTGTCGGAAACGGTCACAATGTTGGCGCGGGCGTCACCGCCTTCGAAGGTCAGCGCGCGCGCCACATAGGGACTGGCCGAATCCGTAGGTGTCGTGCGGTTCGTAAGCTCATCGCCATCGGAGATTCCGTCATCGTCAGTGTCGGGATCGCCGGGGTCGGTGGCATAGAGGTTCTGCTCGTGGATGTTGGCGATGCCGTCCAGATCGGAGTCCTCCTGGGCATCGCTCAGGCCGTCGTTGTCGGTATCAACGAGGAAGGGGTTGAGTCCGCGCTCGCCACGGGCGAAGTGCGCCAGCGAGGCAAGATATTCGTAGAAGTTGCTGAGACCATCGCCATCGGGATCACCATCGGCACCGTTATCGCCATCCGGATCACGCGGATTAAGCCCCACCAGCTCCTCCCACCAGTCGGGCAGGGAATCGCCATCGGTGTCGCCCAGCGGCAGGAAGGCGGCCGCATGGTTCATCGCGGCGCCGGCCTCGAGGTATCCCGCCTGGCGCCAGTCACGCCGCCACGGCGTGGCGACGGAGAAGTCCTCGGCGGTGGTGCCGCCATCGTCGAAGCGGAACCAGCCTACCAGGGTGCGGATGGCGATCGCCATGCCATCCTCCATCTTGGGCAGGATGTTGCCCACATTCAGGCGTCCGCCAGTCAGGCAACTGTCCTTGAGATCATCTATCGGATCGACATTGCCCAGTATGGCACTGCGCAGCGCCATATAGCTGAGGCTCCCATCCACCGACAGGACAAGCGCGGCGGCACCGGTGACGTACGGCGCGGCCATGGAGGTGCCATCAGATTCGGCGTAGAGGCCGCCGGGGACGGTGCTCAGGATGGCCACACCGGGAGCCGCCAGATCGACGCTCTCGGCACCGTAGTTGCTGAACCAGGCCAGCTCGTCATCACGATCCGTGGCAGCGACCGAGATAATGTTGTCGAGGTCGTAGGAGGCCGGATAGGCCGGGTACACATCGTTGTTGTTGGCCTCGTTGCTGGCGGCGGCCACGAAGAGGTGGTCGGCCTCGCGGGCACGCGCGATCGCGTCGTAGAGCGTCTGCGAGTAGCCATAGCCGGCGTAGCTGTTATTGCTGACACGCGCGCCCATCTTGACGGCGTAGTCGATGGCGGCGACGATGTCGGCGTCGTAGAGGCCGTACTCATTACCGGCCTTGAGAGCCATCAGGCGGACGTTCCAGTTGATGCCGGCCACGCCGGTGCTGTTGTTGCCGACGGCGCCGATGGTGCCGGCGCAGTGCGTGCCGTGGCCCAGGGTGTCCATCGGATCGTTATTGTCGTCGGCGAAGTTGTAGCCGTAGACGTCGTCGATGTAGCCGTTGCCGTCGTCGTCGATGCCGTTGTCGGGGATCTCGCCGGGGTTGATCCACATGTTGGGAGCGAGATCGGGATGGTTGTAGTCGATACCGGAGTCGATAACGGCCACGATGACCTCGCTCTGGCCAACCGAGATATCCCAGGCCTCGGGCGCATCGATATCCGCATCCTCGGTACCGCCGTTCTGCCCGGTGTTATGCAGTCCCCATTGCGTTGCGAAACCGGGGTCGTTAGGCATCGTCTGGTTAAACATGCGGTTGTAGTTGGGTTCGACATAGGCAACGCCGTTGTGCCCGGCGAGCTGTTCACGCACACTCGCGACATCGGCACCATCGGCCACGCGCACGTGGAGCGCGGGAACGATGCTGTACTGCCGCACAACCTGCACGCCGAGCGCCTGCAGCGAGGCCACCGTGGCGTCGGCCGGCGCACCGGCCTTGAGACCCACGAGGAACTCGCCGGCCTTGGGCGTGGGTATCTCCGTGAGAGAGGTAACCGTGACCTTGTTAGTGGCCGCCTCGTCGCCGCCCGCGACGACCATTTGACCGCCCATCATCTGGCGGATGTCGTTGTTGGAGGAAGGCAGGGCGGAGATGCGGACATCGTCAATGTATCCCTCGAAACCGCCGGTCACCGCGGTGCCGTCCGTGTCGAGCGGGCCGCCGCCGATCGTCAGCTCGCCGGCCAGCGGCAGGGCCGCGCCGGAGCCCGTGGCGGGCATCTCGATAGCCTCGGTGCGCCATGCCACACGCTCGCCGTCCAGATAGAGCGAGAGCGTGCGGTTGGTGATCGAGTAGACTGACGCCAGATGGGCCCAGGTGCCGGGCTCGAGGCGCAGGTGGTGGTTATCAACGCCATCGGCCAGCACGGTGCCGGGGATGGTCGTGAGCGAGACGCGGTGCTCGCGCAGGATGCCGTCCGCGAAGGAGGTGTAGCGCGTGTAGGGGCGCAGCTCGCCGTCCACCGGCTCGACGCCCAGCTCGTAGTTGACCGCACCATCGGAGAAGGTGCGGGCGATCACGATACCGCCGTCGGAACCGGCCGCCGGGTTGACCCAGGCCGCCAGCGTCCACTCGGCTAGGGAGTGGCGCCCCTGCGGCGGGACAACCACGCGTCCTGTGCCGTCGAGCTGCAGCCCGCGCGGTATGCCCGGATCGAGTGACCTGAGCGGGTTGGAGACGCCGAGCGGCTGGTTGTCGAGCGTTGTGCCGTAGATCTCCTCGTAGTCGCTGAAGCCGTCATCGTCGGTATCAACCATGTCGGGCCGCGTGCCGTGCTCCTGCTCCAGGATGTTGGGCAGGCCGTCGCCATCGAAGTCGCGGTTGCCGTCCATGATGCCATCATTAAAGGTGGAGGCGTAAAGCGGGTGGAGACGCGAGAGGTACTCGTAGGTGTTGTTGAGCCCGTCGTTATCGAAGTCCGCCGAGCCCATGCCGGCCAGGATATCGCCGAAGATGGCCAGCTCCCAGAAGTCGGGCAGGTCATCGGCATCCTCGTCAACAAAGGTGGTGGCCGTTATGGGGCTGTCGGGAGCCTCAACCATGACGGCACCGCCGACCAGCGTGGCGGCACTCTCCCAGCCGCGGCGCCAATCCTCGCGCGGTCGGGCAAAGTCCTCGGCTGTGACGCCGAAGTCGTCGAACCGCAGGTATGAGAGCGGTGCGGTGGAGGCATGCTCGAAGGTGCGGTAGGCACCGTTGGCGAGGCTGGCGGCGTCGCGCGCCGCATCCCAGATGCGCACCTCGTCGATCAGGCCGCGGAAGCCTTCGCCGATGCGCACCGGGAGGAGGCCGGAGTCGGAGAATGCACCCGGCTCCACCGTGATCTGGCGCCACTTGACCAGCACGCCATCGACGAACAGGCGCAGCTCGCCCTGTTCGGAATCGTAGACGCCGGCCAGGTGGTACCAGTGGTTGCGGCGCTCCAGTGCCGCGTCGGCCATGACGACCCGGTCGACCAGGTTGGTCTTATAGGTGCTGGCCATCCGCACGAAGGGTCGGTTCGCGTCGAAGCCCAGCTCGTAGTTGACCAGGGGGCCGTCGCCGCGGCGGATGATGGTGCCGGTACCGCCGAAGGCGGAGTCGATCCGCACCCAGGCCTCCACGGTCCACGCGAAGGGGAGGCGGAAACGGGATTTCAGCGGCAACTCGGCATATTGGCCGTCATCCGCAATCTGGAGCGCGCCGGCCCGCGCAGGCGAGAGCGAGGCGTTCGGCAGGGTGAAGCCGTCGGCATTGTCGCTGACCTCGTCGAAGTCGGAGATACCGTCGTCGTCCGTATCCCACAGTCCCGGATCACTACCGTAGCGCTGCTCTTCCCAGTTCGAGAGCCCGTCGCCGTCGGAATCGGCGTCGGAGTCGAAGATACCGGGCGTCGTCTGCGGATTGTAGGGATCGGTGCCAGCCAGGAACTCGTTGAGGTTGTTCAGGCCGTCCATGTCGGGATCCTCGAGCCCGTCGTGAATGCCATTGCCGTCGGTGTCGGCCTCGAGCGGATTGAGGCCATGCAGGATTTCCCAGTAGTCGGGCAATCCGTCGCCGTCGGTGTCCACCAAGTCGCCAGGCAGCAGATCGCCCTCGTCGTCGACCAGTGCCACGATCGCGGCGTCGCCCATTAGGGTGCCGGCCTCGCGGAGGCGGCTCTGCCAGTCGGTGGCCACGGCCCTGGCGGCATCGGCGTAGTCCTCAACCTGGCCGTAATGCAAGGCCCTGGCGCCGGTGGTGCCATAGGTGCCGCGGACGTCGGTGCCGAGGTCGGAGGTGTCGTCGTCGAACGTGTAGTTCAGGACGACGTTGGTGCCGCTCACGATGATCAGATCGTCGAGGAAACCGGTTAGGCCGCGGCCCACGCGTGTCTCGGTGGGCTGTCCAAGGGACTTGGCCGGCGAGCGGACCGTCTGCAGGAAGGCTACCGAGGCGCCATCGACAAACAGGGTGAAGCTGCCGGGGGCGTCGGCGAACACCATGCGCACGTGCGTCCAGGCATCGAGCGGCACGGCGCGGAAGTCGGGCGCGGTCAGGACGACCTGTTCGGTACGGTCGACCGACGTGAACGCGGCCACGGGGCGGCACTGGTCGTCGATCCCCAGCCGGAAGTTGTAGTTTCCGCTGCCGACGACAATCTCGCTCGACACGATTTCCGCCACGTCACCGGCGGCGGGAGCCGCGGTCGGGTAGATCCAGGCGCCCACATCGAAGCTGCCGGTCAGTTCCAGGCGCTGCGAGACGGGTGCCAGCACATAGCTGGAGTCCAGCCCGCTGACCTGCAGAGCCCGCGACTTCCGCGGCGAGCGCGAGTCGTTGGGATCGGATCCGTAGCGCACCTCCCAGCCATCGGGGTAGCTATCGTCGTCGCTGTCCGGCAGGGAGGGATCCGTGCCGTAGATGGTAATCTCGTCGATATTCGACAGACCGTCGCCGTCGGAGTCCCAATCGCCGTCGGGAATGACCGGATCCATCGAGTACATGCTGTTGGGATCGGTGCCGCAGAGGTACTCCATCAGGTTGGTGAGGCCATCGCCGTCGTTATCGAGCAGGGCATCGCTGGGATCCTGCGGATTGAGTCCGTGCATGCTCTCCCAGAAATCGGGCATGCCGTCGCCGTCGGTGTCGAAGGCGGTTGTGCCGGGGGTGTCGTTGTCCCAGAGCGGGACACTCATATCGGCCACGGCACCGCGCAGCGGCAGCAGGTGGTTGTACTGCGAATCGCTCATGGGGTCGAAGCGGGCCGCGACATCCTCGGTATCGACCTGCGTCATCATGCTATCGCCGTGCTTGTAGGTAAGCCCGTAGGGGTTGGCGGTGTTGTTGAAGACGTTCTCGTAGCCCTCCTCGATGGCGACGCCGCCGGTGGAGTAGCGCTTCCAGTAGTGCGAGTCGAGAGCTGCGGAGGCCACGAATGTTCCGTTGGAGCTGAGATGCCCGATCGGCAGGGTGGCGACGGTGTTCTCGATCCAGTGCACGAAGAGATAGGGGCTGGCATCGAAGGTGCGGTAGACCGTCGAGCGGTCGGCGGCCTGCAGCCACCACGGCACGCCGGGATAGTCGACCGTCGGACGGCCGTTGAGACGGTCGAAGCCGGCCGGGACGAGCGGCTCATAGCGCGGGTCGGGCAGGTTGTCGAAGCTGTAGTGGCTGAGCAGGGTCGCCGGCAGGCGGTTTGTCGGGGTCTCGCCTCCCGTCTGCATCAGGGCGTTGGCGGCATCGACGTAGAACTCGTCGAAGCTGAGCCCGGCGGGGGGCACGTCGAAGCCGCGGCGCGCAAGGAGTTCCCGCAGTCTGGCGACGGCGGTCTCGCGGCTGGCGATGACGTCGTCGCGCGTGTAGCGCTTGCGGGCGTTCAGGTCGGCCACGATCTCGGACTGCTCGCGTGCGCC
>JAAYLN010000028.1 GCA_012521875.1 Lentisphaerota bacterium | reverse complement strand
GCCAAATAAGCCAGACAGGCGTCCTGCGTCGCAAACCGGCGATCCAATTCGGCCATGCTGGTCGGATAGTCGTTCATGGACGGGCATACTACATGTTGTGGTAGGTTGAGTCAACTGCATACCCAGTAATTGAAAAAGGTCAGCTTTCTGGGTGTGGTCTTGTCGTGGTGCTGCAATGACAAACTTGCTTCTCTGGAGATTAGCGGGATGTTGCGGCTGGCAGTTGAGGATGATCGAATCACAACGAGCCAGTTCATTTTTTGACACTACAACCGCGGCACTATTGAAACCATTCGCCGAAAAAGGGAACTATCGTGATCTCAAAGACGCTTTACGACTTCCGTTTTAAAGAGACTCGTCTGGACCAATTATGGTATGCTTGTCTTCACAAGCCTTACACAGGATCATGGAATTGACGCGATGGGCAATCTCAGCACAGCATCGGGGCCCAGCAGGCATTCGGCTATCAAGATGTCGGCGATTCTATGTGGTTGCATTGTAGTCCTGGGAATACGTGCAACCGGACAACCTGCGACTAACGCGACAAATCTTTTGCCCATGTGCGAGCAACGCCAGGAATTATCTGCCGACATGCTTACTGAACTTCGGCAGATTGAAGAAGAAATCATAATCCTTATGGAGGAGATCAATGAACGTGAGAAGAGGTATAAAAAGAGAGCGCATGAAATGAAGCGGCTATTCAATATCGACTATCCCAAACAGGCCATGCATGTTGATTTTCAGGAATACTTTCGGCGTCGTAAAGCGCAATTGGCGGCACTGAAAAAGCAACTGGATTTACTCGATGTTCTAGTCCAATCCAATTATGACCCAATGATACCAACACCAAATCGTAACAGCTCGGACATCACAACGAATGATGCATCGAAGAGAGTAGTAGCACCATGATGTGGTTGTATGTGGAGCCGTATGAGGGCTCAGGATTTGCTGGCGAAGAGCGGCCGTGCCGCTGGCAGGAACGCCTCAACTGCGTCCTCGGTACCGCCACCAACGAGACGGTGACACTTGGCGGCACCGTTGCGATTCTTGCCCGAGGCATGGATCACCGCCACCGCATGGCGTCGCTTACTGTAATGCGTCACTCGTTACTGATATAACGTCAAGAACCGCCTTTCCACGGTCTCGACTCCTGTTTTCGAGGCCGAGTGCGCCTATACCTTCCCATTTTACTCGACCTCTGCCGCGTCTTTGGCCATACTAATGCCCATGAAAACAACCCACCGCCGACACTCGCTACTTAAACTCATGCTGGCACTAGCTCTGGCCGGCGGGAGCTCGATAAGTATGGCCAAAACCTATTTCACCGAGAATTTCCGGCGCTATGGCGACCGGGTCCCGGGCACCGATCATGAGAACGGCATCAGCGTCTCCAACGACCCGATCTGGAAAGATACCGCCGAGGCGCATTTCCGGCCCAGGCAGGATGGCTTCCTCTTCACCGCCTTCCCCGCTGCTCCGGAACTGAAGGCCTATGATCTGACCTTCACCTTCAAGTTCATCTCGGACGAGGAGGGCAGTTTCGACCTGCTGCTCCGCGATGCCAAGGGAGCGGATCTGACCCTGACCTTCAGCCGTGACGAAGTGGCGCTAGCGGGCCAGAACGTCTCTGCCAGGGCCCCCCTGCCCGCCAAGCTGGGCAACTGGGTCGCCAGCATGGCCGCCGTGAAGGTCAATAACGGTACTCTGGAGGTCTTTACCGAGCATCTCCGCGTCTATCACAAGGTGCTCAGCGCGAAGATCCCCGCCAATGGTCTGGCGGGCTTCAATTTCCGCGGCCGTGCCAGGATCGGCTTCGGCGTCACCGACATCGTGCTGCGCGATCCCGCGCCGCTGGCCGACTTCTCCGTGCAGAAGCACTTCGCCGACTTCCGCTCCCTGCGCGACACGGCCGGTCTCGCGGATGCCAAGCCGCAGACCGAAATCACGCTGAAAGGCGATGGCGACGGGGTCAAGTTCCGTCCGGGCAACGGCGGCGCCACCCTCTCGCTCCACTGGAGCAACGGCGAGAAGCAGGATCACCCCATCAGCACCGGCAACTTCAATGTCAGCCGCAAGGTGCCCGGTCTCGACATCGGCGTCATGACCAACAGCATAATCCACATCGGCAAGCTCGCCTCGCAGCACGTCCAGCCGCTGTTGCGCCGCTATCACTCATCCTACAGCCATGTACCCGCGCTGGTCGATATCCTGCGCGAGGCCGACAAGCTGCCCAAGGCCTCCGAGCATCCGCTGGATCTGGACTTCGCCAGGCGTCCCGACGGCTCGGTCGATTTCTATGTGGATGGCTCCTTCATACGCAATATCAGCGTCGAGGGCGCCTCGCTCGACAAGATCACCCTTGCGTTCACTACCCCTACCCCAGCCGTGGTCAAGTCGGCCCCCGCCGGCTTCGACCGCAACCGCTTTGTACCGATCGACCTGGCGGCCAATCCGCGTGCCAAGTCCTTCATGGATGCCCGCCTGAGCTTGAAGCCCGGCCTGCAGACGCTCGGCGGCGCGCCTATTGCCGTGGCCGCCCCGGCGGCTTCCGCCGATGTCGGCATCTGCCGCCAGGGCATGGGCGACTGGGCGCTGGAGGTTGACGAGTATCTGGGGCGCAGCCCCACGGACGGCTTCCCCTCCGCCATCCACTACCGCCTGCCTCCGGCGCACTACACCAAGGCATGGATCCTCTGCGCCCTCGATCCCGATCCCGCCAAGGATCCGGTGCTGGTAGCGCGTCTGGCCCACTACATGCATAACGGCTCCGGCGGCAACATGCTGGGCGATGCGACCTTCACCATGCCGTCCGACGGCACCCTGCCCCCGGACATGCAGGAGGTCGGCACCGTCGAGCACAAGGGCCGCAAGCTGCCGCTCTACCTGCTGCAACTCCCGCTCAACGCCGGCAAGGTGCTCGACCTCGCCGCGCACCGCGGCCACATCGACTTCGAGATCATCGGCAAGCAGTGGATCAACTTCGAGCAGATCGACCGCACGATGAAGCCCGACCCCTACTCCACCAGCGCCTTCCAGATCTTCGGCGTGACGCTGGAGAAGGCTCCTGTAATCATGGACATGCTCCAGGCGCAGCCGGGCAACGTCTTCACACAGGACGAGAAGGCCCTGACCACCGTCAGCCTGCGCGCGCTCCAGCCTGGCAAGGTGACACTCGCCTGGCGTGCCACCGACGCCGCCGGTGAGGAGGTCTTCACCGGAAAGTCGGAGGCCGCCTTCGCCAAGGCCGGCGACACTAAGAACGTCGAGATCGCGTTGAACGCCAGGCACGTCGGCTACTACGATCTTGATATCACGCTCAACGGGGCCGACGGCAAGCCGCTGCTCGTCCACCCCGCGCGCTTCGCAATCGTCCCCAAAGACACGCGCAAGGCCGACCGCTACTCCTCGCCCTACGGCACCTGGTGGTTCGGCAACTCGCATGGCAGCGTGGGCGATTTCGACATTGCCGGCCCGCTGCTCAGGAAGGCCGGCATCCGCCGTTGCGCCTGGAAGGCCGAGGCGGACGACCATCCCGAGATGCTCAAGTACAACCTGACCTCGACCGGGCAGATGAACATCCCGCTCAGCATGCGCAACCTCGGTGAGGACGGCACCTTCACGGAAGCCGCGCTGGCCGAAGCCGAAAAGAAGATCAAGGCGCATCTGGAACGCTTCCCCAAGACCAGCACCATCATGATCTGGCACGAGTCGGCACCCGGATGGGGCATTCCCGAGGAGCTGCTGAACCTTCCGGTTCCCGAGCCGACCGACCACCACAAGCGCACCGCCGCCTACGTCAACGCCTGCGGCAAGTTCCTGCGCGAGAAGTTCCCCGGCCTGAAGATCCAGCTTGGCAACACCAGCGCCTCCATTGGCGCGGCTACCGTGCCCCTGCGCGCCGGCGCCAAGCCGGAATACTACGACTATATCGGCATCGAGACCCCCTCGCAGGTGATCTGCCCCGAGAAACTGCAGGAGGTCGGGCTCCAGGGGTTGGTAATCTCCAAGGATATCGCCTCGCACCTGACCGGACGCCCCGTGGCGGTCAACGGCTGCTGGGAATACGTCTACCGCTGCGAGCGCGACATGGGCGAAGTGCAGCAGGCCGAATGGTACATGCGCGACATCCTGATCTCGCTGGCCAACGGGATGAAGCTCATCGGCCCCGGCATCTTCTTCGATTGCGCCTCGGGCTACGGCAACGGTCTCTGGGGCGGCAGCGGCATCCTGACCCGCGGCCCCTACGTCTACCCCAAGCGTTCCTACGTGGCCTATGCCGCCCTGACGGCGGTACTGGACCAGGTCAGGCTGCGCGACCAGCTTCCGACCGGCTCGACCACCGCCTACGCGCTGGCCTTCGAACGTGCCGACAAGCAGCACGCCACGGCGCTCTGGACCGCCCGCGGTGCCGCCGAATTCACGGTCACACTCGCCGGTGCCTCAAAGGCGCGCGTGTTCGACATGTATGGACGCGAGACGGCGATGTCGGGTGCCAGCCTCGTCATCAAGGGCGGCACGGCTCCGACCTACCTGCTGACCGACGCGCCCGTGCAGGCGGTGGCGGTCACGGGCCGCAGCTTCCCCAAGGATGAGCTGCGCGCCGCCAGGGCAACCGTCGCCGCCCCGCTGGACAAGGTGGAGAACCTGACGGTCGCTCCCGACCCGGACTTCACCGTGCCCCATACGAGCTTCCTCCCGATCCTGCGTCCCTCCGACTTCACGGTTGCCGCCGTCACCGACGAGGAGAAGGGCGCCTGCGTGGAGGTCACGCTCGCCCCTGCCAAGGGCAAGACCAGCAAGTACATCACCGAGTACACCACCCTGACGCTGGCCGAGCCGGTCACCATCCCCGGCACCCCCGCCGCCGTGGGCGTCTGGGTGAAGGGCAACTCGAACTGGGGCCAGATCCGCTTCACCATCGAGGATGCCGAGGGCGAAGTCTTCAAGAGCTACACCACTTCCGGCTGGGGATGCGACATCCTCGACTGGCCCGGCAACCTCTGCGTCAACTTCGACGGCTGGTGCTACGTGGCCCACCCGCTGCGCGACACCACGCTCTTCAACGACCACAGCCCCGGCCCGGTCGAGGAGCAGTGGGTCTCCAGCGGCGGCAACAAGGTGATTGATTTTCCCGTCAAGCTCAAGGCCATCACCGTGGGCATGTACCGCCACAAGCTCGACCTGCTGGACTTCAAGGATAGCGCCCCCTCCATCCGCCTCAAGGATGCAGGCGGCACTTCGGAGTAATCCCCTTCCCCGAGGCTCTTGCGGCAGTGGCAGTAGCAGTAGGCAGTTGGAATGGGTCATAAATACATCTTGTCGCCACACTTTGTCTCCACTCTTTGTCAAAAGATGAAGAGGGGGGCGAGTGGGTGTCTCAGACCAGTCCGGACGCCGCCCCTTCGGGGCGGTTTGAACAGGGGAGTGACGCCACTTTGTCGCGAGCTTTGTCGGTAACTTTGTCGAAAGCGAAAGAGCAAGCGGGTGGAGTAAGCGTGCCGTTTAAGAGTGAGATTAAGAGAGGGTTTAAGTGTGCTTCGCACTTACACTTTGTCCCCGCACTTTGTCTCCACGCTTTGTCGGATACGCTTCGTCTCCACACTTTGTCCCTACGCTGTCGAAAGCGAATGATGGGGTGGCTGCGGGGGGTCTCAGACCATGGTTCTGTTTCCATGTTGCGTCAAAACAACCTGATTACTCTTTCTGCTCGTGAACCTCATGGCAATCCACTAGAATAATGCGCATTTGGTATTTGCAGGCATTTCACCAGCAGGAGTTTGTGATGGATCAGAAGCAGGCAGCCGACAGTACAAGCGTTGACAAGGGCGTTGACCCCGCGTCGAAGAAGTGGTTCCGTGAGGCCAACTTCGGCATGATGGCGCATTGGGGGCTCTACACGCTGCTCGGCGGCGAGTGGAAGGGGCGTTCGGGCGAGCACCCCTACGGTGAGTGGATCATGAACAGTTGCCGCATTCCGCTGAAGGAGTACGCAGAACTCGCCAAGGCGTTCAGCCCCATTTTTTTTGACCCTCTGGAGTGGATGAAGCGTGCCCGCGACGCCGGCATGCGCTACTTCGTCATTACCTCCAAGCATCATGACGGCTTCGCCATGTACCGTTCACAGGTGTCGAAATTCAACATCGTGGACGCCACGCCGTTCGGTCGCGACGCCATCGCGGAGATCGCCGAGGCCTGCCGCGAGACCGGCGTAAGGCTCGGACTCTACTACTCGCAGGACGTCGACTGGAGCGACCCCGACGGCGGGGGTGAGAAAAACGAGGAGGGCCGGCGCGTCTGGGGGCCGAAGAACTGGCGCAACAACTGGGACTGGCCGGATGACGGGGCGGTTGACTTCTCGCGCTACTTCGAGCGCAAGTGCAAGCCGCAGGTGAAGGAGATCCTCACGCAGTACGGCGACCTCTGCCTGATCTGGTTCGACGTACCCTGCACAATCTCGCGCGAGCAGTGCCACGAGTTGCGCGACATGGTGCGCCACTACCAGCCCGGCTGCCTCATAAACGGCCGTCTGGGCTACGGCATCGGCGACTACCATACACCCGGCGACAACCAGATCGCCACCAATCCCGACCCTGACGCGCTCTACGAGACCGTCGGCACGATGAACGACTCATGGGGCTACCGGCCTACCGACACGAACTACAAGAGCGTCGAGGAGATCCTTGCCATCAAGGCCCGGTGCGAGTCGATCGGCTCCAACTACATGCTCAACATCGGCCCCGACCCGCTCGGCCGCATCCCGGCCGACGGCATCAGGATCCTCGACGGGCTCGCCGCCGCATGCTAGGCGACCGCTCCCGCGGGCAGCTCCCGGTGCCTTGCCGGGGGCTTGCCCAAGCCCCCGGCAAGGGCTGCGGCAGAGCCATCTGTGCCGGCCGGGGGTGGATATCCGGGCCATTGTCTGCCCCATCCTGCTTTTCCATGCAGAAACGGTTCGGAAGCCATGGGTTCAGAAGCCATGCTGCAGCCGTTCAAGGAAATTGCTGTTCTTTCCCGCCGTCTTCGGTTGTAGTGCCCACAATACAAATTCCGTCGGTTATAACGCCATGCATAGGACAACAGCTCAACTGCTTAGCCTTCTGGCCCTTTTCGTGCTAGCCGGGACGGTGTCCGGCTCGGAGGACGCAGCGGCACCCCGGCGACTGCGCGCCTACGGTGTGCCGAGCGGCGCGGTTTTCGGCGCTATCGGGGAGAGCCAGCTCCGGGTGATGGATGCCTTTCAGAAACGCCATCCGGATGTAACGCTCCTGCCGGCCACGGGCATCACTATCCCCGGGCGCAGCATGGACACGCAGCCGCTGATGCAGATCGCCGGGGACGTCTCCCCGGATGTGATCTACGTCAACTTCCGCCAGTCGGACACCTATATCCGCAACAAGTTCCTCTATCCCCTAGACCGCTACTTCGAGAAGGAGGCCGGAGTCGAGATCAAGGATTCCCATCTGCTCGACACCCAGGCCTACTACGAGAAGATCATGGCCGGTCGCCACATTGACGATGTCATGCGCGAGCGCCTGCCTCGGATCGTGTGGGACGTTATCCACCGGCGCTGCCCGTATGGGCTGGAGTGCCCCTATGTTAAGGAGTGGGGCGGCACGCCAGCCGCAGAGCATAACCATGTATGGGCTATACCGCAGAAGCAGGTCGTGATGGCGCTCTTCTACCGCCGCGACATCTTCGCCGAGGCGGGGCTGCCGGACCGCGTGCCCGAGACCTGCGACGAGCTTATGGAGTGGGCCCGGCTACTTACCAATCCGGCCGACAACACGTACGGTCTGTCGCTTCCCACGGACGAGACGGGGTGGCGCACGCTGGGGTTTCTCTACTCGTTCGGCGGACGCGCCGTGGAGCAGGGAGAGGACGGGGAATGGCGCTGCGTTTTCGATAGCGAGGCGGCGGTAGGGGCCTATACCCTAGTCGCACGCCTCTTCCTTGAACCCTTCACCAACCAGCACGGGACCTTTCCGGGAACGGTGGGCAGTGGCGACCAGTCCATGCCGGGAACGAAGTACGCCATGTGGTTCGCCTATCTCGACGAACGCGCCTTCGAGTCGATCGATCCCGACACCGTCGGCTTCGGCCCGGTGCCCAAGGGGCCGGACGGGCTGCGGGGGCAGCGAGTACAACTGCGGGATGTACGGCCTATACGCCGGCAACGTGGACCGCGACAAGGCGCGGCGTGATCTGGCGTGGGACTACTCCTGGTTCTGCGGGGGCGAGGAGGCGAACGCGATCCATGTGCGCACGTTTGTCGAGAACGGACTGGGACGTTTCCTGCGCCCCTCGATGCTGCGCCGTGCCGGATATCCCGACGAGGCAAAGACCGTCCCGGCAGGATGGGAGGAGGCCTACGCCGCCGCAATGGAGCACGGCATTCCCGAACCCTACGGGCGCAACTGCCAGCTCGTCTACACCTACATGAGCCGTGGTATCGACCAGATCCTCAACGACAGCACTGTCAAGCGCCTGCTCCGCGAAGGCGGCAAGCTCGACGCCGTCCACGACCGCGTGCGCGAAATTCTGCACTACCGCGTGGAGAACGCCAACCAGAAGATGCTGGGCAACCTGCCCGACGACGTGCGGCGCTTCCGTCGCCGTGTCGCCGCCGTGGTGGTCGTGGCCATTGCCGTGGCCTTCACGCTGGTCTTCCGGCATGTTTTCAAGGTGTTCTACGCACTCCGGCCCAAGGAGGAGGCTGCGGAACGCCAGCCGCTGCGCGCGGGGCTGGCCTATCTGATGATGCTGCCGGCGCTGGCCACCATTGCCGTGTGGTCCTACTGGCCGCTGGCGCGCGGCACGCTGATGGCGTTCCAGGACTACAACGTGCGCGGCTTCACGGAGTGGGTGGGCCTTGAGAACTTCGCGATGGTGCTCTTCAGCCCGGACTTCTGGCACGCCATGGGCGTCTCGCTCAAGTATACGGTGCTCTATATGATCTTCGGCTTCGGCGCGCCCATCATACTGGCACTGCTGCTCTCCGAGGTGCCCCGCGGCAAGATACTCTTCCGCACGATCTACTACCTGCCCGCAGTGCTTTCCGGCGTGGTGGTGATGTTCCTCTGGAAGGGGTTCTACGGGCCGCACGGCATGATCAACACGCTCATCAACAAGGTCATCCTCTTCTCGAACAGCACCTTCGGAACCGCCTTCCAGGAGGTGGCGGAGAACTGGCTCTCCAACCCGGACACGGCGCTGATTGCCTGCCTGCTCCCGACGATCTGGGCCGGGATGGGCCCGGGGTGCCTGATCTACCTGGCGGCATTGAAGACGGTACCGGACGACATCTACGAGGCGGCGGAGATCGACGGTGCCGGCATCCTCGGCAAGACGCGCCACATTGCCCTGCCCAGTATCCGCATGCTCATCGGGATCAACTTCGTCGGGGCAATCATCGGTGCCATGAAGAGCGGCAGCGAATTCATCATGGCCATGACCGGTGGCGGCCCCTACACGCCCTACGGCGCGACGGAGGTCATAGGCCTGCATATCTTCTGGGAGGCATTCGGCTACCTGCGCTTCGGCCCCGCGACGGCCATGGCCTGGGTGCTCGGCTCGATGCTGATCGGATTTACCGTCTTCCAGCTTCAGCGTCTCAGCCGGATGGAGTTCCGGGCGGTGGGGAGATAGACCATGATTATCAGCACCGTTGGCGCAAAACATTGGAAGACCCGTCTGGCGGTCGCCCTGATCTACCTTGTGCTCATACTGGGAGCGGTTACCATGATCTACCCGTTCCTGCTGATGCTTGCGGGATCGGTGAAGAGCGAGGCCGATGCCGACCGCATCACGCCCTATCCGGAGTTCTGGTTCAACGACCACGTGCTCTTCCAGAAGTACGTGGAGTCGAAGCATAACGCCACCATTGCCAACTGCCGCCTCGCCTGGGGAGTGTCGGTGCCGAGCTGGCGGCGCATCGAGTTGCCTGAGCCCGTCGCGCCGGAAATCATCGCGGACTTCGGCGCATGGCGCGAGACCGACGAGGCCCGCAGCCTCGGCCTGCTGGGACACACCTCGGGCGCGCGCCTGCTGCCGCTCAATGCGCGGCTGTGGCGCAAGAGCATGGAGGATAAGTACGATGGCGACCTGCGCGCCTACTGCCAGGACTCCGGCACGATGGTCACGGACTGGACCGGTGTCATGCCGCCCTTCGAGATTGTCGGGCGCTACCGTCTCCGCAGCGGCACGGAGCAGTCGCGTCAGGACTACGAATCATTCAAGGCGCAGCGGCCGGGGGCCGACCTCTTCTTCAGGGATCCCCAGGCCAACTTCGTGCTCGACGTCCTGTCGGCGAAGTATGGCCGCACGATCGGGGATCTGAACGCCGCGCTGGGAACCTACTGGCGTGACTGGGACGAGGTTCTGCTCATGAAGGAGGACGGTGCGCCGCCCGATCCGCTGGAGGCCGATCGCGAGGCCTACCTGCGCGGGACGGCACCGCTGCAGTACATCCGCCTGGCCGACATACCGGCAAGCCGCGACGCCTACCACCGCTATCTGGCCAAGCGCCACGGCAGTGTGCGGGCCTACAACGCCATGCACCGCACCAGCCACACGGACTTCACCGATGTGCCTTTCGTAGCGCATATTGACGACGATCCCTCGCAGCGCGTCGAATGGGAGGAGTTCCTGCGCGATCCGGCCTTCTGCCAGACGGCATGGATCAGCCTCGACGGCCCCCGCGAGCGGTTCCTTCAATACCGGCGCGCCGTCTGCGGCCGTGACGAGGCGGCCGTGCGTGCCACACCGACACTGGGGAAGATCGCCGCCGCCGTCGACTACCACGACTGCATGGCCTCCAGCCGCGAACTGCGCAAGGAGTTCACCAAGCGCAACTACCTGCATGTGCTCGACTACATCGCCCTCCACGGCAACGGGATTGTCAACACCCTGATATACTGCCTGCTGGCCATCTTGACCTCGCTCATCGTCAATCCGCTGGCCGCCTACGCGCTCTCGCGTTTCAAGCTCTCCACCACCTACCAGATCCTGCTCTTCTGCATGGCGACAATGGCCTTTCCCGGCGAAGTCTCGATGATTCCCGCCTTCATCCTCATGAAGCGCTTTCCCCTCTGGCCGCTCCTTGGCGGTGTCGCGGCGATGGCGGTCACCTACTTCCTGGTCGCCAAGCTGGCTCCGCGCTGGCGGATGGGCCGGATCGCCCTCAGCGCGCTGGGTGCGGGAGTGCTGGTGGGCGGCATCATACTGCCCATTGTGCTGGGCCGGGACGGAAGCCAGGTCAGCCTGCTCAACACCTTCGCCGCGCTGGTCCTGCCGGGCGCAGCCAATGGATACTTCATCTTCCTGCTTAAGGGCTTCTTCGACTCAATGCCCAGGGAACTCTACGAGGCCGCCGAATTGGACGGCGCGGGAGAATGGACCAAGTTCTGGACGCTCACAATCAACCTCTCCAAGCCGATTCTCGCCGTGATCGCCCTCGGAGCGTTCACCGGCGCCTACAGCGCCTTCATGATGGCGCTGATCATCATTCCGGATCCGGATATGTGGACCATCATGGTCTGGATCTTCCAGCTCCAGAGCCAGTCGCACGGCGCCGTGGTCTATGCCTCGATCGTGCTCGCCGCGCTGCCCACCTTCCTGGTCTTCGCCTTCTGCCAGAACCTCATCATCCGCGGCATCGTCGTGCCGACTGAAAAATAGAACGGTACCCCATCATGGCATCAGTTACACTCACACAGGTCAGCAAGGTCTATACCGGCGGCGTCAAGGCCGTCACCGACTTCAATCTTGTCGTCAACGACAAGGAATTCCTGGTGCTGGTCGGGCCCTCGGGCTGCGGCAAGTCCACTGTGCTGCGGATGATCGCGGGACTGGAGACGATCACCGACGGCACCATCGCCATCGACGACCGCGTGGTCAATGAGATTCCGGCCAAGGACCGCGGAATCGCCATGGTTTTCCAGAACTACGCGCTCTATCCGCACATGACGGTACGCGAGAACATGTCCTTTGCCCTCAAGCTGCGCAAGTTCCCGCGCGCCGAGATACAGGAGCGAGTCGACGAGGTGGCGGCGCTGCTCGACATCGCCGACCTTCTGGACCGCCGCCCCAAGCAGCTATCCGGCGGCCAGCGCCAGCGCGTGGCAGTGGGGCGCGCGATCGTCCGCAAACCCAAGGTCTTCCTATTCGACGAGCCGCTCTCGAACCTCGACGCCAAGATGCGCGTCCAGATGCGCGTCGAGATCAGCCGCCTGCACCGGCGGCTGGGCTCGACCATGATCTACGTCACCCATGACCAGACCGAGGCCATGACGATGGCCGACCGGATCGTGGTCATGGACGGCGGCCATGTGCAACAGGTGGCCGAGCCGATGACCCTCTACCACCATCCGGCGAACCGTTTCACGGCCGGCTTCATCGGCACCCCTGCCATGAATTTCTTCGAGGGGCGCCTGCGCCGTGATGGACAGGCGCTGCTGTTCGACGGAACCGGCTTTTCGATCCTCCTGCCCGGCGCATGGAAGGAGAAACTGGCGAAGCTGCCCGATGGACCTGCCACGCTTGGCCTGCGTCCCGAGGACGTGGTATGCCTCGATGCCGGCGATTCCTCCGAGT
Organism: Lentisphaerota bacterium; assembly: GCA_012521875.1. Taxonomy (GTDB): domain Bacteria; phylum Verrucomicrobiota; class Kiritimatiellia; order RFP12; family JAAYLN01; genus JAAYLN01. The sequence continues at coordinate 19,025 of JAAYLN010000028.1, read as the reverse complement.
GCCATTTCGATGCGGCGCTCGACGTGGTGGAACCCATGGGGGCCGAGACCTGCGTCTACGCCAGCATCGGCGGCACATCGTTCATTTCGCGCACCGATGGCAAGATGCGTGTCGAGCCTGACCAGCACCAGCGCTTCCGCCTGCGCTTGGAAGCCGCCCACTGCTTCGCCCCATCCGGCGAGGCGCTGGTCTAGCCGCTGGTCTAGCCGCCGTAATCGGATAGCGACAGGGGGCGCGGGGTGGCGCATGGGTAGCGGGCACAATACACTCCCCGCTTTGTCGCGAACTTTGTCGCGAACTTTGTCGGTAACTTTGTCCGAAGCTGAAGAGTAAGCGGGTAGTTTAAGCGTGCCGTTTAAGAGTGAGTTTAAGTGTGGGATTAAGTGTGTGTTTCGCACCCACACTTTATCTCCACACCTTGTCTCCCACCACCTTGTCCCCCACCTTGTCTCCACACTTTGTCCCTTTACGCTTCGTCGCCACACTTCGTCCCTACGCTTTGGCGAAAGCGAAAGATAGGGCGGCTGGAAAAGGTCAGAGACACACTTGGTCTCCACACAAATCAAATTCCCGTGCCCCCCTGTTGCGAGGTCGATTACCCCCCACCCCCTGTTTTCACCATGACAAGGCACCGTGGACATGGTAGAATTACCGCAATTCAAAACACCTGCAGCATGTGCGCTTAGTGATGCGCGCGGGCAGGTGGAACGCGAGAGGAAGACCCATGATTAGCAAAAAGATGACCAAGGCGATCACCCTGCAGATCAACCGCGAGCAGTTTTCCGCCTACCTTTACCTGGCGATGGCGAACGACGCCATGGACAAGGGCTTCAAGGGCGCGGCCAAGTGGTTCACCATGCAGTACGAGGAAGAGCAGGAGCACGCGATGAAGTTCGCCAAGTACCTGCAGGAGCGCGGTGCCAAGGTTGAACAGGCCGCTATCGAGGGGCCGAAGACCGAGTGGAAGGATCTGCTCGAGATGTTCAAGGATGCACTCGCACACGAGAAACTGGTCACGGGCTGGATCAACGATCTGAACACACTGGCCATCGCCGAGAAGGACTACGCCACTCAGAACATGCTCGTCTGGTTCATCAACGAGCAGGTCGAGGAGGAAGGCAGCGCCCAGGACGTTATCTGGATGCTAGAGATGGGCGGCGGCTCAAAGGGTGCCCTCTTTATGATCGACCGGAAGCTCGGTGAGCGCGAGGACGACTAGGCGTCCCCCACGCCCCCGCCACTAGTCTGAGACACCTACGCTGTTTCTTGGCCTACTAGCTTGAATCCCAACGATTTAGCTCATTTGGCCCAATTCGTGTCTCGGCTCCCTTCCAACTGCCTACTGCCACTGCCTACTGCTACTGCCGCTGCCCTGCAGGGCAGCGGCAATACTCACCGCACATCCTGCCGCACGAAGTGCTCGCGGAGATATTTCACCGCGCTATCCAGCGACGGCAGGATCTTGGTGCAGTAGCGCACCATCCAGGGCGAGCACTCCTGGAACGAGAATGGCGAGAAGGCCACGATGAACTTGTTCAAGTCGTGCGCCGCATAGAATACCTCCATCGAGGTGCCGATGGAGGGCTTGTTGTAGTTTACCAGCAGGATGTCTGCATCCCGCACATCCTGCAGATCGAACTCGACAATCTCATTGGCGCTGTCAACTTCACGATCCTTGAAGTCGCGCCGCATTGGATCGAGCAGGATGAAGTGCTCTGACAGTGCCTCTTTAGCCCGCTCGCGCCATGTCATGGCCTCACGTGGATTCTCGTCCATGATCGGGCCGCTCAGATAAATCTTCTTCCGCATAAGGTTTCTCCTCTGGGCACGCTTCATGCCTCGAACACAAACTTCTCTGTACCCGCGACGGCGACAATCTCACCGAAGTAGATGCGGTGATAGTCCCGTCCTGAATACAACCCCTCGATGGCCGGATCGAGAAAGTTCTCCGGCTGCATGTCCTGCCAGTAGATCTTGCGGCACTCCACGACCAGCTCCGCCTCGGCAAAGGCCGGTGCGGCCACCCGCGACACCGCCACAGGAGTAAGGCCCGAGGCCGCGATCTTGTCGCCGTCACGTCCCGACCTCGAGCCCAGCAACTGGAGTGCCGCACGATGCTGTTCCGGAAAGGCGCAGAGTGTGAAGCTCTCGTGGTTGTCGATGAAGTTGCGCGTGTGGCGCCCGTTGCGCACCACGACCTGTGCGAAGGGCTTGCGCCACATGGTGCCGAAGCTCCCCCAGCCCACCGTCATGGAGTTGTAGCTGCCCGCCGCAAAATCACCGGCGGTCAGCAGCAGCCACTGCGCTGACCACAGATGGTGCGCGCGCACAAGAAAATCCTCAGCCTTGATCGGCTTCAACTTCTCCATAGCTTGTTCCCTTCAATCCGGAACTCTTGCAAACCCAGCGTGGCATGGGCGTCCCGCCCATGGATGACCCACCGGCAGGATGCCCGTGCCACGCGCCATCAGGCAAGGGGTTTTGTAAGAGTCTCATCCCAGTTGTGCCTGTATTACAGCGGCAATGCGTTCCAAATCGTTTCCGGTCAATCCCGCCCCCGATGGCAGGCAGAGCCCCTGCCGGAAGAGGCGTTCCGATACCCCGCCCCCGTAGCACTTCGCTCCGGCGAAGACCGGCTGCATATGCATCGGCTTCCAGACGGGGCGCGACTCGATATTCTCCGCCTCCAGCGCCAGCCGCAACTGTTCCGGGGTAACACCGGTCTGCCGCGGATCGAGCTGCAGAATCGACAGCCAGTGGTTGCCCTCGCCATAAGGCGCCTGCGGCATCCACGTAATTGCCGTGAGTTCCTGCAACCGTTCCTGATAGAAGGCCGCAATCCTGCGCTTGCGCGCCAGAATGGTATCCAGATGCGCCAGTTGCCCCACCCCGATCGCGGCGCAGATGTTGCTGAGACGGTAGTTGTATCCCAGCTCAATGTGCTCGTACCAGGGCATCGCCTCGCGCGACTGCTGCGACCGCTTGCGCGCCCTTGCGATAACGTCCGCCTGACGCGAGGCCACCATGCCGCCACCAGAGGTGGTGATGATCTTGTTGCCGTTGAACGAGTAGACCGCCGCCCACCCCGCATCACCGGCGGAGCGGTCGCCATAACGGGCTCCCAGCGCCTCGGCGGCATCGATGATCAACGGTACCTCGTGGCGCGCGCAGAGTGCCTCGAGCGTATCGTAGTCGCAGCACTGTCCGTAGAGATCGACGGCTACCACCGCCTTGGGACGCCGGCCCGTCCGCGTGGCATCCTCCAGCGCCTCGGCCAGAAGTTGAGCGTCCATCGTCCACGTGGCCGCCTCGCAATCTATGAAGACCGGCTCGGCGCCGGCCTGCACCGCCGGAGCGATCGAGGCGACAAAGGTGAGATCGGAACAGATGACGGTATCGCCGCGACCAACGCCCAACTCGCGGAAGAGCAGATCGAGCCCCGCCGTGCCGCTGCTCAGGGCACAGACGTTGGGGATGCCCACCCGCTCGCTGAAGAGCGCCTCGAAGCGGTCAACCATCGGCCCGGTCGGAGCGACGTAGTTAGAGGCGAAGGCCTCGCTGACCCGCTCCTGCTCCCCTCCGCCCATCCAGGGCGGCGATAGAAAGATGCGTGTGCTCATCGTTTGCTCCCGCCTATCCCCGCGCCAAGGCGGACCTGGTGCGCGCCATCCGCAATCGAGCGCAGCGCGACCCCGCCAGCACCCAGCACAGCCCAGGCACCGACGTTGATGCCGGGAAGTGTCACAGCGTTGGAGCCCAGCAGGGCACCTTCACCGACACGGCAGCCGCCGGAAACGCGCACCCCGGGGCAAATCTGCGCGTAGTCCGCCACATCGCAATCGTGCCCTACGGTGCCATGATGGTTGATGATGACAAAACTCCCCAGCCGCGTCTTGGTCGAGACCACGCTGCCGATCCCTATATAGCTCCCCTCGCCGATCACGGCGCAGGGCGCGCAATGTGCGCTGGGATCCTGCACGGTTACAGGCTGCCACCCCACCTGCCGGGCACGCGCGGCGAGCTGCTGCCGCGCCCGGTTGTTGCCAACGGCAATATGAAAACCGACATTCTGGCCTAGCCGCGCCGCAGCCGCTTCAATCATTCCAAGCAGCGGAAGCTCTGCGAAAGAGCCTGTCTGCTTGTCGGCGGCGTCATCGCAGAAGCCCGCCACCTCAATTCCAGCACGCTGGCAGACCCAGACCACTTCGCCTCCGAAACCGCTCGCGCCTATAATTACCGTTCTCATGGTACTATCCCAAAAACTCGCCCATGGTTGCCTCGCCCTCGCCCGCGATCCCCTCGCGCCGCAAAACCTTTAGTACCGTGAGCAACAGGATCCGCAAATCGAGCCACAGGCTCTGATGCTCAATGTACCAGACATCCAGTTTGAACCGCTCCGGCCAGGAGAGGGCGTTGCGACCATTCACCTGCGCCCATCCCGTGATGCCCGGCCGCACCTCAAGCCGCCGCGCCTGCTCCGGCGTGTAACGCGGCACATAGCGTAGCGGAAGCGGACGCGGCCCGACCAGTGCCATATCGCCGCGCAGCACATTGAGCAGTTGCGGCAGTTCGTCGAGGCTGGTCGCCCGCAGGCGGCGTCCGAAAGGCGTCAGTCGCTCATCGTCGTTGCCGGGCCCTGGGCGCATGGTACGGAACTTGATTAGCTCGAACGGCTGTCCCAGGCGCCCGGCCCGCACCTGGCGGAAGAGAACCGGACGGCCCATGCCCAGCCACACCACGCCCGCCAGCAGCAGCAACAGCGGCAGCCAAAGCACGGCCGTAATGGCCAGCAATATCAGTTCAAAAGTCCGTTTCACAGCGCTAACGTCAGGTTCACGGCCCATACGCGACCCGTGTTATCCAAGATACCCGATTCCAAAGCCTCCATACCAGCCAGAAGTAGTCGTTGATAATGCATGGAAATGCATTAGGGCACCTCCGCGAGGGCGTGCCTCGCAATTTAGAACTGGCAGTTTGTCATGGGGTGTCCCCTGTTGCGGGTGTTTCCGCAATATGAGCACCGGCGGCGTTCATGGCGAGGCAGGTCTCGCGGGTGAGTGGTGATGCACCGCCGTAAACGGCGGACACGGCACTGGAGAGGTTGAAACAGTGGCGCACCATGCTGTGCTTGAACGCCCCGTGAACGGGGCGCACAGAACTGCCTTCAGATCTAGTTATGTGAGCGGTGTTCACAGTCCTGTGCGCGGTGTTCACACCGCGTTCCTTCCGCTGCCTCTTCATTTCCGTGCCGCCCCCATCGGCCCCAGTGTGCGACCGCCGTCGATGATGTAGTTCGCACCGGTGATGAAGTCCGCCTCGGGCGACACTAGAAATGCAACCAGCGCGGACACCTCGGCGGGATCGCCGCCTGCCTGACCACCGGCAGCCTGAATCTCGGACGCGACGGCAGAGGCGCGCTCCAGCGTAAGGTCGGTCACGGCGAGCGTTGCCCCCTCTTCCGCCAGCCGCAGGCAGATGGCGCGTCCGATACCGCCCCCTGCCCCCGTCACCACCGCCACCTTTACATGCAAGCGTTGCGGCGCGCGGCTCTTCTCGCTCATGAATCCCCTCGCAAGCCGAGACTGCGTCCACCGTCGATCACGTAGTTCTGTCCGGTCATGTAGTCGGCATCGGACGAAGCGAGGAACATGACCGCATGGGCCACATCCTCCTGCGTGCAGATGCGGTTCATCAACGAGTGCCGATGCGCGAAGGCCACCGGATCGGCAGGCATCTCGTCGGGCCGCTGAACCTGTCCCGGGGAGAGCGCGTTGACGTTGATATTGTGGCGTCCCAACTCGATCGCCAGCGAACGGGTTGCCGCGATAATTCCGCCCTTGGCCGCCGCGTAGTCCACGCACTTGGCCTTGCCGCCTATGGCAATGATCGAGGAGATGTTGATGATCTTGCCGTAGTTCTTCCGGATCAGATGCGGCAAAGCCGCATGGATAACGTAGAGCGTACCGCGCAGGTTGATGTCGACGACGTCATCCACCACGCTGATGTCGATCCGCTCGAAGAGATCCATGCGTTTGCGGGCACTCCCGCCTGCCGCATTCACCACGATGTCGATCCCGCCCAGCGCCTCGGCTGCCGCGTCCACGCAGGCCTTCACGGCGGCGTAGTCGCGGACATCAACGACACTGCCATGCGCGAGCACTCCACGGCTGCGGATCTCGTCGACGAGTTTGCCAACCGCATCGGCGTTGATATCCAGAATTGCGACGTTCGCTCCCTCGTCCGCGAACCGCAGTGCAATGGCGCGTCCGATGGCTCCCGCCCCGCCCGAAACCAACGCTGTCCTGCCCTTGAATCTCATAGCATCTCCATACGGTTCACCACGTGATGCCCTCGAATCCCGAGGCCATGAGCGTAGCCTTGTGAATCAGCAGGTCGTGATCGTAGCCGAAGGGGTTCCCCTTCTCGCCACGCACGCATTGCGCGAAATCCAGCATCAGGTCATCGTAGCGCCCTTTAAGAGGCGGCAACTCCACCACCTCCTTGCGGTCGCAATAGACGTTGCCGCCGACGCTCCTGGCAAACGTGACCGCAGTCGGCCGCTCGATAGGCTTGATCTCGATGCTTCCCCTGGTGCCCAGAATGACCACCTGACGCCGTCCAAAGCCGTTCACCTCAACCGAACTGACCCTGACGGTCGAGATGCCGCGGGGATACTCCAGCACGGCGAGCGTGGTGTCCGGCACCTCCACGCCTTCATAACCCGTCTGCTTAAGGTACGGAATCACACGCAGTGGTTGTCCAAGAAAGCCGATCACCAGATCGATAAGATGACACCCGAAGATGTACATCGTGCCGCCCTTGAAGTGCTTCAGCCACTCGCGGTACTCCCGCGGATGCTCGGTACTCATGACGGCATCGACGGCAAAGAGTTCGCCCAGCTCACCGCGCCGGATCTGCTCCCGCGCATAGGTGATGGCCGGGTTGTAGCGGTACATGTAGGCAAGCTGGAGCACCAGTCGGCGCATTCTGGCCTGCTCCAGCAATGCGGTGAACTCAGCCAGATCCTCGCCCCCCGGCTTGTCCAGATGGACATGCAGGCCGCGGTCGATGCAGCGGCGCGCGGTCGAGGTCAGGTTCCAGACATCGGTCTCCACCATGACGGCCTCGAGGCCGGGCGTATCCAGAAGCGTCTCCTCTTCCAGCCATGACAGTCCCTGATAGACATCGAGCCCGCCCCGCGAGGCACGCCACGCCGGATCGGGCTCGCAGACACCGACAACATCGAAGAGATCAGGAAGAGCGCGCACCGTGCGCATCTTCTCCGATGCGTGGTTGTGGCCGATGCCGATCTGGGCGATTTTGATGCGCCTGTTCATGGTATGGATCCTCTTAGTCCGTTAGTTGCATAGCCTACCATTTCATGGCTGATAAACAAAGGCAATCCGCATCCCCCCGGCATAATGGGTGGACACGGATGGCCACCCATACGCCGTGGAAGGGTCATTAGTAGTCGGGCGTCAGCACGCCGTAGACCAGTAGCAGCATGGAGTGCTCGAAGATCGTTTCCAGCCCCAGCGCCTCGGCCTCGGTCAGCACAATCCGTATCCGTACCGGCTCACCCTCGCCACGCTTAGCCTTGCGTGACACGTCCAACGCTATGCCCTGGAACTGGGTGCCGCCGCGCCGCAGGCGAATTACCGTCGTGGCGTCGCGCGTGTCGTGGAAGAGCCCCTTGCCGTTGCCAGCCTCCTCCTGCCGCCCGCGCAGCACCAGCAGGAGGCTGCAGACATCGCTGACGCCCAGCTTGACCGTGACCTTCTGCTGCCAGTCGAAGGTGGCGGCCCGGCGTCCTCCGTTGCCATCGCGCCCGCCGGAGGTCCGCTGCCGGGCCATATCCATGAAGAAACAGCCCTCGCGGTTGCCTACCGCCGGTTTCAGTTCGAAGCGCACGGCGCTGCCGCTGCCCGATGAGTTGGGGTGATAGAAGGCCAGCGTGCCGGGATAGATACGGTTGGCCGGAGAGGGTGTGGTGTTCTGTTGGTTCATGTCGCGCCTCGCTTTCTCGCTGTGAATGTATCGCTTATCGTTGTTAATGAGCCGTCCTAGAACGGCAAATCGTCATCAGGTGCCCCGGCCTCGACCGGATCGGAAATTTCCGCCCCATCATCCGATAACGCCTCCGCCTCGCTGCGGCGACCACCGCCGACGAACTGCAGATTGTGCGCGGTGACGCGCAACCGGCTGCGGCGTTCACCCTTGTCGTTCACCCAGGATTGGTAGGTCAGCCTGCCGACCACGATCACGCAATCGCCCTTGTGAAGGTAGGCATGGACGCTCTCGGCGCGCCGATCCCAGACCACCACATCCACGAAACAGGTCTGCTTGACCTGCTCACCGGTCTTGGAGGTGTAGCCATCGTCGATCGCCAGACCGAACTCGGCCACGGAGCTTCCCGAGGGCAGCCTGCGCAGCACCGGGTCGCGCGTAAGATTCCCGCCCAGAACCACCTGGTTAAGTCGTAGTGTAGCCATGATTATCTCCTGCTTTAGGTTGTTGTAGGCCGCCGTCTTGGCCGCCCTTCACCCTACAGAAGCAATATCGATCCAGCTTTTCCAGAGATTTTGATTATTACCGCGAAATGCGCGAAAATCGCGAAAAAGGAGAAATAGCGCCGACGGCGCGCCCTATCCAGCCTAGGGTGAAGCCCTGGAAAGTCAGCAAATTAAGAAAACAAGGGCTGAAAGCCCGGCCCATCATCCGGCAGATAGGCCTGTTGCCATGACGCCATGTCCCGCCCCTTCAGGGCTCGTCTGTTTTCCATTCCATTCCCCAGGGCGTTGCCCTGAGCTGGTATGTCGCGCCCTTTCAGGGCTTTCAGCAACTTTGTCGCGAGCTTTGTCGGAAACTTTGTCGCCTTTGTCGAACGCGAAAGAATTAAGCGGGTGGAGTAAGCGTGCCGCTTAAGTGCGGGATTAAGTGTGGGTTTAAGTGGATGCTTCGCACTACACCTTGTCCCAACACCTTGTCCCAACACCTTGTAACACTTGATTCCAACATGCCTTGTCTAGTAGTATACCCGCAGAAAGGACAAACACCATGGGACGCTTCATTACGGGAATCTACAACTATTGTGATTACTGGTGCGAACGCTGCCCCTTCACCCGGCAGTGCCGCAACTATGCCGAGGATCCCGAACTGCTGCTGAAGGCAATGGAAGCGGAGCAAAACGGGGATGCGGGAGAGGATGCGGCGGATGCGGAGGAGAACCGCGCGGCCATCAACCAGGAGTTCTGGGACAGGCTGGCGGCCAACTTGCGCCATGCAACCATCTTCCGCAAGCCCGAGGATGCCGGGCAGTGGGATGGCGACTGGGACGACGCTGATGACTTTGTTGTGTCTCCCGAAGATGAAACAGCCTATCTCGAGGAACAGGAAAAGCTCGATGCCGCCGTCAAATCGCATCGCCTGACCCATCTGGCCGACGCTTATAACACCCAGGCAGGCACATGGCTGGAAGCCCCGCAAACCGATGCCGCTCTCAAGGCTATCGCCGCGCAATGGATGGATGAGGCCGGCAAATCGGCCTATGATTCCACCGACTACGAGGAGGCCGCCCTGGAGCTAAAGGACATCCTGGCGGTTATTGGCTGGTATCAAACCCTCATCCCCGGAAAGCTGCACCGCGCGATTCGCGGGCACATCGAGCGTTGCGAGGAGATGAAAAAGCCACCGCCACCGGCCTATATATCCCGCTTCTCCGATGCAGATGGTTCGGCCAAGGTGGTGCTGGTCGCCATCGAGCGCTCGATGGCGGCCTGGCTGCGCCTGCGCGAGTTCCTGCCCTCGCAGGAGGACGACATCCTGGCCATGCTTGTGCTGCTGCAACGCATGCAGCGCGGCATCAATACCGTCTTGCCGGGCGCCGCAAGCTTCCGGCGTCCCGGCTTCGATCCAGGGCCCAACATCTTTGATGAAGATGACGATCCCGATCCGTACTAGAACGGCAGATCGTCATCGGACTCCCCGACCTCGACCGGATCGGGAACCCCCGCCTCGTCCTCTGCTAACGCCTCCGCCTCGCTGCGGCGGCCACCGCCAACGAACTGCAGATTGTGCGCGGTGACGCGCAAACGGCTGCGGCGCTCGCCCTTGTCGTTCACCCATGATTGGTAGGTCAGCCTGCCGACCACGATCACGCAATCGCCCTTGTGGAGATAGGCATGGACGCTCTCGGCGCGCTTGTCCCATGCCACCACATCCACGAAACAGGTCTGCTTGACCTGCTCGCCGGTCTTGGATGTGTAGCCATCGTCGATCGCCAGGCCGAACTCGGCCACGGAATTTCCGGAGGCCAGCCTGCGCAGCACCGGGTCGCGCGTAAGATTCCCGCCCAGAACCACCTGGTTAAGTCGTAGTGTAGCCATGATTATCTCCTGCTTTAGGTTGTTGTAGGCCGCCGTCTTGGCCGCCCTTCACACTACAGAAGCAATATCGATCCAGCTTTTCCAGAGATTTTGAAAAAATAACGGGGGTGGGCATCCCCCTTCATTCGTGAATTGGCATCCATTAGCGGTTCCCTCTCAGAACTAGCGCACCTGAGCGGGAACAGCCCTGGCACTCGACCCCCGTCAACCCCATCGACCCCAATCGAGGCTGGTTAACGACGATCAGCGACGGCATCACCCTTCTGCGGCATATGCGCCTGCGAAGCAGGACATCTGCGACATCTACGGTTTACAACAAAACCACTCTTGGCGCCCTTGGCGGTTTTATCAAAATTCGGCTCGCCGGTCACACCGCGTGGCGGCGTGACGGGGACGGCTCGCCCTACCTTAACCCAGCCACACTAATCTGCGGACATCTGCGACATCTGCGGTTAAAACAACAAAACTACTCTTGGCGCCCTTGGCGTCTTGGCGGTTCAATCCACACCCGCCAGAATCGGCTGCCACGCTTGCGCGGCAGCCGCCAGTGCGCGGGCGCGGTGGGAGATGCGGTTCTTCTCTTCCGCCGGAATGGCGGCGAAGCTCTGCGTACCGCCATCGGGATGGAAGAGCGGATCGTAGCCGAAGCCGCCCGTGCCGCTGGCCTCGTGGGCGATGCGTCCCTCGCAACGCCCCTCCACCGTCCAGGTGCGTCCGTCCGGCGCCGCCAGAGCCAGCACGCAGCGGAAGCGCGCGCGGCGGTCTTCCACGCCGTCGAGCTCGCGCAGCAGGCGGGCGTTGTTGGCAGCGTCGCCCTTCCCCTCCCCCGCATAGCGCGCGGAACGGACGCCGGGGGCACCACCGAGCGCGGCGACCTCCAGCCCGGAGTCGTCGGCCAGCGTCCAGAGTCCGGTGGCGGCACAAAGCGTACGGGCCTTCTTGAGCGCGTTGCCCTCGAAGGTCTCGGCATCCTCGTCCACTTCGGGCAGTGGCCTGCCGTACACCTTCATGCCGACCAGAGTGACGCCGGGCCACACCAGCATGGCCCGGATCTCGCCCAGCTTATGGGCATTGCCCGTGGCGATCAGCAGCTTCATGATATGCACCGGAGGTCGCGGCTAGCGGGTCATGCCGAGGGTGTACTCGAGGGCCAGCAGCGAGTAGGCGGTGGCCAGCACGGGGTCGTTCTCCCAGAAGCGGTTGTTGGTGTTGGCCCAGCTTCCGTCCTCCTTCTGGAGTGCGAGGATGCGCTCCATCAGCTCCTCGCGCCACTTGACGGTCCCGCCGCCCTCGATGGCCGGCAGCTCGGAGAGCCCCGTGGTCGTGAGCGAGCGCGCCATGATGGTGTAGTAGTAGTAGAGCCCCTGCTGGCCCATGCCGGGATTCTCGTCGACCGTCCAGTGGCGGCGGGCATAATCAACCGCCGAGACCACGCGCGGATCGTCGCGTGCCACCTGGGCGTAGATCATCGAGAGCAGTCCTGAGTAGGTGATGCTGCCGAAGGAGTGCAGATGCGGACGGCCGGGGGCGTTGGTCGCCACGCCCGCCCTGCCGGCCCGGCCTGCTCCTTCCGGCCCCTCGGGACGGTACATGAAGCCGCCGATATCCTCGGGGGCGGCGTTGGAGGTGATCTGCATCTTGGTGACAAAGGCCAGGGCGGCGTTCCAGTCCACATCGACCCGCGCCTCGCCTTGCGGGCGCGACTCCTCGACGTCCTGCGTCACCCGCATGGCGGAGAGTGCCCAGGCGGTGTTGTTGAGATCCACATAGGCCTGTCCGCTGTTCCTCTCGTAGCCGAAGCCACCGCGGTACTCGTCGTCGCCCAGCAACTGGGTGGCGGCGACATAGCTGCGCGCCTGCTGGATGAGGCGGACATGCTCGGGGCGTCCGACCGCGTGCAGTGCCGTCATACAGATGGCGGTATTGTAGGTTCCGAGCGCGCCGCCGCGGCGTCCGGGCACCACCACGTAGATGCCGCCGTCGGGCTGGGCGCAGCCGGCCACATACGCTGTCGCGCGCTCGATAGCCGCGGCATCCTGCCCGCGTGCCGCCATGCTCATGGCCCAGAGCGGCAGGGCGCTGAGGGCGGGGAACTGGGGATTCGACCAGACGCCGTTGGTCTGCTGCTGCGCGCGCAGGTAGTCCAGACCACGCTCGAGGGCGGCGTGGGCGCGGCGCTCAAGGTCGGTGAGTTCCCTGATGGCTTCCGCCACCGGTGCTGCCCCGGCTTCACCGCCAGCGGTAGCCACGGCCTCTGCAGCGGCTTCGGGCGCGGCGGGTGGCGCCGCCTCGCCGGATGCATCGCCGCCACGGCGGCAACCGCCGGAGAGAACCAGCACGGCGCCCAGCGAGAGCAGGCCGGTACAGAGACTAATGGAGAAACAACGTGACTTCATGTGTGGTTACCTTTCTTGTCGTTAAAAGAGGCTCTTTACAAAACCCTAGCCTGCTCGCTGACTTCGCTACGCTCGTCAATGCGGAGAGCATAGAGGCTCTTGCTAAAACCTCGCATGCACACGCGGCCATGAGTGGTTTTGCAAGATCCAGTAAAAGTGTAAACGTCCAGTGATGGGGTAAGGTTCAAACTGCCTACTGCTACTGCCCCCGCCCATCAGGGGGGGGCTGACTCGCGTGCCTCGATGCGGTGAATCATCTCGAGTGTCACGGCACCGGTCATCTGCAGGGTATCGGCCGAGAGCTTGTCGAGGGTGTCGCCGGGCGTGTGCCAGAGGTCGTTGGCACCGGGGCGCGTACCGTAGCAGAAGTCGATCAGATCGATGGCGGGGAAGCCGAGATCGAGGAAAGGCTGGTGGTCGTCGAGAATGTCGTGGTTCAGCAGGACGATGCGGTCGCGGCATCCCCGGGCCGCGGCGGCGTCGAGCAGGAGCAGCTTGAGCTCGGGCGTGCTGTTGCGCGGCACGGTGAACTGCAGATTCTGGTCGCCGATCATATCTAGCAGGATCACGGCGCGGATCGGGGCCTTCTGCTCATGCATCTGGCGCGCCAGACGGCGGCTGCCGTGGAGTCCGTCGTTGGCCTGGTAGCGCTGCAGGCACTCCTCGCCGTCGAGGAAGGCGAAGTCAATGGCGAGATGCCGCGGCTGTGCCGCGAGCCACTCAGCCAGTGCCAGCAGCAGGCCGGTCGAGGAGCCGCCGTCATTGGCGCCGATGAAATCCGGCGCGATGCCGGCCTTGGTATCAAAATGCGAGAGCAGCAGCAGGCGGCCGGCGCCCGTGCCGGGCAGGCGGCCGATCACGTTGTGGAAGGTGCGGCGGCCGACCGGCGTGTCGTCCTCGAAGGAGTCGCGGACGACCTCCAGTCCGATAGCTTGCAATTGTTCGGCAATCCACTCCGCGGCGCGGGCGGCTCCCGGCGTGCCGGCATCGCGCAGGCCGAGGGCCACGAGCTGCGCCACGCGCGCAAGGGCGTTGGAGCCGAGATCGGCGGGCACCCGGCAGGGGGCGGAGGCGGCAGACGGCGGAGGTGTGACGGGAGCGGCGGCGGGACGGCAGCCGGCGAGCGGGAGGAGGAGGAGCAGGAGCAGGGAAGCAACGAAGAGGAGGAACGGGGAGTTCATGCACCGGTGCGGAAACAGCCCAGCGGCGGCGGCTCGCCGGTCACACCGCGCAGCGGCGTGACGGGGACGGATCGCCCTACCTTTCATTCGCGTGCATTCGGGACTATTCACGGCTTCTCACCCTTCATTCGCTTAAGACAAAGTGTGGAGACAAGGCGTAGGAGACAAGGTGCGGAGACAAAGTGTGAGTGCGGAGCACCCACTTAAACCCACACTTAAACTCACTCTTAATCGGCACGCTTACTCCACCAGCTTACTCCATATTCGTGTGAATTCGCGTGCATTAGCGTCCATTCGCGGCAAAACTCACCTTCTCTTTCGTGCTTTTCGTGCTTTTCGTGGTATCTTTCGCTATTGACAAAGCGTAGGGACAAAGTGGGGAGACGAAGCGTAGCCGACAAAGTGGGGAGACAAGGTGTGGGGACAAAGTGTGGGTATGGTTCATTTAAACTGCCTACTGCTATCCCCCTACTCCATCTCCACCCCGATAATCCGCAGCAGGCGGTCGAGGTCGGCATTGTCGTAGAAGTCGATCTCGATACAGCCCTTGGAGCGCTTGCCGTTGGCGTGGGTGACGGTAGGCTGGAGGCGGATCTGCGTCTCGAGCCGCGCATGGAGGCGCTCAAGCAGGTAGCGCTGGTGGCTCTCGGGGATATCGGCCTTTCTGGTGGCGGTCTCCTGCTTTTCGGCCTGGCGGCGCTGGATGAGGCGCTCGAGCGCGCGGACGGTCTGTCCCTCGGTAACGCAGCGGCGCGCGAGGAGGATCTGCTCCTTCTCGTCGGGCAGCGAGAGCAGCACCTTGGCATGGCCCGTGGAGAGCATGCCGGAGGAGAGGAGCTGCTTGACCTCGTCGGGCAGATCGAGCAGGCGCATGGCGTTGGCAACCGTGGCGCGGCCCTTGCCCACGCGGTCGGCAACCTCCTGCTGGGTCAGATCGAAGTGTTCCGCGAGCGAGCGGTAGCCTTCGGCCTCCTCGATGATGTTGAGGTCTTCGCGCTGGACGTTCTCAATGATGGCCATCTCGGCCGCCTTGCGGTCGGGGGCGTCGATAAGGATCACCGGCACCTCGGTGAGGCCGGCGTCGATAGCCGCGCGCAGGCGGCGCTCGCCGGCGATCAGCTCGAAGCCCGTGGCCGGGGGCGCGGAACGGCGGCAGAGCAGCGGCTGGATGACGCCGTGCGCCTTGATCGACTCGGTCAGTTCCTGCAGGGCGGCGGTATCGAAGACCACGCGCGGCTGCCATGGCGAGCGCGCAATCAGGTCGACGGCCACCTGGAGCACACTGCTGCCGGTGTCACCCGCGGAGGCGGCTACCGGAGCCGGTGCAGCCGCGGCGTCGGGTACGGGTTCGGGCTGTGCCGCGGCTGCCGCTGGCGGCTCCTCGGCGGTGATCGACTCCGCCGCAGGCGCCCCCAGCAGTGCGCCAAGTCCGCGCCCGAGTCCGGGACGCGGGCGTGAACGTGAAGCCGTCGTCTTTTGCGGACGAGCCGGCGCGGCACTCTTGGCGGCGCTCTTCTTGACTTGCTTGGCCATAATCAGGGGTAGTTCGCGGGACGCAGGAGTCCGGTGGTCTCGGGCAGGCCGAACATGGTGTTCATGTTCTGCAGAGCCGACCCCGCCTGGCCCTTCATTAGGTTGTCGATATGCGAAACGATCCGCAGGCGGTTGCAGCGCGCATCCACACTGACGGTCAGGTTACAGAAATTGGTGCCGCGGACATGCATGGTGCCAATCGCCTTCTGGCTGCCAAAGACTCTGATGAAAGGACTATCTTTGTAAAAATCCCGGTAACAAGCAAGCAAATCCTCCTCGGTGCAGGCGCGGGTAAGCGCACCGTAGAGCGTGGAGAGGATGCCGCGGCAGACGGGAACGGCCTGCGCGGTGAAGGTGAGGCGCACCTCCTGGCCGGCCAGCAGGCCCAGTTCGCGCTCGACCTCGCAGACGTGCTGGTGGCCGGAGAGGCGGTAGGCGTTCATCTGCTCGTAGCGCGCGGGGAAGTGGTAGCTGGCGTTGAGCTTCTTGCCCGCGCCCGAGGCGCCCGTCTTGCAGTCGCAGATGAGGCCGATGGGCTCGACCAGTCCCGCCGCCACGGCGGGCGCGAGGCCGAGGATACAACTGACCGCGAAGCAGCCGGGGTTGCCGACGAGTTTCGCGGTGCGGACGGCATCGCGGTGGAGCTCGGTGAGGCCGTAGACGTTGCTGCCCAGCAACTGGGGCGAGGCATGTACGGGGTTGCGGCCGATACGCGAGGCGTAGTCGTGGTAGGCCTCGGGTGTGGTGAAGCGGAAGTCGCCGCTGTAGTCGATCAGCCGCGCGCCGGTGGCAAGGATATCGGGCGCCTGGACCATGCCGACGCCGTCCGGGGTGGCACAGAAGACCACGTCGGCCTCCACCTGGGCCGCCGGATCGTCAGCAGCCAGCACCGGCAGCGAGCAGAAGTTGGCCAGATGGGGGTAGATCTCGTCGATGGGCCTGCCGATTTCCTCGCGGGCAACCAGCGAGACAAGCTCGACCCCGGGGTGCTGCAGCAGCAACTCGACGATTCCAATGCCGCCGTATCCGGTGGCTCCGATCACTTTTGCACGAATCATTTTCTCAAACTCCGAAAGCGTGTAGTCCAGTCTCGCCACTTCAGGCGGTACGTGATAATATCTCCCTAAATGGCACCTGTGTCAAGAAAGGCGTGATGAGGACGATCGATTGTGAATTTCTAGTGGCCGGCAGCGGCATCGCCGGCCTGCTGAGCGCCATCCATCTGGCGCCGCACGGGCGTGTGCTGCTGATCACCAAGAAGAACTCGGCCGACAGCAGCAGCAACTACGCGCAAGGCGGCATTGCCTGCGTCATGGAGCCCGGCGACAGCTTTGAGCAGCATGTGGCTGATACGCTCGATGCGGGCGCGGGGCTCTGCAACGAGGAAGTGGTGCGGCGTATCGTCGAGGATGCCCCGGCGCGCATCCGCGAGCTGGAACGTTTCGGCGTGCATTTCAACACCAACACCGAGAGCGGCAGCGGCTACGACCTAGGACGCGAGGGCGGGCACAGCCAGCGCCGTGTGCTCCATTCGGGGGACATCACCGGCCAGCATGTCGAGATGGCCCTGCTGAAGCAGGCGCAGCAGACGCCCAATATCAGCATCATGGAGCACACGCGGCTGATCGACCTCGTGACCACGGCGCGTCTGGGTATCCCCGGCGCGAACCGCTGCGTCGGCGGCTACGTCCTGGGGCCGGGCGACGAGGGCATCTTCGCGGTGCGCGCCGGCTTCACCATCCTCGCCACCGGCGGCTGCGGCAAGGTCTACCTCTACACCAGCAACCCCGACATCGCCACCGGCGACGGCGTGGCCATAGGATGGCGTGCGGGGGCGGCCATCGCCAACATGGAGTTCATCCAGTTCCACCCCACCTGCCTCTACCACCCCAAGGCCAAGAACTTCCTCATCAGCGAGGCGGTACGCGGCGAGGGCGCCGTGCTGGTCGACCGCGAGGGGCGGTCCTTCATGGATGCCTACGACCCGCGAGGCTCGCTGGCGCCGCGCGACATCGTCGCCCGCGCCATCGACTCCGAGCTCAAGCGCACCGCGGCCCCCTACTGCTGCCTCGACATCCGCCACAAGTCGCGCGCCTTCCTGCAGGAGCGCTTCCCCAACATCTATGCCACCTGCCTCTCGTTCGGCATCGACATGGCCACCGACCTGATCCCCGTCGTGCCGGCGGCGCACTACTGCTGCGGCGGCATCCGCGCCACTGTCGAGGGCGTCACCAACATCGAGGGGCTGCTGGCCATCGGCGAGGTGGCCTGTACCGGCCTGCACGGCGCCAACCGCCTCGCCAGCAACTCGCTGCTCGAGGCCCTGGTCAGCGCCAACGCCATGGCCGCGCGGCTCATCTCCCAGCGTCCGCCGGACAACCGCGGCATCACCATCCCCGCCTGGGAGAGCGGAGGCGCGGTACCCAGCGACGAGCAGGTCATCCTGGCCCACAACTGGACGGAGGTGCGCACTTGCATGTGGGACTACGTCGGGATCGTGCGTTCGGCCAAGCGGCTCGAGCGCGCCTTCCGGCGCATCCGCAACATCCGCAACGAAATCCGCCAGTACTACTTCGACTACGTCGTCACGGGCGACACGCTCGATCTGCGCAACCTCGCGGACGTCGCCGAGCTGATCATCCGTTCGGCACACATCCGCCGCGAGAGCCGCGGCTTGCACTACACGCTCGACTTCCCGGACAAGCTGCCGGAGGCGCGCGACACGGTGCTGCCGGTACGCCGTCCGCGCACCATCCGTAGAGAGGCATGAAGCACAGCCACACCAGGAAGCGGCACCCGCCGCAGCGGACGCACAACGCGGTGGTTGAAAAACTGCTGCTGGCGGCGCTGCTGGTGGTGCTGGCGGTCTTCCTTGGCGTCTCCGGCTGCGCGACGGCCGCCATCCGCCCCACCAGGGAACGCTTCCAGGCACCACGCGAGGTCAGGATGAACGTCACCGGCTATTGCAACTGCCGCGAATGCTGCAGTTGGCACTACAACTGGTACGGACGCCCCACCTTCTCGACCGGCCCCAACAAGGGACGCCGCAAGGCGATCGGCGTGACGGCCTCGGGCACGCGCGCCCGCATGGGCACGGTGGCCGCCGATCCCACACGCTACCCGATGGGCACCATTGTCCATGTTCCCGGCTACGGTTATGGGCGCGTAGAGGATACCGGCGGCGCCATCAAGGGCGACGCCCTCGACCTCTGGTTCCCCACACACTCCCGCGCCATAATCTGGGGCCGCAAGACGCTGACCGTGCGGGTGTGGCTGCCGAAGTAGAGGCTGGAACCGCCCATAGCCCCCACTTTGTCGCGAGCTTTGTCTCCACACCTTGTCGATTGCTAAAGAGCGGCGGGTGAGAACGCTCCCCAATCACAAATCAAAAATCCCAAATCTAAAAACTGGGTATGCAGTTGACTCAACCTACCACAACATGTAGTATGCCCGTCCATGAACGACTATCCGACCAGCATGGCCGAATTGGATCGCCGGTTTGCGACGCAGGACGCCTGTCTGGCTTATTT
>JAAYLN010000229.1 GCA_012521875.1 Lentisphaerota bacterium | reverse complement strand
GATTAAGAGTGGGATTAAGTGTGGGATTAAGTGGGGATTGTTCCCCTTGGCGTCTTGGCGGTTCATCTCCTGTGTGCGGCTCGCCGGCGGTAACGTTCGCCAATCATGCGCCGCATCAATACACCGCGGAGACCGCGGGCTCCATAGCGCATTTGAAGCGAACGGGGAGCCGGAACTGTCGCTTGCTCTTTCGCTTTCGACAAGGGCGGCAAAGTTACCGACAAGGCTCGCGACAAAGTTGATGCAAGCCCTGAAGGGGCGTGACATACCAGCCCAGGGCAACGCCCTGGGGAATGGGGCTAAAAACAGACGAGCCCTGAAGGGGCGGGACATAGTTCAGGGAAACAGATTTGTCTACCGGATGATAGGCCGGGCCTTCAGCCCTCGTTTTCCTTTGCCGTGGTTTCCTAGCAGCCTGTCGGGTTTAGGAGCAACATGAAGATGCCGAGCTCGTTGCTTGCCCGGCGGCGGCGTCCTATCCGGCCCTGACTGCTTCTGATGGTGACTTCCTGTGAGCGTTCACGGAGCCGGATGGGGCACGCGGACGCCCTCCGAACGCGTTTTGGGGCGGTTTCCGGCCGAAAACGCCCCCTTCAGGCGGTCTGCGGCGCCATCGGGGCACAATCCGGCCCGGACTTCGCCGCCAGAAGCTTCGCAAGGCGGCGGACGTTGTACGCCAGCCGGACGAGCGTCCACTCAAGGTTCACCTTGCTGAGTCCCCGGAGCAGAAACCTCCGGAAGCCCATCACGGCCTTCACGATCCCGAAGAACGGCTCGACCGTTTCCTTACGCTTCTTGTAGATCGCCCGGCCCGATGCCGTGCGCAGCCGGTGGCGCATCGCGTCGGCACCGGAAAGGCCTGGCGGCGGCGTCTCGGGGACTGGTGACGCCAGCAGGTCGGCGACCGTGCGGTGGTGGCCCGTCCTCTCCACGGCGGCGTAGACCGTCGGCCCCCCGTCAGCCTCCACGTCGGCGACAGCGGCTTCGCTGTAGTAGCCGGTGTCGGCGAGCGTGTGCGTGGTCTCGCGGACCGTCTCCGGGATGCTGTCGACGGCGGGCTTGAGCTGCCGCTTGTCATTCCCCGCGTCCGTGACGTAGCCGCCCAGAACCAGCATGCTGCCGTCCGTGTCCACCGCCGCCTGCGCGTTGAAGGCCTGCTCGAAATGCCCCCCGTTGCCGGCCTTCATGATCCGGCTCTCGGGATCCGTGAAGTTGTACTGATCCTTCGCGTCGGGCTCCGCCGGGGGCGGCTGCGGCTCCTGGCCGCGCACCTTCTCGCCGCGGGCACGCCGCGCGGCGCGCTCCGCCATCCTCTCCTCGAAATCCCGTTGCTTCTCGGCTGTCCGCTCGCGGTGCCGGGCCTCGATCACGCGCCGGGCCTCCTTCAGCTTGCGCAGCCGCGCCTCGCGCCGCGCGATCTCATCGGGAACCTTCAGCTTCTCCGGCAGAGCCTCGTTGTTCGCCCGCTCCGCCAGCGCCACCAGCTCACGCACCTCGCCCTCCAGTTCCGCGATCATCTCGCCCGCGCGATCATAGCTGACCGCCGCGTGCCGGCTGGCGTTCGCCGCGATCTTCGTGCCGTCCACGGCCGCCCCGCCACGCCGGGACAGCACGCCCATCTCGCACGCGTACTCCAGAACGCGCACGAACGCCTCCTCGAAAAGCGCGCCGTTGACCCGCCGGAACGTGCAGATCGTGTCGTGGTCGGGATGCGCGTCGCCACCGCATATGAACCGGGACGCCACGTCCTCGTAAGTCGCCTTCTCGATCTGGCGCGAACTCATCCGCCCGACCGCGTAGTTGTAGACCAGAAGCGCAAGCATCATCGACGGCGGGTACTGCGCGTGCCCAGTGCCGCGCTTGTTGACCCGGAATCCGTGCAGCGGCAGAAGCGCCACCGTCTCGACAACGAAATGCGCCAGGTGCCCCTCCGGCAGCCACTCCTGGAGGCTCGGAGGCATCAGCATCGGAGTATCCCTGTCCACCCTGACAAAACGCTCGCTCATGCCGCCCATAATACCACGGGGCAGCGCACCTTGTCAACAGGAAAATTGATGCGCACCGAAAAATTCTGGGCTATTTTTGGGCAGTACGCGGATGGTTCCGTCCGCGAAAGCCAGCTAGGCGGAACCCCCGTGAGGCGCTGTGCATCCACGGCATCCATCCCTTGCGCCTAAGTCCGACAGGCTGCTAGGGCTTCACCCTAGGCTGGGATAGAGCGCGCCGTTGGCGCTTTCACACTCCATCGCTGCGGCCGACAGGGACACCTGTCCTCTAGTAAAGTGGCACGGTATAGGCGGGAGGCCAAACTTTAGAACTTTAGAACTTTAGAACTTCTCCCACGCTCCATCGCTCCATCGCTGCGGCTAGCCGGGACGGCGTCGCCCCACCTGTGCTGGCGCGCTTCTGCGGGAACTTTCCGGGCACTCGACCCCCGTCAACCCCCATCGACGACCATCGAGGCTTGTGAACGACCGCTTCGGCCCTGCCTACTGCCACTGCCGACTGCTTATGCCCCCGCCCAGCGGGGCGGCGGTG
>JAAYLN010000228.1 GCA_012521875.1 Lentisphaerota bacterium | reverse complement strand
GATTAAGAGTGGGATTAAGTGTGGGATTAAGTGGGGATTGTTCCCCTTGGCGTCTTGGCGGTTCATCTCCTGTGTGCGGCTCGCCGGCGGTAACGTTCGCCAATCATGCGCCGCATCAATACACCGCTGAGACCGCGGGCACCATAGCGCATTTGAAGCGAACGGGGAGCCGGAACTGTCGCTTGCTCTTTCGCTTTCGACAAAGTGTGGGGACAAGGTGTGGTGACAAGGTGAAAGCGCGAAGCGCACACACTCTAAACCCTCTCTTAAACTCACTCTTAATCTCACACTTAATCGGCACGCTTACTCCACCCGCTTAATCTTTCGCCTTCGACAAAGGCGACAAAGTTACCGACAAGGCTCGCGACAAAGTTGGGGGATGGCCGATGGTGACTGACGATGCCCTCACCGCCCGCCGACGAGGGTGCGGGCGAGGGTTTCGGCGGCGAGGCGGCGGCCGTCGGGGGTGATGGCGCCGTCGGCGACCGCAAGCGTGGCCTCGCGTGTGTGGCACATGGTGTAGAAGTCGGCGACGGTGATGCCCATGGCGTCGGCCACGCGCAGCACGGCCTCGGCGTAGGGGCGCATGGGGTCGCCGTTTGACTGGGCGGGATGCTGGAGTGTTTCTTGCGGCAGCAGGCCCGGTGGCGGGGTCATCAGCACAACCTGCGCCGGCAGGGCATCACGGATCAGTCCGGCCAGCGCGGCCAGGCGGCGCTCGAAGTCGTCGAGGGTCTCGCCATCGGCGGGACCGATGATCTCGGGAGCGATGACTACGATATCAGAGGGTTGCAGCAGCGTGAGCTGCGACAGCGGCGCCAGGCGGTCGAGCGCGCGCGTATCCAGATTGGCCCGCAGGCCGCCGAAGCTCTGGCGCCGGTAGCGGATTGAGCGGTCGGCCATGCTGGGGATGCGCGCGCCGAAGATTTGCAGATCGGCGAGGAAGGCGCGGTCGAAGTCGGCGCCGTTGTCGGTGCTGCCCAGGCCGGGCGGGGTCAGGAAGCCATCCAGCAGCGTCACCTGCTGGCCGGCGCGCAACCCGGCGAAGGGGGGCGGCTGGCCGCTGGAGGCGCGGCGCGGCAGCAGGACGGCGGGTGTGCCGTCGACGACGAGGTAGTCGCCGTCAAGATCGCCGGGGAGCGCGGCGAAGGGCTGGCGCAGGAAGTCGAGGGCGCCGGTATGCAGTGTGACGCCCGTATGGATCACCGCCCAGCGGATGGCCGCGATGTCGTGCGCCGTGCCGGAGGGCAGCACGAGCCGCGTCCAGGTGCGGTGGAGCCTGACCGTCTCGTGGTAGTGCTTTTCCGGCCCCTCGCGCGGCGTGATCCAGGCGTGCAGGTCGAAGGGCATGGTATCGGGCACCGTGCCACGCAGATGGATCTCGGGGTGGACGGGGTCGTCGTCGTAGGCGATGGCGGGCACGCCGAAGAGCCGCGTCGCCAGGCGGTACTCGTGGCCGGTGGTCTCGGGGAGGCTCACGTTCAGGCGCGCCGTGTCGGTCTGGCCCTGTGCATTGCTCACGACGAGGTCGACCGCCAGCAGGGTGTGGTTGGTGGTGATCAGGTGGTGGGTAGGCGATGTGGCCAGCAGGGTGTTGCCCTCCAGCCAGCGGCAGCCCACGTCGCGGGCGCCCTCCCAGGCGGCATGGAGGCTGCGGAGGATGACGGGCGTGAAGCGCGCCTCGCAGCCGTGGAAGGCGTAGCCGGGCTTCACGGTGCAGTCGGCGCCGGCATGCAGCGTGGCGCCGCGGCGCTCGATGCGCGCGGCCACGGGACCGGCGCCGGTCAGCAGGATATTCTGGGGCAGTTGGGCAATTGCTTCGGCACCCGGCGGTATCCAGCCCAGATTGAGCGGGATGGTGCGGTCAACGAGCATCAGCACGGTATAGCCGGTCAGGCCGGCGGAGAGCTTAAGGGGGTCGCTCACTGCCCACTCTTCCCCCTTACGCGGTGTGGCAGCCTGCAGGACGAGCCGGTCATTGATCAGCAGGTAGGTGGGACGACGCCCCCGTACCGCGAAGCGGTATTCGCCATCGGCGGGCACCAGCATCCTGCCGGAGACGTGGGCGACGTAGATCGGGCGCTTCCAGCCGCCCTGGTACCACTTGCGCGGTCCCTCCTCGGCACTGGTGACGGGAACCAGTCCCTCGAGCAGGAAGCGGGTACGCAGCGCCCCGGGGCGGGTTGACATGAAGAGCATCTCCTCCCAGGAGGGCGGGGCCTCGTTGGCACCGGCCTTGGTGATGGCGACGCTCACGGGCTGCGGGTCGGCAAAGGCGGTGTCGGGCTTGATGGCGGGGCCGTTGGTGAGGGCATAGACGGCGATTAACGCGTCCTTTGGCAGGCCGTCGGCGTTGACCAGCAGGCTGACCGTGTTGGAGCCGACCGCCGCGACGCGGACCGGGCGCTGGGCGTCGCCATGATAGGCGGCGGCATGGGTCAGGGGGGCGTCCGGAAGGGGGCGCGCGGGGAGCTCGACAAGGGCGAAGCGCCGGCCTTCGGGCAGGCTGAAGACGGCCCGCAGCGGGGCCTCGTCATGCCGCCAGGGCGGATCGGGGGCCTGGGCGCCGGCCGGCATTGCCGCCAGCGCCACCAGCAGTGCTGCCAGGCAGCCCCGATAGCGTTTGACCAGTCTGTTCATCTCTTCTCTTCGCGCCTTCGCGTGAGCCTTCGCTTTCGCTTTCGACAAAGCTCGCGACAAAGTAGGGTTTCCTACCTATTCAACATGTGTCCGCATGTATACTTGAGAACGCGGTGCCAGCCTCATCCATCGTTACATGCGCTTTAGCATTGGCGTTCCGTTTGCGCCCCATCCGGTGGTCGGCGCGACAACCCGCATGGAGCCGGGAATCGGCTTCCGGGGGCTCTTTTCGTCGCGTATCCGCCCCAGTTTCCGTTCCGGTTGCGGTTCATCGGGAAACGCCGCCTGCAGGCGCATGGTTTGGCACGTTTTGTGCGGCAAACGAGTCGGCCATGTTCACACCGGATCATCCAGCAGAGCCCATCCGCCGCCCAGCGCTGTCCATGCGCCTCTGGGGCAGGGTTATGCATTTTGCGTGCCAGCACCGCAACGGCTTCACGCTGATCGAGGTGATGGTGGTGGTGGTGATCATCGCCATCCTGGCGGGCATGATGGGTGTGGCGGTCAACAGCGCCAAGGAGAAGGCGCG
>JAAYLN010000453.1 GCA_012521875.1 Lentisphaerota bacterium | reverse complement strand
TCGTGAGAGACGTGACTAGAACCTGACGAAAGGAAGCTCAAGAGAGCGTAGAGACGCGCCTGCATTGCCGGTGAACCGGACGTGCAGGCCAAGACATACGACAATTTTGCGTAATCGCAAGTATCGTTCTACGGAAAACTGGCAAGTTTCGAATTGGATGAACGAACTGGCGAAGACGCGCCCGCTCGGGCGCGGCTTCTGCTTCATGTTCATCCAAGGGATGCCAGTCCCTCCGTAGAACGTGGACAGATGTCCGCGCCTTTTCTTTTGGAGCGATGCATCGTCCGCGATTCGCGGAGGGAAACGCACAAGAGGAGTATGGGACTCATGGCATCATCTGCAATTTTGAACAGAACGCAAGTGGCAGTTCAAACTCACGGCGTCAAGTCCTTCAGTCGATTGCGTCAAAATCGGAGCCAGAAATACTCCAAGGCGGTAATGTTCGTTTGCGGTGTTCCATCGGCGAACAGTATGGACAACATGGACAACGAGACCACGGAACGTGACAAATCAGGTGCAAGGCATGGTTGGGGAGATGACATAATGAAGAGACAGAGACATGCGAACTGTTTTTTGACGAGGATTTCTGCGGGAGTGCTGCCGCTAGTGAAAAGAGGACTTCGATTGTGTGTGGTATCCTTGTTGGCATCGGGTGGTTGGATTCACGCCCTTGAATTGGTGCGTGTCGGAACGTACGATCCGATGCCTTTTCGAGCGCCAACCTCGGCACATGCCATAGCAGTGGAAGGCACCAGAGCCTATTTGTCCTGCGAGATGCATTGCGACGGTGGTCCTGAAGACGCTCTGCTGTTACTGGACATAACGGATCCCACGTCCATTAATATAATTGATTCGTGGGGACATGATAATTATCGCGCCGCTGACATCAGCGTAAACAATTCCCAGGTTGTAGTGGCCCTTCGCAAGGGCGGTGCGTCTGTTGTCAATGCTGCGTCGGGTACGTTTGTGCATCGCGGATACATTGGTCACGGCGTCAATGCATGCTACGGGTGTGCGCAGCGCGACGGACTAATTTATTACGCAGCAAATGACTTCGTGGTTTATTCCAGCGCGACTCTTGAGGATACTGACATTTTATATTTGGGGGCAGACGTTTTATCGAGAATGTGTGTTGTGGGCGATTTCGCTTACTATGGCACGTCAGCGGGAATCAATATCATCAACGTTTCGGATCCGTCGAATCTCGCCTACGTTGGCACCTTTGCGGGGTGTTTGCAGGCGAATGACATCGACACCGACGGTACATACCTTTATGTGAGCAACGGCGATGCCGGTCTGTCCATATTGACGATACGCCCAAACGGGACGCTTACGGCAAAAGGCGTATATAATACGGAGTCCCCTGTTGTAGCGGTAGGCATATCAGGCACCATAGTTTATGCAGCAGAACGTGGTTACTACACAGGATCGGAGTTTACCACACACAGTCTAATGGCTTTTGATGCCAGTAATCCTGCATCACCGACGTTAATCCATCGGTTAGTCCTGCAGGAACAACCGAATGATCTTGCCGTTGCCAATGGGCTGGTCTATTTAGCTTGCAATGATGAGGTGTACGGGGAACCTCTGCAGATATTTGAGCTTTCGACCGCGCGTCCCGCCAATGACGATTTTGCCAACGCCATCAGCATCTCGGGTTCAGGCGGGCAGACTTCCGGGAGCAATGCCGGGGCGACGCTGCAGCCGGGGGAGCCGGATTACCACGGCGGCCAGTCCGTGTGGTGGCGCGGGACGGCCCCGGCGAACGGCACCGTCACCTTTGACACTTTCGGTAGCGACTTCGACACCAAGCTGGCGGCCTATACGGGCGGTTCCGTGGGCGGCCTTGCCGTCATGGCCTACAATGACGATGCGGGCGAAACTGGTCAAAGCGAAATACAATTCAGCGTGGTTGGCGGAACAACCTACCGGATAGCCGTGGGGGGGTGGAGCACTTCGGAAGGAAACATCACGCTAAATTGGTATCTAATAGGTACGCCTGTTCCGCCGACCGGGGTGTCCGCGACGGACGGCACCTACACGGATCGCGTTCGGGTGACTTGGAGCGGTTCGAGCGGGGCGACTGCCTACGAGGTCTGGCGTCACACGAGCAACAGTTCTGGCTCGGCGTCGAAGATCGGCGATCCGGCATCATCCCCGTACGACGACACCACCGCAGTCGCCGGCACGACCTACTACTACTGGGTCAAGGCCAGGAACGCGGGCGGCGCCAGCGGATTCAGTTTGTCGGATCCGGGCTATAAAGCCATAGTGCCGACCTACACGGTGAGTTACAACGCCAACGGCGCGACGAGCGGCACGGCGCCGGGGCCGCAGACCAAAATCCACGACCAGACGCTGGCCTTGGCGTCCAACGGCGGCAATCTGGCGAAAACGGGCTACACCTTCTCGGGCTGGAACACCGCCGCGAACGGCTCGGGCACGTCTTACGCGGCAGGCGGGAGCTACACCGCCAACGCCTCCGTCACACTTTACGCGAGGTGGACGCCGATCACCTACACGGTCGCGTACAACGGCAATGGAAACACGGGAGGTTCCACCGCGAATTCCAGCCACACCTACGACGTGTCTAAGGCACTGACTGCCAACGGCTTCACGCGCACAGGCCACACATTCGCGGGATGGGCGACGACGGCTAACGGGGCGGTCGCCTACAGCGATGGGCAGAGTGTCGTGAACCTCGCCGCGACACAAGGCGCAACCGTCACGTTGTACGCTAAGTGGACGACTGTGCCGACTTACGCGGTGACCTATAACGCAAATGGCGCGACGAGCGGCACGGCTCCGGGGCAGCAGACCAAAATCCACGACCAGACGCTGACCTTGGCGTCCAACAGCGGCAATCTGGCTCGCACCGGCTACACCTTCGCGGGCTGGAACACAGCAGCGAACGGCTCAGGCACGTCTTACGCGGCAGGCGGGAGTTACACTGCCAACGCCACCGTCACACTTTACGCTAAATGGACGTCGACCGGAATACCGCTTGCCACTGCGCTTGACAATACAAGCTTGACATGGACGACAGGCGGTGATGCCAACTGGTTCGGACAAACCGCGACGACACACGACGGCATGGACGCAGCGCAAAGCGGTGGCATCGGGCATTCCCAAGCCAGTTACATGCAGACAACCGTGACTGGGCCGGGAACCGTGAGTTTCTGGTGGAGGGTGTCGTCTGAAAGCAGTTATGATTGGTTGCGCTTCTTTATTGGAGACGTAGAGAAAGACGCCATTTCGGGATCGGTCGATTGGCAGCAGAAGCGCTATGTCATCCCGTCTGGAAACCATACGTTGACGTGGCGGTATACAAAGGATTACAGCTGTGAGTCAGACACTGATTGCGGGTGGGTGGATCAAGTTGTGTGGGATCCCGAAGGTGGGAATGTGAAATTCTTTGAAGATTGGGAAAGCGGTCAGATCGACACAGGCAAGTGGAAGATCTGGGGATCCCCTGCGCCGACCATCGTGTCGGGCGGAAACAGCATCGGCAACTTCGCGCTGACCTCCAATGGGGATTCCATGTGGGAAAGCGGCGTGACTTCTTTGCAGAGTTTCGAGGTCAGACCGGGTTTTACAGTTAGCGCAAAAATTTTTGTTCAGTCAACCGGTACGGATCAGAGGTCGAAACGCTCTTGGCACGCGCTGTCGCTGACCTCGCGGCCACCCGCAGAATGGGGGAATAATCACGGTGCCCGTGATGCATTGATCGGACCTTTCATCACGCTCATGGGAAACACAGACGGCGGACTCGGAATTGCGTCGTCTGACGGTGAGCTGTGGTGTGAAGCTGCTCCATATTTGGACAGATGGACAACCGTTGCGTTTATCTTTAATGCGGACGGGTCGGTGACCTACCATGTGGACGGTCAGGTGTTTTACACCACGTCCGCAGGCTGGATTGACTACGGTAGTGTTCCGGTAGCCTATCTTGTCTGCGGCGGAAGATCTGAAGGTGAAAGTGTAGTGAATCTTCACGACGACATCATTGTTCAGTCCGGTACGGTTTCCTATCTGAATGTCTCTCCGACCACAGTGTCGGTGCCTCAGGGTGGCGGCTCGGTAACCTTCGAGGTCTCCGCCAATGTCTCGTGGAGTGTCTCTGATAATGCAAGCTGGCTGGCGGTCAGCCCCTCTTCGGGTTCCAACAACGGCACGGTCACGGTGACCGCGACATCGTCCAACACGGAAACGAGCGAGCGCCAGGCGACGGTCACGGTTGCGGGCGGCGGGATCTCGCGGACGGTTACAGTCTCGCAGCCGGGTGATTCATTGCGCCCTGTCCACCGTTTCTGGTCGCCTGTCTTCTCGGCGCACTTCTTCACGATCAACGAGACTGAGAAGAATAACGTGATCCGCAATCTGTCGCAGTACTGGACTTACGAGGGTGTGGCCTACTATGCCTATACCACCCAGGTGCCGGGCACTGTTCCGCTGTACCGTTTCTGGTCGCCGGTCTTCTCGGGGCACTTCTTCACGATCAACGAGACTGAGAAGAACAACGTGATCCGCAATCTGTCGCAGTACTGGACCTATGAGGGGGTGGCCTACTATGTCTATCCCTCTCCGGCAGCGGGAACGGCACCGGTGTACCGTTTCTGGTCGCCGGTTTTCTCGCACCACTTCTACACGATCAGCGAGGTGGAGAAGAACAACGTGATCCGGAATCTCTCGCGGTACTGGGATTATGAAACTGTAGCCTTCTACACGATTCCGACCGCGAGGTCTCGCTCCATGGGGGCTGCTGCTGCCGGTGCGGTGGTGCAGGAGCCGGAAGATGAGGGTGCCGTTGGGTTTACTGGCTCGATGGCGGGGCTGTATGTGGGCGCAACGGAGTCTGCGGATGATGGCGCCAGTGCCAGGCCGTTGGTGACCATGTCGAGCCCAGTCCCGGCTAATGCACCCCTTGCGCTGGACGTGGCCATACCGCTGGAGTGTCCCGGTCTCACAGTCTGGGCCTATGCGCGCGCGGAGGGCACGGACGAATGGCGCTGCATCTTGGACGGCGCTGAATCGCCGGACGAGGCGCTGTTGACGGGGCTGGCAGCGGATAGCGCCTATCAGGTTGAAATCTGGGCGGCGGCTCCGGAGGGTGGGGCACCCTTCCGCCTCCAGGTCGGCCTGATCGAGCAGACGACGGAAGTTCCCGAGGACGTCTTTGAGCTGAATTCCACCGCGTCATGGTTCACTCCGGGCGTCGGCAATCCTCTGGTGGGTCTCACCGTGCCGGACACGCGCGATCCGCTGACACTGCAGCTTGCCTCTCCATGGGAGGGGGCGCTGCAGAGCGTCGGCCCGGCGGAGGGCGGGGCAGGGGTGGTCTTCGAGCTTCCGGCCTGCAACCGCTGGTACTGGATCGGCGAGGCTTCCGAAGCCGCCGCGCGCGTGCTTCCGCGCTGGCTGCGGTACAAGGTTGCAGAATAGCGGCACGGAGAGGAGGAGGGAAGGGGCAGTAGGCAGCGGGTGCCTAGGGGTAGGGGCGGTGCAACTCAATGCGCCGTCCATACCACTATCCCCCGTCGCCCCGCGCTCCATCACTGCGACAAGCGGGACGCTTGTCCCACCTTTCCCCGGCGGTACAGTTCGCCACTCATGCGCCTATTCAGGGCAGACAGGAATGTCTGCCGCACATTGCCCTGCCTGCCGCCCCAATTGCCCTTCTTCTAAACCAGGCTTAAGCGCGTGAACGGCACATGTAATCCATCCGCTTACCCTTCGTGTTCGCCAAGCGCGCTCGTCTGACCAGTCCGACAGGTCTGACCAGTCCGACAGGTCTGACTAATCGCCCGACGCTGCCTTGCTGTCCAACTGCCTATCCCAGCCACAGTCGCCGATTATCCATAAGTGCCTCTTGCAAAACCCCTCGTGGCATGGGCGTCCCGCCCATGGGCGGTTCACGGGCAGGATGCCCGTGCCACGTGTGCCTGCAAGGTTTTGCAAGAGCCTCCATAAGTGTAAGCGGCTAGCGACAGGGGGGCGCGGGGAGAGCATGGAGCGCGGGCGGGGCGGCGACCCCCGCTTTGTCGCGAGCTTTGTCGGTTGCTTTGTCGAAAGAGGCTCTTGCAGAACCCTTGCATGCATACGCTGACTTCGCTACGCTCGTCGATGCGAAGACCATAAAGGCTCTTGCAGAACCCTTGCATGCATACGCGGCCATGCGGGGTTTTGCAAGAGCCTCGAAAGCAAAAGATTAAGCGGGTGCTTCGCGCTAACACTTTGTCCCTACAACACTTTGTCCCTACGCTTTGTCGGCTACACCTCGTCTAAACACTTTGTCCCTACGCTTTGTCGGAATAACCTTGCCGCCAATTTTCGACAAAGTGTGGAGACAAAGTGCGGGGACGAAGCGTAAAGGGACAAGGTGTTGAGACAAGGTGTTGGGACAAGGTGTTGGGAC
>JAAYLN010000227.1 GCA_012521875.1 Lentisphaerota bacterium | reverse complement strand
GCTTGTAGGGTTGCGGCGCGGTCTCCGCGGCGAGCACCGCCAATGTTCCCGCCACCAGCATCCCCGCCATCAGCGCAAAGTACGTTTTCTTCATTCTCTTTCCTGTTTCTGTTTGTCTGTCGTTAAGCGTGCGCCGCGCAGCGTGCGCCGCGCATGTGTCTATCTCAATTCGAACCGCACCACCGCCTTGTCGCCACTCGGCTGCTGCCGGTCGTCGTCGAAATAGGTGATCACGGTGCCCTGCCCGGCCCGCAGCACGGGCATCGCACCGCCGATCAACGCGCTCACGTCCTTCGCGGCGGGCGGCGGCGAAGCCAAATCCACATGCAGCGAGCCGTACCAGACGGTTCCCGTCGCGGAGCCCGGATACCGGTAGAGGTTGATCGACTCCAGGATGGCATTCGTGAAGGGCGGGACGACCGTCTGGGACAAGTCCGCGCGCCAGTCGTCCTGCAGCCGGTTGGTCAACAGGCCTTCCCCCTGGCACCGCCCAGTGTCGGCGCAGCGGAAATTGGCAAGCAGGTGGCTGTTGACTTTGCCGCTCCGCTTGCCCGCGATGGTCACCACCACCGGTTCGCCCGGCGGAAGGGGCCGGTCGATGGTCTGGCGTCCGAGGAAATAGCCGTGGGCGGCACCGGGGCCGGGAGCGTCGGCCGTCGCGAGACGGGCGTCGAGCAGCGGCCGGGTGGGGGCCAGCGTGGCGCTTCCGCCGGGTTGCACCGTGAGCGTGTGGTACGGGGGGATCGTGCCGGCGAAGGTCAGCCGGTGCGCCACCGCGCTGGTCGGTGCCAGCGGGGTCAGCCGGTAGAAGCCCGCTTCATCGGTGTAGCGGCCGAGATCGACGGCCACCTCGAATTCGCCGTCGGTCAACGATGGGTTCGGGAGCGGGCTGGCGCGGGACCGGAGCGTCAGCGCGGGAACATGGTCGCGCGTCAGCCCGAACCCCGGCTCGATCCACCCCTGGCCGCTCACCATGACCGGATGCTCCTCGAACGCGGGGCCGGCGCACGGCGCGGCGCGGGCAACATGCGCCAGCCCTTTGATCCGGCCCAGCCGCGGATGCCGGCCCAGCACCGTGACGGCGGGCGTGTCGTCCGGACAAAGCGCGGCCTTGAGCAGCAGTTTCCAATGGGCCACCGCAAACGAACCCGGTGCTGGCGCGCGGTGGCGCGAGGGTTCCAGGTCGCCGAGGGACACTTCGGCATCGCAGTCGACCCGCTCAAGCCAGGACGGCAGTTCGAGCCTGGCCACCACGTTTAGCATGCGCTGCTCCGCGACGTCCGGGAAATGACCCTCCAGGATCGGATTCGGCACCAGGACGAAGAGGTCGCCGGCATCGCCGGGCGCCCGGCCTTGCAGCCGCAGTTCCGCCCGCGGCGCGAAGGCCAGATGGCGGCGGAACACATCCCAGCCGAGATTGCGGTCGGCGGCAAACCAGCGGAGATGCACCGGGTCGGAGAACCCGTGCACGTTGTTGACCCGGTTGATGGCGGGGTTGTCGAACCGGTTGATGGCGGGGTTGTCGAACCGGTGGGGACGCAGGGGATTGCCGGTGCTGTAGAGGAAGTAGCCGAGGTTGAAACTGGAGCGGATGAGCGGCAGATCGACGCAGGCCGTCCAGGAGCTTTGTTTCATGCCGGTATTGAGGGAAAGCTGCGAGAAGAACGGCCAGCCGTGATCCTCGGCGATGCGGACGTGCTCCTGCCAGCGGTCGGGACGCAGCACATAGATGAAGACGCCGTCCGCCCCGCCGGGATGAATGATCCGTTCCAGCGTCGCCGCATCGAACCAGTCGAAACGGGGCCAGAAGAGGATCAACGGGTCGCGTCCCGCGGCCCGGCGGATCGTCGCGTGGATCTGATCCATGCTGTTGATGAACCGCGTACCCAGCCAGGCCTTCGTCGCCGCGTCCAGCGTCAGGGGGCGTCCCAGGTCGCGCTCGATGGCCTCGCGGTGGGGGGCGAGAACCGCGAGGATTTCCGCGTCGGATTCCAGGGCGTAGCAGGGATCCCAGTGCGACGGCAGTTCCTCGAGAAACGTGTAGGCCAGCACCTGCCGGGGACGCGCGAGTTCCTCCTGCATCTGTCTGACCTGCGCATGGATGGCCGAATCAATCCGCCCGCGGACTTCCGGGCGGTAGAGATAGTCGAGGTAGGAGTCCCCCTGCTGCAGCGGCCAGAGCCGCACGAGGAAGCGCTGGCGCGGATTCAAGGCCAGGCAGCGGTTGATGGCCGGCAGATCGACGTTGTTGCCGAAGGCGATCATCTGCCAGTCGAACCGGGCATGGGTCAGGAGCACATCGTCCGGTGCGCCCGCCCCCGGAGTTCCATAGGTGCCGGTGCCGAGCCGTCAATAGTAATCGGGGGCGGTTCGCGCGGAACGCGGAGCCGCGGCCGCAACCAGGCAGATGAGCAGGGCGAGCCGCACACAGGCATGATTGAAACCGGAATTCGACATGGGCATCATCCGTTTGCACGGGGGACACCGATGCTTCGCGCGCCGGACTGCATCCCCAGTGACGACATGTTACGCCGATGCAAAGCCGGCTGTCAAACCGTAATGGGTCAGTTTCCGGTGGGGGCGTGCGGCGGGCATATGGAAAGTGGGCGGAACGCGGATGGAAGGGCGACGCCGTCCTAGGAAATAACGTCCAAAGGGAACAAGGGCTGAAAGCCCGCCCCATCATCCGGCAGACAACCCTTCTTCCCCGACACTATATCCCGCCCCTTCAGGGCTCATCTGTTTTTGCCTCGTTACCCAGGGCGTTGCCCTGGGCTGGTATATCTCGCCCCTTCAGGGCTTTCATTAGCTCTTACACAGGCTGCTCCAGTCACCGGACACGCAGATCCGCCGCAACGAGAATGATCCGGCAGAGCCGAGCACGGCACCGCAAAAAGCCCCGAAGGGGCGGTCTCACCATAGCCCGGGGCAAGCGTAGCGCAGCCCCAGGTCACGTGCTAGATGATCATGTGGCCTGAAGAGCCACCTCATAAACGGGGTTGAAATGCCGCTTTATCTTCCGCTTGCGCCAATAATGACGGATGGGACGTAGGGGACACAGGGGACAAGGTGTACCGCGTGGCGTGACAGAGCCGACGCATCAAGAGCGAACGGAAAAGCCGGAATGCATAGGGAGCCCGCCGTCCCCGGCGGTAATGTTCGCCAATCATGCGCCGCATCAATACACCGCGGAGACCGCGGGCTCCATAGCGCATCTGATGCGAACGGGAGGCCACTGCCACAAATCACAAATCACACAAATCTAAAATTCTAAAATTCCCCATCCCTCTTTCCCCTTGCAGATTTTGCGCGGTTATGCAACAATTTGCGCGTTCTTGATTTTTTGACGACCAAATGAACGCCGTAACCTCCAACTCCAGCCTGGCCATCGAGCGGCAGGAGCGCATCCGCGCGCGCCTGCAGGCGCAGCATATCGTGCGCGTCGATGAGCTGGCCGACTGGCTGCATGTCTCGCCCGCCACGATCCGCCGCGACCTGGACGAGCTCGAGCAGCAGGGCCGTCTGCGCCGCGTGCATGGCGGCGCGACCGAGTTGCAGAAGCCGCACGATGAGCTGCTCTTCGACGCCAAGACCTCCATCGCCGCGCGCGAGAAGCAGGCCATCGCCGAGGCGGCCCTCTCGCTGATAGGCCCCGCCGATACCGTCTTTCTGGACGGCGGCAGCACCATCCTCGCCCTGGCGCAACTGCTCGTCCCCATGACGCAACTGACGGTCGTAACCAACTCGCTGCGCGTGGCCCACCTCCTCAGCAGCAACGGGCCGCGCATGATCCTCACCGGCGGCGAGTGCCGCCGCCTCAGCCAGACGTTCGTGGGTCCCCTCTCGCGCCCAGTGCTCGAGCGCGTGCAGTTGGACTGGGCCTTCATGGGCTCGATCGGCGTCTCGGCCGCGAGCGGCCTGACGACCACCGACCCCAACGAGGCCTTCACCAAGGAGCTCGCCATCTCGCGCGCGCGTCAGGTGGCCCTGCTGGCCGACAGCAGCAAGTTCGGCAAGTCCAGCTTTGTCCGCTTCGGGGAGTTCAGCTCCCTCTCGCACCTGATCACCGACGCGGCCGCCCCGGCCGACCAAATCAAGGCCTTGCGCCGGGCCGGTGTCACGGTACTGACTGTCTAACCCGACACACACGGAGAACCTTTCACACGATAACCCCAGGAACACCATGAGCAACACCACCTACTTCAGCACACTGCAACCCTCGTTCAAGCCGCAGAACATCTCCTGCGGCAAGATCCCTGCCTACACCTACAAGAAGGATCTCAAGACCGAGATCGCCGACGGCAACCTGACCGCGCAGCAGGCCGTGGACCTTTACGAGGACATGCTGACGATCCGCGAGTTCGAGGAGATGATCGTCAAGCTGCGCTCGGGTGCCTATCCCTCCTGCGCGGGCTTTGACTACCGCGGCCCGACCCACGTCTCGATCGGCCAGGAGGCCACCGCCGTGGGCTGCTGCGCCGGCATGAGCTACGACGACAACATCACCTCGACCCACCGCGGCCACGGCGACTCGCTGGCCAAGGGCTGCGCCGCCATCCGCGGCATGAGCGTCGAGGAGCTCCGCGCGCGCCAGCCCTGGGAGACGAGCGACAAGCGCAAGGATCTCGTCGAGGCCGGACTTGAGGATCACGTGTACCGCGCCATTGCCGAGCTCTTCGGCAAGGAGGACGGCTACTGCAAGGGCCGCGGCGGCGGCATGCACATCGCCGACTTCCGCGTCGGCCACCTCGGCGCCAACGCCATCGTCGGCGGCGGCGTGCCGATCGCCACCGGCGCCGCCATGAGCGCCCGCTACTTCCGCAACGGCAAGGTCACCTGCTGCTTCGCCGGCGACGGCGCCTACAACAACGGCGTGGTCATGGAGTCGCTCAACTGGGCCGCCATGGGGCAGTTCACCGATCCCGACTACGCCGGCGAGCACGGCTTCGGGCTCCCGATCGTCTACGCCCTGATCAACAACCACTACGGCATGACCGGCCGCGCCGACCGCGAGGTCACCGGCATCGACTTCATGGCGCGCCGCGCTGCGGGCTTCGCCGACAACAACCTCAACGCCGAGGTCGTCAACGGCATGGACATCCTGGCCTGCCTCGACGCCATGCGCCGCGCGGCGGAGAAGTGCCGCAAGGGCGAGGGCCCGGTCCTGATCGAGTTCGACACCTACCGCTACTACG
This sequence comes from Lentisphaerota bacterium, assembly GCA_012521875.1. GTDB lineage: Bacteria > Verrucomicrobiota > Kiritimatiellia > RFP12 > JAAYLN01 > JAAYLN01. Next base: position 5,296 of record JAAYLN010000227.1, on the reverse strand, counting down.
GCCACTCCCTCAGCGATCCGCGCACCGAGTACCGCACCAAGGACGAGGAGGCCGCCTGGCGCGCCCTCGATCCGCTGGTCACCTTCGAGAAGCAGTTGCTCGAGGCCGGCGCCATCACCGCCAGGAAGCTCGCGGCCCTGAAGGAGCGTGTGGCCGACCGCAACGCCCGCGCCGCCGCCCGCGCCGCCGCCGCCGCCGATCCCGATCCGCGCGACGTGATCAAGTACATGTACACCGACACCACCGCCGAGGTGGTTCCCGCGGCCGCCGCCAAGACCGAGCTGCTGGGCGAGTTCCCGGCCATCAAGCGCGGCGACAACAACGAGCTGACCTACAAGGACGCCATCAAGGAGGCGCTCATCGAGGAGATGCAGCGCGACAACCGCGTCGTGCTCTACGGCGAGGACATCGCCGAGTACGGCGGGGCCTTCAAGGTCACCAAGGGCCTGATCGCGGCCTTCGGCCGCCAGCGCGTCTTCAACTCGCCGATCTCCGAGGCCGCCATCTGCGGCACGGCCGTCGGCGCCTCGATGACCGGCCTGCGCCCCGTCGTCGAGCTGATGTACATGGACTTCGCCCTGATGGCCTCCGACCAGATCGCCAACCAGGCCGGCAAGTGGCACTACATGTCGGGCGCGACGGTCGAGGTGCCGCTGGTCATCCGCGCCAGCGTGGGCGGCGGCAAGGGCTACGGCGGGCAGCACTCGCAGACGCTCGAGTCGGTGTTCGCCCACATCCCCGGCCTATACGTGGTCTATCCAGCCACCCCGGCCGACGCCAAGGGCATGCTGAAGACCGCCATCCGCGACAACAACCCGATCCTCTTCGTCGAGTCGCAGTTGCTCTACAACATGAAGGGCGTGGTGCCCGAGGGCGAGCACCTGATCCCGCTCGGCGTGGCCGACGTCAAGCGCGCCGGCAACGACGTGACCATCGTCACCTGGGGCCCGGCCATCCACGACTGCCTCAAGGCCGCCGAGACGCTGGCCGCCGAGGAACACTCGGCCGAGGTCATTGACCTGCGCTCGCTGGTGCCGCTCGACATGGAGACCGTCCTCGCCTCCGTCCGCAAGACGGGACGCTGCGTGGTGGCCAGCCAGGCCGTCAACATCGGCAGCTTCACCGGCGAGATCGCCTCGCGCATCATGGCCGAGGCCTTCGACTACCTCGACGCCCCCGTGCTGCGCGTCGGCGCCAAGGACGGCATCGCGCCGCAGTCCCACGTGCTTGAAAAGGCATTCCTGCCCAACGCCGGCGACATCGTCGCCGCCTGCAAGGAGATTCTCTAATGGCTCAGACAATCATTTTCCCGAAACTGGGACAGACGATGGAGGAAGGTGCCATCGTCAAGTGGGTGAAGAACGAGGGTGATACCGTCGCCAAGGGCGACATCCTCTTCGAGATCGAGACCGACAAGGCCAACCTCGAGGTCGAGAGCTTCTTCGAGGGCACGCTGATCAAGATCATCGTCCGCGAAGGCATCACCGTGCCGGTCAACACCGTGGTCGGCTACATCGGCGAGAAGGGCGAGAAGGTGCCCGACACCCCGCCGCCCGCCGCCGCTCCGGCTCCGGCGGCCAAGGCCGAGGCTCCGGCCCCAGCGCCGAGCGCCGTGCCGGCCGCCGCAACTGCGGCTGCCGACAAGTTGGCCGGCGCCCCCAAGCCCCGCCCGGCTCCGGCTCCGGCAGCGCCGTCCCTGACCCCCCTCCCCGCACCGGTGCCCGCCGCCCCCGCGGCTCCGGCCGCGCCGGCCCGGCTGATCATCTCGCCGCGCGCCCGGGCACTGGCCCGCGACTGCGCCATTGATCCCGCGCGCATCGTCGGCACCGGCCCCGAGGGACGCATCGTCGAGAAGGACGTGCGCGCCTACCTCGAATCCCGCAGCTACGACGCCCTCCGCATCACCCCCGCCGCCAAGCGCCTGGCGCAGGAGCAGGAGGTGGATGTGCTGACGGTACGCGGCACGGGCGATGGCGGCCGGATCATGGTCGCCGATATCGAGCGCGCCGCCCGCTGCAAGCCGGTGACGATGTCGCGCATGCGGCAGGTGATCGCGCGGCGCCTCCTCGAGAGCAAGCAGACCATTCCCCACTTCTACGTCACCGTCACGGTCGACATGACCGACCTGATGAAGATGCGCGCCGAGCTCAAGGCGAGCGGGGTGAACTACAGCGTCAACGACTTCATCCTCGAAGCCGTCGTGCTCTCGCTCGAGGAGTTCCCGACCGTCAACAGCATCACCAACGGACGCGAGGTGATCTGGCGCGGCGACGTCGACCTCGGTGTGGCCGTCAGCGTGGACAACGGACTCGTCGTGCCGGTCGTCCGGGCGGCGCAGCTCCTGACACTCGCCGAACTGCGCGACCAGGCCAAGGCGCTGGCCGTCAAGGCCCGCGACGGCAAGCTGCTGCCCGACGAGATGACCGGCAGCAGCTTCACGGTCTCGAACATGGGCATGATGAACGTCGAGAACTTCCTCGCCATCATCAACCCCGGCGAGGCCGCGATTCTGGCCGTCTCCAGCGCCCGCGAGCAGGCGGCGGTGGTGGACGGCAAGCTCGCGGTGCGCACGCTCATGAAGATGACGCTCTCCGTCGACCACCGCATCGTGGACGGCGCCACGGGCGCCGCCTTCTCGAACGCGGTCCGCCAGAAGCTCGAGAACATCGAGCTCTGGCGCGCGCTGGTATAGTAGCGGGTGCGCTCCACAAAAGTGGATCGCACCCGAATCCAGAATCCAGAATTCAGAATCCAGAATGAAAGGCTTCTCCTTTAGCTTTTTTTTTAGCGTAATTGAAACTAGCTTGCGAACAGGCGACGATGCCTTCAAATCGTTCAAGCTACTGGATTCCTTGGATTCTGGATTCTGGATTCTGTTCGATTCAACGCTGTTGAATCGAACCCGCTAAGACATGAAGCATGTCTTCGAGCTGGTAGCGCCCTATGCGCCCACCGGTGACCAACCCGAGGCGATCGCCACCCTGGTGCGCGGTCTGCAGGAGGGGTGCCAGCGCCTCTGCCTCGAGGGGGTCACCGGATCGGGCAAGACCTTCACCATGGCCAGCGTCATCGCCGCCCACCAGCGGCCGACGCTGATCATCTCGCACAACAAGACCCTCGCCGCGCAGCTCTTCGCCGAGCTCAAGGGCTTCTTCCCGCACAACGCCGTCGAGTACTTCGTAAGCTACTACGACTACTACCAGCCCGAGGCCTACATCCCGCAGACCGACACCTTCATCGAGAAGGATGCCGCGATCAACGACGAGATCGAGCGCTACCGCCTCTCGGCCACCAACTCGCTCCTGAACCGGCAGGACGTGATCATCGTCGCCAGCGTCTCCTGCATCTACGGCCTCGGCTCGCCCGAGGACTACCGCTCGATGCTCGTCGAGCTCGAGACCGGCCAGGACATCTCCCGCGAGAGCGTGCTCGAGCAGCTCGTCGCCATCCAGTACCAGCGCAACGACATCGAGCCGGCCTCCGGCACCTTCCGTGTGCGCGGCGACATCCTCGACATCTTCCCCTCGTACCGCAAGGACGGCCTGCGCGTGGAGTTCTTCGGCGACGAGATCACCGCCATCCACCGCTACGATCCCGTCGCCTGCCGTTCCCTCGAAAGCCTCGGAAGCGTCCTGGTCTCGCCGGCCAGGCACTTTGTGCTGCCGCGCTCGAAGATCGACAGATCCCTCGGCCGCATCCGCGCCGAACTCGAGGAGCGCGTGGCCTGGTTCGAGGAGCGCGGCAAGCTCCTCGAGGCGCAGCGCATCGCCCAGCGCACGCGCTTCGACCTCGAGATGCTGCGCGAGCTGGGCTACTGCAGCGGCATCGAGAACTACTCCGCCCCCCTCGCCGGACGCGCGCCGGGCGAGCCGCCCGCCTGCCTGATCGACTACTTCCCCGGCGAGTTCCTGACGATCATAGACGAGTCGCACGTCAGCCTGCCGCAGATCCGCGGCATGTACAACGGCGACCGCGCGCGCAAGCTGACGCTCATCGAGCACGGCTTCCGCCTACCCTCGGCCGCCGACAACCGCCCGCTCCGGTTCGACGAGTTCGAAAGCAAGGTCGGGGCCATCATCTACGCCAGCGCCACCCCCGGCGCGGCGGAGCGCGAGGCCAGCCGGTGCCACGCCGTGCAGGTGATCCGCCCCACCGGCCTGCCCGATCCGCCGGTCGAGGTGCGCCCGCTCGACGGACAGATCGACGACGTGATGGAGGAGATCCGCCGTACCGCGGCCGAGGGCGACCGCACGCTCGTGACCACGCTCACCAAGCGCACCGCCGAGGATCTCTCGCGCTACCTGACGCAGGCCGGCCTGCGCGTCGAGTATCTCCACTCCGACATTGATGCCCTCGAGCGCGTCGCCATCCTGCGGCGGCTGCGCCTCGGCGAGTTCGACACGCTCGTCGGCATCAACCTGCTCCGCGAGGGTCTCGACCTGCCCGAGGTCGCGCTGGTCGCCGTGCTGGATGCCGACAAGGAGGGCTTCCTGCGCTCCGACACCTCGCTGATCCAGACGGCCGGCCGCGCCGCGCGCCACCTCAAGGGGCGCGTCATCCTCTACGCCGACCAGATCACCGACTCCATGCGCCGCATGATCGAGACCACGCGCTCGCGCCGCGAGCGCCAGCTCGCCTACAACGAGGAGCACGGCATCACGCCCCGCGGCGTGCAGCGCGCGCTCGACGAGGAGTTGCGCAGCGAGGACGAGGCGCGCCGCATTGCCACCCAGGCCGTGGCCGAGGATGCGGCGGATTACGATATCGCCGCCACGCTCGAGGCGCTCGAACGCGAGATGCTCGAGGCCGCCGGGGCGCTCGAGTTCGAGCGTGCCGCGGCCCTGCGCGACGAGATCCGCGAACTGCGCCGCGCTACTACGCCAGCCCCCGCCAAAGGCGACCGCCATGCCGCTGCCCAGCGGCGCGGCGGCAGTAGCAGTAGGCAGTGGCAGTAGGCAGTTGGAATGGGTCAGAGACACACTTTGTCCCTACGCTTTGTCGAAAGCTACAGGGAAAGCCCACGCGAAGGCGCGAAGCTGCGGAGAATGGAACCGCGAATGGACGCTAATTCACGCGAATGCATTAGATGGTGCTGCTGGGAAGGGGAACCGCGAAAACCGCGAAAATCGCGAAATTTGGATTAAGCCGGCGGATAAAGTGTGCCGATTAAGAGTGAGATTAAGAGAGGGTTTAGAGTGTGCGCTCCGCGCTAACACCTTGTCTCCACACCTTGTCGAAAGAATCGATAGAGTCGATGGATTCGAATGATTCGATTCTTTCGGATTGCTCGATTCTT
>JAAYLN010000027.1 GCA_012521875.1 Lentisphaerota bacterium | reverse complement strand
CTCGAGGCCTACGGCGCGGCCTACGCGCTGCAGGAGCTCCTGACGGTCAAGAGCGACGACGTCGCCGGCCGCACGCGCATCTACGAGTCGATCGTCAAGGGCGCCAACACACTCGAGGCCGGCATGCCGGAGTCGTTCCTGGTGCTGATGAACGAGCTGCGCGGCCTCTGCCTCGATATGAAACTGCTGGGTGGCGATAGCCGTCCCGCACCGGTCATCTAATTTTCAGGGGAGACGAACATTGAATCCATACGCACCCAAGGATGTGCTCGACCTCGCCGAGCAGGGAGAATACGACGCGGTCAGCATCTCGCTGACTTCGCCCGAAACCATCCGTTCATGGAGCCATGGCGAGGTACGCAATCCCGAGACGATCAACTACCGGACCTACCGTCCAGAGCGTGACGGGCTCTTCTGCGAGCGCATCTTCGGACCCACGCGCGACTGGGAATGCTCCTGCGGCAAGTACAAGCGCATCAAGCACAAGGGCGTGGTCTGCGACCGCTGCGGCGTCGAGGTCACGGTCTCGCGCGTGCGCCGCGAGCGCATGGGGCACATCGAGCTGGCCGTGCCGGTCTCGCACATCTGGTTCTTCAAGTGCATGCCGAGCCGCATCGGCCTGATGCTCGACCTCACCGCCTCGCAGCTCGAGCGCGTGCTCTACTACGAGGACCGCCTGGTGGTCGATCCCGGCGACACGCCGCTGAACTACCTCCAGCTCCTGCCCGAGGCCGAATACGCCGAGGCCGTCGAGAAGTACGGCGAGAACTTCCAGGCCATGATGGGTGCCGAGGCCATCCGCAAGTGCCTCTCGCGCATCAACCTCGACCAGATGATGGCCGATCTCGAGGAGCAGATCGAGAACACCAAGAGCAAGCAGACCCGCAAGCGCATCACCAAGCGCATGAAGATCTGCGAGGGCTTCCGCACGAGCGGCGCCAAGCCGGAGTGGATGATCCTCGACGTGCTGCCCGTGATTCCGCCGGAACTGCGCCCGCTGGTGCCCCTCGAGGGCGGCCGCTTCGCCACCTCCGACCTCAACGATCTCTACCGCCGCGTCATCAACCGCAACAACCGGCTGAAGAACCTGCTGCTGCTCAAGACCCCGGATGTGATCATCCGCAACGAGAAGCGCATGCTGCAGGAGGCCGTCGACGCCGTCTTCGACAACGGCCGCCACGGGCGTGCCGTGACCGGTTCCGGCAACCGCCCCCTCAAGTCGCTCAGCGACATTCTCAAGGGCAAGAGCGGCCGCTTCCGCCAGAACCTGCTCGGCAAGCGCGTCGACTACTCCGGCCGCTCCGTGATCGTCGTGGGGCCGCACCTGCGCCTCCACCAGTGCGGCCTGCCCAAGAAGATGGCCCTGACGCTCTTCGAGCCCTTCATCATCCGCCGTCTCAAGGAGCTCGGTGTCTGCCACACCGTGCGCAGCGCGCGCAAGCTCATCGAGCGCCACGACGACCAGGTCTGGGAGGCCCTCGAGGATGTCATCAAGGGCAAGACGGTCATGCTCAACCGCGCCCCGACGCTCCACCGCCTCTCGATCCAGAGCTTCGAGCCGGTGCTGATCGAGGGCGAGGCCATCCAGATCCACCCGATGGTCTGCACGGCTTTCAACGCCGACTTCGACGGCGACCAGATGGCCGTGCATGTGCCCCTCTCGATCGAGGCGCAGCTCGAGAGCCGCCTGCTGATGCTGGCCTCGAACTCGATCTTCTCGCCGGCCTCCGGCCGCGCCGTGATGACGCCGACGCAGGACATCGCGCTGGGTATCTACTACCTTACGATCCCCTCGCAGCAGGACAAGCTGCACGGCCGCATCGCCGGGCGCAATCCCTTCGACACCCGCGAGAGCCTGCCGCTCTTCGGTTCTACCGACGAGGTTCTGCTGGCGCATGCGCAGGGACACGCAAGGATCCACGCGCGCATCCGTTTCCGCAACCCCGACTACGGCCGCGACACGCGCCTGGGCCGCAAGGATCTGAAGCTGCTGGAGACCACCGTAGGCCGTGTGATCTTCAACGAGATATGGCCCGCCGACCTCGGCTTCGTCAACGAGAAGGTCGACAAGAGCAAGCTCGGCGACCTGATCCTGACATGCCACCAGGTAGCCGGCCATGCGGTCACGGTCCAGGTGCTGGACAAGCTCAAGACCCTGGGCTTCGAGCATGCCACCCTGGCCGGTGTCTCGATGGGCATCAAGGATATGATCCGCCCCGCCTCCAAGGATGCGCTGATCGAGCGTGCCCGCGAGGAGGTGCGCAAGGTCGAGCAGCAGCTCCAGATGGGTGTGATCACCGAGGGCGAGCGCCATAACAAGATCGTCGACATCTGGACCACCACCCACGAGAAGATCGCAGATGACCTCTTCGTGGCCATCGACAAGAACATCTCGCCCGAGGTTCCCGAGCCGACCGAGACCAACCCCATGTACATGATGGTCGACTCCAAGGCGCGCGGCTCCAAGGCCCAGCTCCGCCAGCTCGGCGGCATGCGCGGCCTGATGGCCAAGCCCTCGGGCGAGATCATCGAGAATCCGATCACCGCCAGCTTCCGCGAGGGCCTGAGCGTCCTGGAATACTTCATCTCGTCGCACGGTGCCCGCAAGGGTCTGGCCGACACGGCCCTCAAGACGGCCGACGCCGGCTACCTCACGCGCAAGCTCGTCGACGTGGCGCAGGACGTCAACATCGTCATGCTGGACTGCAACACGGTCAACGGTATCGAGATCGAGACCAGCACCGAGGGCGAGGGGAACCTGCCGCTGCGGCAGCGCATCCTCGGCCGCACGTCGCTGCACGACATTATCCATCCCGTTACAAACGAGGTGCTGCTGGCCGCCGACGAGG
>JAAYLN010000226.1 GCA_012521875.1 Lentisphaerota bacterium | reverse complement strand
ACCGCCCCTTCATTGCCGTTCCGCTGCCGCTCTGCCGCGCCATCGCCTGGGTGATGGAGCACACCATGGCGCGGCCGCCCCTGACGCGCTACGCCATCAGCCGCATCGAGCACGAGGCCGCCACGGACAACACCGAGGCGCAGGACGATCTCGGCATCCGCTTCCGCGGCGTCACAGAGGGGCTGCGGCAGTGCTTGGGGGCAGGTGACTCGTAAGTCGCATATTATTGGGGCATAACATGAAAGACGTGGAAGACACGACCTTCGAGATTCATTTTGATCTGGAAGAACAGATAGATACAGACCGTGACATGTTCGATTATGGGCGTACATTGTTCGCATGACAAGAGCACACCTTGCAGGTTTCAAGAGCCGCATCGCGGCTGGCCTGGCAGTAGTTCTGGCATCCACCGGATTGATTGCGGCTGAACCGGAAACTCCCGCCACCCCGGCACCCAGGCACGTGAAGCTGCTTGCCATCGGCAACAGCTTCTCGCAGAATGCCACGCGCTTCCTGCCGAAGATCGTCTAGGCGGCCGGCGACAAGCTGACATTCCGCACCATCAGCATCGGCGGCTGTCCCCTGGCCAAACACTGGGCCAATGCCGAGGCCTTCCAGAGGGGCGCCACCAACAAGATGGCGCAGGCGTGGAGCAAGCTGACCGCCGAGGAGTGGGACTTCATCACCATCCAGCAGTTCAGCATGCACAGCTTCCGGGTGGAGACCTACCAGCCTTTCGCGAGCAATCTGTGCGCCTACATCCGGCAGCAGCGTCCCAAGGCCGAGATCCTCATGCACGAGACGTGGGCCTACCGCGGCGACGATCCGATCTTCAAGAAGAATTTCTCCCGGCTGGATATGTACTGGAAGCTGCGGGATGCCTACTATGGCGTTGCGGATCAGCTCGGCTGCCGCGTCCTGCCCGTGGGTGATGCGTTCGAGAACGCGCTCCGCGACAGCGAGTGGGGCGGCACCTTCCCCGATCCTGCATTTGACCGCAAGACCGCCAAGCCGACGGCTCTGCCGGATCAGTCACGCTCGCTCCACGTCGGCTACGTCTGGTCCGGCGACAAGCTAAGGTACGATGGCCACCACGCCAACAAGGCGGGCGAGTATCTGGGCGCGGCGTCCTGGCCTGCACGTATTCGCCGAAACCCGTGGATGTGATGGCGGTCTCGTTGGCCCACCAGGGTGCAGTGACACCCAGTTCCTTGCGAAACTCCATGAGGCGATCGACCTGCTCGCGGTACCTCTCGAATATGCCGTGGACGTGGAAGGCCTGAACGTCGTAATAGCCGCGGCCCTGCGTCAGGGTCTTCTCCATGTGCTGCGGATCGACGATGTTGAGGAAGGGCGGCATCATGGTAAAGCCGCCGGTGAGGACGGTGACATCCGGTGCCGCCTTTTTCGTCTCGGCATAGGCGATCTTCAGCATCTCGATGTACTCCTCGGCCGTGAAGTTGGCGTAGCCGAGAAGGTCGGGTTCGTTCCAGACCTCCACATAGCGGATCCTGTCGCCATAGCGGCTGGCGGCTGTGCGGATGAAATTCGCCCAATGGCCGAAGTCGGGACGCTTGCCGCGCGGCGACTCCGGCCTGATGGGCTTCCAATCCCTGGCCACGGCCCACTCGGGACGGTAGCAGTAGATGGGCGCGACCTCGATGCCATGCCGGTCGAATATCTTGACCACACTGTCGAAGAAACGGAAGTTCCAGGCTCCCTGCCGCGGCTCCATGCGCTCCCACAGCATGTCCTCGCGCAGCATCTTCACGCCGCACAACGATGCCGCCAGAGCCTGCAGCTCCTGCACCTCCGGAGGGTGCCATTGAGAATGGGAGCAGACCCCGAAGATAAAGCCCTCGCCCTTTCCGGGCGTGGGGCCCGCCGGTGCCATGTAGGAAAAACTGCGGAGGCTCCTGGACGGCGGCGCGCTGATGCCCTCCTCACGATACACCATGCCGACGGAATAGATGCCGCGCTTCGCGGGCGCGGGAAGCGGTACGAAGACCTCCGCGCCAGCCGCCACCTTCACAGGCAGCGTGTTGGACGCGACCGTCGTACCGTGAACGTCCGAAACATCGTACTGCAGCACGCCGCTGACCGGCCCGGATGATGTGTTGACGATCCGCCACCCCAGCCTGCTCTCCGCTCCCGGACAAAGGACGCCGATGGGAGTGCCGATCTCAAATACGGGCTCCAGCGGACCGGGCAGCAACTCTATCTGTACCGTATCGAGCGCCATCCAACCGGGGGTCTCCGGGCGGGCGAAGACGCCCGCCAGGGAGGAGAGCCTGGCGGGAAAGTCGATCATCTTGTTGGGGGCGCTTCCGCCCCAGGACGTGGGCGCGCGGAGGGTGGCGTTGATGGGGAAGACCACGTCGTACCAGCCGCGGGCATCTGACGGAATGGTCTGCACGTACTGAAGCGCCTCGCCATCGGCGTCCTGCAGGCGCAGGTTGAGCGCCCTGAGCATCCCCGGCTCCGGCAGATAGGCCTTTACGCGCAACGAGGCCGCACCGAATCGCTCGAAAGTCATGCCGCCACCGAACATCAGGTCGAACTTCGTCTCGCCGGTCTTCCGCCAGTCGATCCGGCGCGCGCGCCTGCCGTCGGGCAGCGTCGTAGTGGCGTGTGACTGCCCACGCTTCCCGGCGGCAAGCAGCGTGACCGCCGCCGGCTCCCCGGCGAGGTCAACCTGCTTCCATCGCGCCGCCCCCCCGGGGGCGGCGTGCTCGACCGGTGCGAAGAGGAAGAAGCCGCCGGCTGCCGTCTTGTCAAAATCAAAGCCCGCGCCGCAAACCGACAATGGCAAGTCCATGCACCGGTCGCCGTTCCCGCCCCAGCTTCCGGGAGGATTCGCCACATCCACGATGTTCGTGATGGCGATCCACCCCGTGGCGTCCCCCGGTATGGTGCGGTAGTATTGGAAGGTCTCGCCCGACGCATCCTCGATGCGCAGGTTGAAGGCCCTTAACCCGCTTCCGGCGGGCAGGTAGAGCCTGCAGACAACCGGAACGCTCCAGTCCAGGGGGAGCGGCTTGACAGGCATCCGCTTGAATGATCCCGCCCCGCCTGCGGTATTCTTCCAGGCTACCTTCAGAGTCGCGACGCCATCGGGCGTCTTCGCCGGCTCTATCGACTGGCCACGCTCCGCCGCCTGGACGATCTCGTGGCGGACGGCGGCATCGCCATGTTCCGGCGCGGCCGTTCCTGGCATTACGGTTGCGCACGACGCAAATGCGGCGAGCGCGGCACACCTCAGGCGTGTATCTGTAATCTGGCTCATTGGACAATGATGAATGTGGGCTTCGGAGCGAATCGCTTCACGGGAATGCCGACGTAGGTGAAGTCGCCATCGTAGTAGATGCCGACGTTTTTCTGATAGTAGGGATCAATCCGGCTGACATCCCACGCCAGCCTTGCCGGTGTACCCGAGCGCAGGGCTTCCAGTTCGTCGACACGATAACCCGCCCAGCGCAAGCCCCAGTACATGCCGAGCGCGGCGGGATTTTCCTCGAAGGCAATGTGGATGCCGCCATTGCCGATCGTGAGCGTGGTCGCAGAGGCGAGGTCGATGCCGCCGGCGTATCGGGCCACGCGGTTCGTGATGGTGCCGGAGCCCAGCTTGCCCAGTTCCAATTTGTTGCTCACACGGAACATCCGCTGTGTGCCGGCCAGTTCCGCATGGCCGACGGCCGCCACGTTTCCGGACGCAATCCACACTTGCTGTCCGTCGAAGACGGCATTCGTCGCCCAATAGGCACCGGTGCCGCTCGCCGCCAGCTTAAATATGCCGGGAACCGTCAGACTTCCACCCGTCTGCACGATGTTTCCAACACTTCCGGCAATGTTCCCGACGGTGACGGCACCTCGGTTGGTCACGCTAGAGTCGACAAAACGTGCGCTGCCGGTAGCGCTGGCGAAGGTGCCTATATGAAGATCTCCGCGTGCCGACATTGTGCTGTCGATGACTTCCAGTGTGCCGGTGCCGGACTGCCCTGCACGTACAACGGCACTCGCATTAGTCCAGACAAGCGTCGTGTTGGTCACCATCAGGTAACCGAAAGTCCCTGAATTGGCGCCGATGTTGACCTCGCTCTGCGGCTGGAACCCGCCGCTGCTAATGACGATCTGGCCGGTGCTGCCCTTCTTGTTGCCGACATACATCGCGCCCTTCTGCATCCATGAGCCGGATTCGAAGGTGACTGTTCCCAGCACCCCCGACTTGCCTCCCATCGTCAGGTTACCAAGATTGACGACCGAGGAGTTGCCGCGAACCGTCACGCCGGCGCGCGAGTTCTCACCCACATTTGCCAGCAGGAAGTTTCTGGCCGTCACATTGGCACCGTTGTCGAAGAGGATGTCTGCCTGGCCGTTGGCAAACGACGGCCCTGTGATTCCCTGTCCGGGCGAGTCCAGCGTTCCGCCGCTGACATGCAGAGCGCCCAGCCCCTTCATCGCTACCACGAGCGGGCTGCTCGGGTTGCGCAGCGTGCCGCCCTCCAGAATGCGCAACGCCCCGCGAGAAGCCTTCTCGAACGCCACCATGATGGCACCGCCTTCCAGAACGCCCCGGTTGGTGACTATCAGTTCGCCCGAGCCCATCTCCCCGACATACGAGGTCGAGGGCGAGACGAGCGACAAGGTGCCGCCATCCACGGTCAGGCCTCCGCTGGATGCGGCTCTTTTACCCAGTGACACTGTGGCGCCCGAGCCCGTTTTGCCACGCCTGATCCGCGCCACTGCGTTTGTGGCGGCCAAGGCCGCAGTGGAACCGAGCACGGCGGTTTCGTTGCTGCCCGGGATGGCACCGCCCGTCCAGTTCGCCGCCGTATGCCAGTCGTCCCCGGCGATTCCCCTGAAGAGGGTCTGCCCCAACAACGGGATTGCCAGTACGCCCATGACAGCGCCCGCCGCCGGAATAGACAAAATTCTCGTTTTTGACATCCTTTTGCAGATTCACACTCGCTGAAGCCTCGGTTACGGAATAATCACGGCCCAAGCCTCAATCCGTTGTTTCGCCTGCGGTGGCGCAATAGCTGACAGCCAAGGCACAACGGCTCAAGGCATCGATGGTGCGACGGCACTTGAGTTCGGAAAGCCGGGCGAGAGCATGAACAGTTTCCCCTTTCATGTGCATTTAATATAGCATGAATATGGGAATAGGTACCGGTAGCCAAGTTCGTAATCGGCTAGGCTAGGAGTAAGCGGGGTGGAGTAAGCGGGTGGAGTAAGTTTGCCGTTTAAGAGGGAGATTAAGTGAGGGTTTAAGTGTGTGCTTCGCGCTTGCTCCTGAGCGGACTCTTGCACTACACAATCGGACGAGCAGACGCGCGTCCCTTCCGTGGCTGCGGACTTGGCGTTTATTTCGGTGCCCTGCGCGCGGCTAGCCGGGACGGCGTCGCCCGAACCACCACCGCCCTATGCGCTGGATCAGGGGAAAGAACGGCATGGCGAGGCGGACGGCCAGCAGGCGCGGCCACCAGACATTGTAGGCCTTGCGGAGGATCTGGTTGGCCACACGGGGATCGACAAGGGCAAAGGGCGGATGCCGCAGCGGGAACTCCATCGGATGCGTCGTGCGCCGCCCATGGTAGCACCACGGGTTCTGGGCGAAGCTGGCCTCGTTACCGAAGCCCAGGTTGCGGACGAGGTTGACGCACGGGTTGATGCAGAGTCCGCCCTTCGTGAGGATCAGGTAGAGCCACTGGTGATCCCAGTTGTTGATCACTCCCCGGTGGTAGAGATCGAAAATCGCCGTGAAGTGGCGTTGCTGCAGGCGCGTCCGGAAGATCGCCCGCATCAGACCGGAGGCCTTGAGCAGCGGCCAGTCCTTGATGCCGTAATCGTACTGCTGCGCGACGCGCCGCCAGGTGGCCCAGCCCCAGCAGTGCATGAAGGGCGAGTAGTAATATGAGTCCTGGCCGACAGCGGTAAGCAGGGGATTGTAGCCCGTGATGTGCATGATCCGCGTGTCGTGGCGGTACCGCTCGAGCAGTTCGGCGCAGTAGGGGAAGAAGGAGGGCTCGGGCAGGACGTCATCCTCCAGGATAACCCCCTCCTCCACCTGTTCAAAAAACCATTGTATGGCCGTCGCACAGCCGCGGCCGACGCCGAGGTTGCGCTCCTGGATATGGGTCCGCACCTCGCACGGCCAGTCGACGGCCGTGGCGACCTCCAGCGTCCGGCGGCACTTCTCCGCATCCTCGGGATGGTCGGCGCGGGGGCCGTCCTGGGCAATAAAAAGTCGCGCCGGGCGCGCGGCACGGATAGCCTCGAAGACTCGCGCCGTCAGTTCGGGCCTGGCGAAGATGATGAAGAGCACGGGTGGCGTCGGCAGTTGCATGGCACATGCATCTTAGAGAAATGCCATGCGCCGCTCAAGGCGGAAACTGGCAATCGGCCGACGTCAGGGGTGTGCGCGGCGGCTCACGGAGCGAGGGCGAAAGGTGAGTGGTACCGTTCGTCCTCGTCCCCATCGAAGCGGAGCGAACCCCACTCGCCGGGCAGATGGAAGTTGGCTTTCGAAAGCGGAATGCTGGCCGATAACTCCCGGCCATCCCCGGGCAGATGGACGGAGTAGTCGTACCGCGCGAGCTGGAACTTCCAGACGGTGCCGGGATCCGGCGGACGCTTGTCGAGCGTCAGCAGCGACGCGAACGGAATGGCCACCTCGAGTGTCCAGCCCGTATCGGTGTCCTGCCAGTTGTTGAGCGTGCCATGCACCCTGATGCCGATCTTGAGGCCGGGACAGTTCCATCGGGCGCCGCGGCCGATCAACCTCGGCTTGCCCCTGGGAGTCCAGCCATAAGGCACGCATCGTCGTGGATTTCATTCGTCTTCTCCTCACGCGAATGTGTCCGCAGGCTCGCGCCCGCAAACCATCGGCAGTTGATTCTCATTATCACGGTTCCCGTTCCGAGTGTCCAGTACCGTCTTGTCCAGTACCGTCTTCAACCACGCGTGATTGTTCATTCGCTGATGAAATCCAGGCTCCTTTCTGCTACACTTCAAATGTTTTCCCGTATGGAGTTCTGTCATGGAGCAACCGACAATCCCCGGATGGCCCGCGGAAATCCGCGCCGTTGAATTCCCGGCCAGCATAGACAATACCCGACAGCCGATGCTGGCCTACACCCCTGCCACCAAGGGCAAGAGGCCCTTGCTCATAGGCCTGCACACGTGGTCGGGCGACTACCGGCAGGCCGGGACGGAAGTCATCTATGCCCAGTGGTGCATGGCTCACGACTGGCATTTCATCCACCCCGACTTCCGGGGACAAAACTCGACCGCAGATGCCTGCGGGTCGGAGAAGGTTGTGCAGGACATCATTGATGCCGTCGCATACATGGCGAAGCATTACGAGATCGACCCCGACAGGGTCTATCTGGCCGGACAATCGGGCGGTGGCCATGCCGCCCTGCTTATGGCGGGACGGGCGCCCCATCTGTGGGCGGGAGTTTCGGCATGGGTTCCCATTTCAGATATTCGCGAATGGTGGAAGCAGAAGGACGCCGGCCAGTACCCGTTCTATGCGCGCAACATTGAAAGCGCGGTGGGCGGAAGACCCGATCAATCCGGCACCGCCGCGCAGGAGTGCGTCAGGCGCTCTCCCAACACCTACCTCGGCAGGGCCGCCGGGGTCAACATGGATATCAACGCCGGCGTGACCGACGGCCACGACGGCGGCTCCGTACCCTTCACGCACGCCCTTTACGCCTTCAACCACATCGTGCCCGACAGAGACCGGATCGAAGAGCCTTTCATAGAAGCCTTCTACGAAAGGCAGAAGCTTCCGGACGGCGTGCCGCTGGCCGATCCCGACCCTCTGTATGGCCAGAAACGGGTCTTGTTCCGCAAGGTTTCCAATAATACCCGCGTCACCATCTTCCAGGGCGGGCACGAGATCATCCACAACGCGGCGCTAACCTGGCTGGCGCATCAGCGCCGAGGCCAGCCCGCCAAGTGGGACATAACTGCGGATAATACCCCCGGGACGGCGCCGCCCTTCTAGCGGATCGGAATGGTACGGGGGTCGACCGGCAGGCCGCCTGCCTTGGGGACGGTGATCGTCAGCACGCCGTTCTCGTAGCGCGCGTCGACCTTGTCGGCCTGTACCGGGCCGGGCAGGCTGACGGTACGCTGGAACTGGCCGGAACGCCGCTCGCGGCGCAGGGTCTTGCCGGCGGCATCCTGACTCTCGCTACCGCTCTCGGAACTCCCGCTGATCGTCAGCAGCAGCCCCTCGACCTTGACGTTGATATCGGACTTGTCGAGCCCCGGCATGTCGAGGCGCACGACGTAGGCATCGTCGCTTTCCGTCAGATCCATGCGCGGCGACAGCGCGCGCCCATGCAGCGCCTGCGGGTCGGCACGCATCCAGTCGGACTCGTCCATCATGCGGTCCATCTGTTCCTGCATCTCGCGCAGAGCCATGAAGGGATCGCGTCTGCCGAAGAATCCGCCGCCGAAGAAGTCATCATCGTCGAACGCATCCGGCCAGAAGCGGCCCCATCCGGGCGCGCGCCTCGGCGCCTGCCGTCCGCCCGGCCGGAGCGCGGCCTGCGGCGCGCGGTCATCATCGCGGGCGGCATCGGCGCCCTGCAGGAAGTCGCGCGTCAGTGTGAAGACCCGGTCGGCCCGCGTGAAGGCCTCGCGCGCGGCCTTGCCGTCATTGCGTCCTACGGCCTCCGAGGCATCCTTCAAATGGCGCTGCATCTGCTCGATCATCGGCGAGACGGCCTGCAGATCGTAGTCCGTCTCGGCCTTCTTCTTGTTTTCAGCTCCTGCGGACGGAAGCGCGCCGTGTAACAGGATCAGCCCCGCCATCAGGAGAGCCGTGGTTGAACGGCCCGATTTGGTGTGAAACGTTGTGGTCATCATATTCTCCCTTTCTTGTCTAATGAGTCTCTTGCAAAACCATTGCATACACACGTGGCACGGGCATCCTGCCCGTGTTTCATGGACGGAACGCCCATGCCACGAGGGGGTTTGCAAGAGCCTGCTAAAGTATAAGCATCGCCTGTGCCGATCCGTTTTTCGATGTTTCAGGCCCGTTTTACGACCCTTCCGTGGCACATCCTGTCACACCGCGCCCCGTGGCGCGACAGATTGTCGCACCACGCGGCGGCCATTGGTTGGTGACCAGCAGCACTCGGGAAGTGCACAAGATCCGGTACTGCCGTGCCTGCCGGTACTGCCGGTACTGCCGGTGGCTGTCGCCCCAGACCCCGCCACCCTGTCGTATCACTAGCCGGCTAGTAGATGCGGCGTCCCCGCCGCGTTTTGTCCCCGCACGCTGCGGGGACGCCGCGTCTATTGCCACACTTTTTACACTCTTCGATCATACGACTGGGTCGTATGATCAACCGGCGTCCACTACCTCCCCCTTCGCCTTCCCTGTACACACGGCATGCCGTGCGTCTATTGAGCCCCCTGTCCTCCATCTCTTGTCCTTCCGCGAAATCCGCGACATATGCGCCCGCGCAGCGGGAAATCCGTAGCTCTCCCGCGCTCCCGCGCCCTCGCGCCCTCCGTAAGGGCGGCACGCGTGCCGCCCCTACTGCCTACTGCCACTGCCTACTGCCACTCCCTGCCCCCTGTCCCCTGATTCGCTGTTTCCCGTTGGCGGCGCCTGCGGCGGTAGCTATAATGAAGCCGTGAGAATTGAAGCCGTAAACGTCTATTTCGTGCGTCCCCGCTGGGGTTTCGTTGAAATCATTACCGACACCGGCCTAGCGGGATGGGGCGAGGCCGTGCTGGAGGGACACGCGAAGGCGGTTCTCGCCTGCGTCGAGGAATACCGCGACTACCTGATCGGCAAGGACCCGTCGCGCATCGAGGATATCTTCTCGACGATCTACCGCGCGGGCTTCTACCGCAGCGGCGGTGTGATGATGAGCGCGCTCTCGGGTATTGACCAGGCGCTCTGGGACATCAAGGGCAAGGTCTTCAACGCCCCGTGCCACGAGCTGATGGGCGGCCGCTGCCGCGACAGGATGCTGGTATATTCGTGGATCGGCGGTGACCGTCCCGGCGACACGGGCCGCGCGGCAAGGGAGAAGATGGAGGCGGGCTTCAAGGCCATCAAGATGAACGCCACCGCGGAGCTGCAGATGATCGACTCGTATGACAAGATCGACGCCGCACTCGCCCGTGTGCAGGAGATCCGCGACGCCTGCGGCAAACATTTCGGTATCGCCATCGACTTCCACGGCCGCGTCCACAAGCCGATGGCCAAGGTGCTCGCCAGGAAGCTCGAGCAGTTCGATCCGATGTTCATCGAGGAGCCGGTCCTCTGCGAGCACATGGAGGAGTTCAGGGAGATCGCCGCGTCTTGCAATATCCCGATCGCGACCGGCGAGCGCCTCTTCACAAAGTACGACTTCAAGCGGCTGCTGCAGGCGGGCGGTGTCGACATCATCCAGCCCGACATCTCGCACTGCGGCGGGCTCACCGAGGTGAAGAAGATCGCCGCGATGGCCGAGGCGTACGACGTCGCCCTCGCGCCGCACTGTCCCCTCGGGCCGATCGCGTTCGCGGCCTGTCTGCAGGTGGACGCCACGTGCTACAACGCCGTCATCCAGGAGCAGTCGATCGGAATCCATTACAACGTCGGCCGGTCGGTTCTCGACTACGTACACAACAAGGAGGACTTCGCCTTCACGGATGGATACGTGAACCTGCCGCGGCTGCCGGGTCTTGGCGTCGATGTCAACAAGGCGCTCGTCCTCGAGGAGAACAAGACCCCGCACAACTGGAAGAATCCGGTCTGGCGCCACAAGGACGGCAGCGTCGCCGAGTGGTAAACCGGCTGCTGGCACCGAATTCGCAACAGCAGAGAGAAAAAGATGAACGCAACCCAAAAGGAACAGGTCAAACAGGTGGTCGACATAGTACCCGATCTGCAAAACCGGATTCTTACCATCCGGGGCGAACGGGTGATTCTCGATAGTGACCTGGCGGAGATATATGGAGTCGAGGTTCGCATGCTCAACCAGCAGGTTAAACGTAATCCTGATCGCTTTCCTGAGGATTTCTCCTTCATACTTTCAAAAGCAGAATGGGAAGCCGTTGTGGCTTTAAGATCACAAATTGTGACCTTAAAGCGCGGACAGCACCGCAAGTATCTACCCCGCGTCTTTACCGAGCACGGCGCGCTTATGGCAGCTAATGTGCTCAACAGTAAACGTGCCGTGGAAATGAGTGTTTACGTGGTGCGCGCCTTTATAAAAATGCGCTCCGCTCTCTCGGAAACCCGTGTTCTGGCCCGCAAACTGGCATCGCTTGAACGCGAGGTCAAGTCGCGTCTCGATTCGCATGACGCCGCTATCGTTGAGGTGATGCAGCGTATCCTGGACTTGATTGACCCCCCGGAACATGCAGACCCGCCACCCCCACCCCCGCCCAGGATCGGCTTCAGCGTAAAACGGCATGCCGTGCGTCTATTGAGCCTGCCGCCTCCTCTTCCGCCTACCTCCCCGCGCCTCCGCGCACTCCCTGCGGGCGGCATGCGTGCCGCCCCTACTGCCTACTGCACTATCCGCCGGCAACGCCGGCGGCTAGTGCCGGATGGGGCGGAAGCGGATGCGCGTGGGGCGGTCAGCCGCGTCGCCCAGCAGCCTGCGGCGGTTCTCGTGGTAGTCCTGGTAGTTGCCCTCGAACCAGGTCACGCGGCTGTCGCCCTCGAAGGCCAGGATGTGGGTGGCGATGCGGTCGAGGAACCAGCGGTCGTGGCTGATGACCATGACGCAACCGCCGAAGTCGGTGATGCCCTCCTCGAGAGCGCGCAGGGTGGTGACGTCGAGGTCGTTCGAGGGCTCGTCGAGTAGCAGCAGGTTGCCTCCGCTGCGCAGTAGCTTGGCAAGGTGGACGCGGTTGCGCTCGCCGCCGGAGAGCATGCCGACCTTCTTCTGCTGGTCGGCCCCCTTGAAATTGAAACGGCTGCAGTAGGCGCGTCCGTTCATCTGGCGGCCGCCAAGGTCGATGGTCTCCTCGCCGCCCGTGACCTCCTCGTAGAGCGTGTTGTCGGGGTTCAGCGCATCGCGCATCTGGTCGACGTGCGAGATGACGACCGTCGGCCCGACGGTCAGCGTGCCCGACAGCGGCTTGAGATCGCCCGTGATCAGCTTGAAGAGGGTGCTCTTGCCGCTGCCGTTGGCTCCGATGACGCCGACGATTCCGCCGCGGGGCAGGTCGAAGCTGACATCCTCGAAGAGCAGCCGGTCGCCGAAGCCCATGGCGAGCTTCTCGGCCTTGACGACGAGGTCGCCGAGCCGCGGGCCGGGCGGGATCTGGATACGCAGGTCATCCTCGCGCGTCGAGATCTCCTGACGCGCCAGCTCCTCGTACCGCGAGAGACGCGCCTTGCTCTTGGCGCGGCGTCCGGACGGGTTGGTGCGCACCCACTGCAACTCGTTCTCGAGCAGCTTGCGGCGGCTCTCGTTCTGGCGCGTCTCGCGCAGCAGTGCCTGCTGCTTCTGCTCCAGCCAGCTCTCGTAGTTGCCCTTGTAGGGATAGGCGCGGCCTGAGTCGAGCTCGAGGATCCACTCGGTGACGTTGTTTAGGAAGTAGCGGTCGTGGGTGACGACCACGAGGGTGCCCTTGAACTTCTTGAGGTAGGCCTCGATCCAGGCTACCGACTCCGCGTCGAGGTGGTTGGTGGGCTCGTCGAGCAGCAGCACGTCGGGATTGGAGATCAGCAGGCGGCAGAGGGCCACACGGCGGCGCTCGCCGCCCGAGAGCTTTGCCACACCCGCGTCCGGCGGCGGCAGGCGCAATGCCTCCATTGCCAGCTCGACGTGGTGGTCGAGGCTCCAGAGATCGTTGGCGTCGATGATGTCCTGCAGGCGGCCGAGCTCGTCATTGAGGCGTTCCTGCTCCTCGTCGCTGAGGTCGCTGCCGAGCTCGTCGCAGATGGCATCGTAGCGGTCAAGAATCTCCTGCGAGGCGGCCACGCCCTCGTTGACGACCTCCTGGACGCTCTTTGCGGGATCCAACTGTGGCTCCTGCTCGAGGTAGCCGATGCGCACGTTGCGGGCGATACGGCACTCGCCCATGAAATCCTTGTCGACTCCCGCCAGGATGCGCAGCAGCGACGACTTGCCGCTGCCGTTGGCGCCGATGACGCCGATATGCGCACCGAAGAAGAAGGCCAGGGTCACATCATCGAGCACCGTCTTGAGGTTGTGCTGCTTGGTGACATGCTGAAGATTGAAGACGTATTCGCCTGACATGCAAGGGCTCCTTAATTGCGGCTGAAGAGACGGCGCAGAGTGTTTGGCGGCCGGCATGGACGGCGCGTCGCGGCATCCATGAAGGCCAGTACCGTGTGGCCCGTGGCCAGGGTCTCGCCCTCCTCGTTCAGCACGTTGTAGGTGAAGGTCATGCGCGCGCCCGGCGGATCCTCGATACGCACGACGATCGTCAGCAGATCGTCGTAGTGGGCGGGCCTGATGTAGCGTACCCCGACCTCGACCACGGGCATCATCACGCCCGCCTCCTCGAGCTCGCGGTACGAACCACCGCAGGCGCGCATGGCTTCGGTACGCGCGGCCTCGAAGTAGAGGATGTAGTTGCCGTGCCAGACTACTCCCATCTGGTCGGTTTCGCCATAGCGCACGCGCAACTGGCTCCGGTGTTCAAAAGGCAGCATGGTTCATTCTCCTTCCTTTGAGGCACTTGCAGGCAGGGGGGGGTGCAAGAGGCTCCCCGGCCAGGCGGCGGCCCAGCCGCGGCAGATCGGGATCGCGCGCGCCGCAGATCAGCAGCGCCGTGCCGGGACATGCGGCGTCACGCATCAGCCACTCGGCGGCGCTGGTATCCGCGACCTCGTTGACCGCCACGCCGCGCGCGGCCAGGCGCGCGGCCAGGGCGTTGCTGTTGATGTCGCGCCGTGCCGTGCCCCCGGCATCGTAGACCGGCAGCAGCAGCAGGCGGTCGGCGGGACGCATCTCCGCCGCGAACATCGCCGCCAGCGCCTCGAGCATGTTGCGCAGCGGCCCGTAGCCGTGCGGACGCCATAGCGCCACGATCCTCGGAAAGGCGGCCGCCACGGTACGCCATGCCGCCTCCAGCTTGGCAGGGTTGTGCGCATAGTCGTCGATCACGGCGGCACCGCGGCATTCGCCGAGGCGCTGCAAGCGCCGCTCGACCCCCGGAAATTCCGCCAGGGCGCGCTGCAGATCGGGCAGCGCCGCGCCGGCCGCGCGCGCCATGCGCACCGCCTGCCAGGCGTTGACAAGGTTGTGGCGGCCGGGCAGCGGCAGGGTGAAGGCGGCACCCTCCAGCTCGAAGGTACCGCGCCAGGCGGACGCCTCCTCATGCAGGGCGTCCTCCGGCGGCATCTCCTCCAGCACCAAGCCCGCGACCCGCTCGCGGAACGCATCAAAAATACGGTCGGTCTCGGCCAGGTCGAAATGATCAGCGGAACGGTTGGTGATGATGGCGTACCGCGGTTCGAAGGCCAGCAGCGAGCGGTCGCTCTCGTCGGCCTCGATGACCGCCAGGGCCCCCTTGCCGGAACGCACACTGCCGATGCGTGTGCCGCCGGCATCCCAGCCCGGCACCGCCGCGCCGTTGATCACCAGCGGATCGAGTCCCGCCCCGGCCAGCAGCCAGCCGAGCATGGCGGTGACGGTGCTCTTGCCGCTGGTACCGGTGACGGCGATGAGCCGGCGGCCGGAAACCAGCCGTGCCAGTTCCGCGGCGCGGTGTGCCACGGGTATGCCGTGCGCGCGGCACGCCTCGAGTTCGGGATTGTCGTCCTCGATGGCGCTGCTGACGATCACCCGTGACAGACCGGGCTGCACCCCCGAGCCATCCTGTGGAAAGAGGGCAACACCCTGACGGCGCAGGCACTGGAGCGTGGCCGTCTCATCGCCGCGGTCAAGCAGGCGGTCGGATCCGGAGACGGTACATCCGGCATCAAGCAGCGCCTGTGCCAGCGCGCTCATGCCGACACCGCCGATGCCTGCCAGATGTACCCGTTCGGTACCCGGCGCCGCAGCCGCGAGTTCGTCGTTTCGCTTCATGTGTGAAGTATAGGCTAGAACCCGCGCCGTGTCCATGAGTGCGACAACCATTCGTCCTCGTCCTCGTCCTCGTCCTCGAACCCGGCACTGCCGGTACTGCAGGAGCGCATGGGGGGGCGAACGTCCCGCCGGGGACGGCGGTCTCTACGGTGCGGCTTTTCCTTTCACATTTGCCGGTGCCTGTACCGCCCCCCCCGCCTGCCGACCCGGCACAAGCTCACGGTACAGCAACCGAAAGGTAGGGCGAGCCGTCCCCGTCACGCCGCTACGCGGTGTGACCGGCGAGCCGCACACAGGGCACGGTACCGCCAACCCCGCCCAATACGCCACCTATCCGCCTTTGCGGGAGCTGCCCCAGAGTGGCGCGGACATTCCTGTCTGCGCGCGTCCACGAGGGCAGGCAGGAATGTCTGCCACACACTACCACGCTCCATCACTGCGGCTAGCCGAGACGGCGTCGCCCCACCTGCGCTTGCGCGCCTTTGCGAGAGCTTCCCCGGCACTCGACGACAGACGACGACACCCGACGACAATCAACCACAATCGACATCGGCTTGCATCCGGCAGACAGGCGCCCTCCTCCATGACTATATCCCGCCCCTTCAGGGCTAGTCTGTTTTCGCCTCGTTACCCAGGGCGTTGCCCTGGGCTGGTATATCGCGCCCCTTCAGGGCTTGCATCAACTTTGTCGCGAGATAAGAGCTTTGTCGGTAACTTTATCGAAAGCGAAAGGACCCACGAAAGTCACGACACGAAACAGAAGGTGAAATTTGCCGCGAGTTCACGCGAATTCGCACGAAAATGGATTTAGCGGTGGAGTGTGCCGTTTAAGAGTGAGATTAAGAGAGGGTTTGGAGTGTGTGCTTCGCACTTACACCTTGTCCCCGCACTTTGTCTCCACGCTTTGTCGGCTACGCTTCGTCTCCACACTTTGTCCCTACACTTTGTCGAAAGCGAAAGAGCAAGCGAATGTTCCGGCCTTCCCCGTTCGCTTCGGATGCGTACTGGAGCCCGCGGTCTCCGCGGTGTATTGTGGAGCGCATGGGGGGGCGAACGTCCCGCCGGGGATCCTACTTCGCCAAGGCTACGTAAGACAGGTGGCGGTCTCCAGCGTTCCGGCTATTCCATTCGCCCAGCCCCATCGCTCCCGTCGCCACCCGTCGGCAGACCCCGCAGTCGGCCATGATCACCTCAAGCCGCTCAAGGCTCGCGCATCTTGAGCTGCGGGAAGAGGATCACGTCGCGGATCGCCTCGGTGCCGGTCAGGAGCATCACGAGGCGGTCGATCCCGAGTCCCAGCCCGCCGGCCGGCGGCATGCCGTGCTCGAGGGCCGTGATGAAATCCTCGTCGATCTTCTCCTTCTCCTCGCCCGCCTGGGCCTCGAAGGCCTTGCGCTGCTCGAACGGGTCGTTCTGCTCGGTGTAGCCCGGGCAGAGCTCCTTGCCGGCCACGACAAACTCGAAGACATCGGCCAGCGACGGATCGTCGGCGCACGCCTTGGCCAGCGGAATGAAGGCCCGCGGCACACGCGTGACGAAGGTTGGCTGGCGCAGACGCTTCTCGATCAGCTTGTCGTACACCTCATGCGTGATCAGAAGATGATCCCAGGCCGGATCGATGGCCACACCGGCCGCCTCCGCGCTGGCGCGCGCGGCGGCCGCATCGAGATCGAACCAGTCGTCCCCCATGGCCTCGCGCACCAGATCGCCATACGCCACCTCGCGGTACGGCGGCGTGAAGTCAATGCGCTCGCCCGTCTCGGACGACTCCACCACCATCGTCCCGAGCACCGTGCGGCAGATGTGCGGCAGCATCTCCTCGATGATCCGCTTCATGGTGGTGCGGTCGCCATAGGCCTCGTAGACCTCGAGAACGGTGAACTCGGGGTTGTGCGTGCGGTCGAGGCCCTCGTTGCGGAAGTTGCGGTTCATCTCGAAGATCTTGTCGAACCCGCCGACAAGCAGGCGCTTGAGGTAGAGTTCCGGCGCGATACGCATGAACATCTCGCAGTCGAGGGCGTTGTAGTGGGTGATGAAGGGGCGCGCCGCGGCACCGCCGGCCTGCGGCTGCAGCATCGGCGTCTCCACCTCCTGGAAACCGCGCGCGGTGAGGAAGGCGCGGATTTCGCGCAGGATCGCGATACGCGTGTCGAAGCGCGCGCGCACCTCTGGGTTGGCCACGAGGTCGAGATAGCGCTTGCGGTAGCGCTCCTCGGTATCGACCAGCCCGTGGAACTTCTCGGGCGGCTGCAGGATGGCCTTCGTGAGCAGCGTCCACTCGTCGACGTGCAGGCTCTGCTCGCCCATGCGCGTGACAAAGAGGCGCCCCGCGACGCCGATCGTGTCGCCCAGATCCAGCAGACTGAAGGCCTTGAAGGCCTCCTCGGGCAGATCCTTGCGGCTCAGGTAGATCTGGAAGCGGCCCGAACCGTCGCGCAGGTCGGCGAAGATGCTCTTGCCCATGGCGCGGATGGCGGTGAGGCGTCCGGCGGCGCGGACGGCGCGGCCCTCCTCGAACCCGGCACGGATTTCCGCGAGGCGCCCTGTGCGCTCGAAGGCGGAGCCGAAGGGCTCATAGCCCATCTCCGCCAGGGCGTTCAGATTGCGGATGCGCTGTTCACGGTAGGTGTTGACGTTGATGTTCTCGTTCGACATGATGGCCGCAAGTATAATCTCCCCCGCGCCATGTCTCAAGCCACAACGTTCGGGCACCGGACACGGAGGATCCGGTGTAACGATAATGCCCCACTTTGTCGCGAGCTTTGTCAGTGACTTTGTCGCCTTTGTCGAACGCTAAAGAGTAAGCGGGTGGAGTAAGTGTGCCGTTTAAGTGGGAGATTAAGTGGGAGCTCCGCTCTTACACCTTGTCCCCGCACTTTGTCTCCACGCTTTGTCGGATACGCTTCGTCCCCGCACTTTGTCCCTACGCTTTGTCGAAAGCTGTTCCAGTCACCGGACACGGAGGTCCGGTGCCACGAGAATGATCCGGCGAAGCCGGCCGGGGAGCGGAGCGATTTCTCGTTCTCGTCCTCGAGCCCCGGTACTGCCGTGCCTGCCGGTACTGCCGGTACTGCCGGTGGCTGCCGCCCCATACCCACCACCATGCCGCATTACTGCCTCGGCATCCCCGTCACGCGGCGGGGACGCCGCGTCTACCTTCAATCTACGTTATCAGAAATTATAGAACTGCGTGGTTGTACCTCTTGCAAACTTCCATT
>JAAYLN010000225.1 GCA_012521875.1 Lentisphaerota bacterium | reverse complement strand
TCTCTCCTCCAGCACCTCGAAGTCCATGTTCTCCTTCTCCCGCAGGACGAAGAAGATGCCGCGCGCGGCGAGTCCGTGCAGGAAGAGGAAGTCGACGTAGGCGCGGTCCGCCAGCAGCACGTCGCCGTCCTTCAGCCCCGCGCACAGCGCGTCCGCCCGCGTCGAGTCGTGGTGCGCGGCGTCCTCCACGACCGCGAACGTCGGCAGCCTGCTGCCGACGTCGAGGGCCATGTGGGTTTTGGCGGCGGCCTTCTTCCGGCGGTGCCTGGCCCAGTCGATCGAGTCGAGCGTGAGCTTCAGCGTGGTCGAGTCGATGGCGAATATCCCGCGCTTCAGGCGGAAGATGAAGCCTTTGTGCTTCTTGTACTGCGTGAAGGACGGGCAGATGGTCCGGAGGTGCTCGAACACCTCCCAGTAGAGCCGCTCCGCGATCTCCGGGTCGCGCCTCCGGTTGGCGTTGGAGAAGGTGTTGCGCTTCGGGGCCGTCGCGCCCCGGATGCGGTTCAGCTCCGGCTCGTGCAGCCGGGCCGCGTCGCAGATCTCGTTCAGGCTGCCCGCGCGGGCGATATGGCCGTAGAGCAGCGCCAGCACATGGCTGGCGCAGGAGAATCCGCGGATGTCCGCCCCGATGTCGCGCGCGATCTTGTCCGGCAATCCCGCGGGAATCCACTGGACGATCTGGCGCAGGGTGGTGTACGATGTTCTCGCTGGCCTCTTGGTTGCGCGTTTACGCGCCTTGGTCGCTTTTTTTTTCATAATGCCTGTAGGCTACAGGCAGACGGCCGGGAGGTCAGCCCTTTTTTTCAATCCGGCCCGACGCTCCCGTCTTGAGCGCGTGCGCTGACTTCCAATGGGGGAAGGCAGGAGTGATTTCGGCAAGCCTATGGGATGCTAGTGGATGAAAATTGATATTCTTAGCGAGGTCTCCCATAAATGCCGGAGAGCAAAGGACTGGGCGATTCGGACCCCGGGGTTTTGGGCCGTCGTTGCTTTTCTCATAGGCTTCACACGCCATTACCTGCCCTTTTTATATAACCTTGACGGCTTTATTTTTGGCGACATGACGGATGGCTATTTCAACCTTTGGGTTATGGAGCATGCGCGAAATTTCTTCACCTCCGGCGACCTTCAAGAATATATCAACACGAGGTTCTTTGTGCCAGACAACAAACTGGTGCTTTTTTGGTCTGACATGCTCCTATTCCCCAGCTTGTTGTATTCATTCTTGTTTTTGTTTGCCGGTAACATGATCGCCGCATACAACCTTACAACCTTGGCGCTAATAGGCATGGGGTTTTGGATTTCGTATGATTTTTTCCGCACTGTTTACATTCATGCCGTATGTTTGCCGGGGAAAACGAATATCCCCGCTTCCATTGCAGCAAGCATTGCTCTATTGACATATGTAACCATGTTCAGTGATTCGCGCTTGATGTTTACATCCCATTTCCAGAACCAGATGTCCAGTTTTGTTCTGCTTGGATTTTCTTGCGCACTGCGTTATTCAAGAAACGCCGACTCAGTCAACCTTTGGGGCATATTGGGAACTTGCCTTATCTTGTTATACAGCGCTCCTTATTACGCGCTTTTCTTCGCCTTGCTGCTGGCTTTCTTTCTGCTGTTCTACACGAAGGCATTCGGCTGCAGATCGGTGCTTCACAAAGTTAAAGCTCAAGGCTGGATCGTGTTCGCTGCATTCGTGCTATGTGTTCCAGCAGGACTCGGATATCTTGCAATGCGAACAGGCTACGACAACCAAGACGCTTTTTGCAGTCAACTTCAGCATGTCTTTTTGCCCGATGCCTCCACGAGACTGGGCAGCCATCTTCAGCGTCTGGGATTCAACATGCCATCCTGCGGACACGAATCATTGGCGTATTCCGGCTTCTTCATTGCACCCGTGATGCTCGCCCTGTTGCTGGCGAAAAGCTGGCAACGAATACCCGCTCGATGGCACATCAAACCGCTC
Organism: Lentisphaerota bacterium; assembly: GCA_012521875.1. Taxonomy (GTDB): domain Bacteria; phylum Verrucomicrobiota; class Kiritimatiellia; order RFP12; family JAAYLN01; genus JAAYLN01. The sequence goes on along the minus strand of JAAYLN010000225.1, from coordinate 3,593 downwards.
GCCTTTGTTTGTCTAGGCACAGTAATTGTCGGGATCAGAAGCCTCATTGGACATGGGCGTCTGGCGAGTGCCTTTGTCTGGATTGCACTGCTATCTGTACTTGCTGTTTTATGCATGACAGCGCTTGCCAGTCGCAGCCGACTTGCCCCCGTCTGGCTTCTTCTGGCCGTTTTCGTCAGCTACGGCACCGCCTTGGGACCAACCCCTTCCCCCGTGCGGAACTTCAATCCCAGCCTGTGGGGCGTTCTTGCCGAAGTGGTGCCGGCTTATGACTCAATCCGTGCAGTGGGACGATTTGGGGCGCTTGGGTTTAGTTTTGCACTCGGACTATCCTGGTATGCGGCGATAACCCTGTCCATTCCCCGCCCATCAATCCGAGGCGGCTTCTTGGCCATGGCAGTTTTGCTTGGAGCTGTCGGTCTATCGGTTGTCGTCGATGTCCCGCGCGCACCTAACTGCAATCGATATGATTTCAGCGCACTGTCGCCAACGCCATCCGAGAAGAAGTTCTTTGACGAAAATCCGTGTCGCGTCCTGGTTCTGCCAGTGAACAACCTCAGTCTGATTCCGAGACACATGTTGTACTTCGAAAAGCTCCCGACTGTGGAGATTGTCAACGGTTATTCCGGAAAACTATCGCCTTTGGTCCTTGAGATGAACTCTGTAAAGGATATGATGGATATGGAATTTGTCTCGTACGCCATGTCAAAGTCCAAACCGACCCACCTGCTACTTGACAAGCGAGCTTATTCATCTGAAAACATAACCCAGATCGCTAAACATTTTTCAGGAGCAATCCGGTTGGAAAACCCCAGATTCCAATTGATTGAGATTTCTCCTGCAATTCAACAGACTGCTAACCCCTTGTGGGCAGACGGTAACGAATATGCCAGAAAGCCGTGTTGCCTGGCCTTGCCCCCTTGCTTGCAGGTGCGGCACGGGCATCTTGCCCGTGTTTCTTGGGTAAGATGCCCGTGCCACGAGTGGTTTTGCAGCAGCCTCTATGCGTAAATGCAATCAGGCGCTACTCGACGACCTCGTACCGCAGCCAGCGCGGCTGCATGCGCGTGCCGTGCCCGGAAGCCTCGCCGATCCAGAACCAGAAGTTGCAGGCCGGAAGCTCGAAGACCACCTCCATTCCTGCCTCCGCCGGGCCGGCGGTCTGCAACGTCCCCTCCCAGGGGGACACAAGCCGCAGTGTCATCGGATCGCATGTGTCCGGCACGGCGATGCCCACCAGCGGGATCCCGACGCCCGGAGTGGACTCCGCCTCGGTGGAATCCAGATCGAACACATCCTCGGGGACTTCCGCCGTCTGCTCGATCCAGCCGGCCTGGAGGAGGAACGGCTCCCCGTCTTCCGGGTCCGCCGCCCAGATCTCGACCTGGCATGCTTCGTCCGGCGCAAGCCCCGTCAGCAGCACCTCGCCCGGCGACGCGACGCCGTCCAAGATACACGTCCATTCGTCCGTGCCCTCCTCGCGCGCATACGCCCAGACGGTGAAACCGGGGCACTCCAGCGGTATGGCGACGTCCAGCGGGAGGGGTGCGTGATCCAGGGCAGAGTCCGCCACAGCCGCCAGTGCCTTGGCGCTGGCGTTTTCGTCCGTGAGTTCCGTTACGTCGGCGTACGGCCTAGCCATCGATCGAGTCGCCCCGGAGCTTCCTCCATCTTCCGGCGCATGCGCAACCGCTCCGGCAGCCGTGGGCCCCATCGACCTCTGCCCTTCGGTCGGAATCGAGTAGAAGGCCACCCCCTCGTAGTCCCAGTACTGCCAGAGATTATTGATCACCTTGTCCTTCTCCCTCTCGCTGATCGTATAGAAGTGGTGCGAGAAGACCGGCGACCAGAAACGGTAGACCGGAGCCGATCCCGCCATCTGGGAGGGATAGACATAGTAGGCCACCCCCTCGTAGTCCCAGTACTGCGCCAGGGTGTTGATCACCTTGTCCCTCTCCCTTTCGCTGGTCGTGAAGAAGTGCCCCGAGAAGACCGGCGACCAGAAACGGTACAGCGGCACCGTGCCCGGCACCTGGGTTTTGTAGGCATAATAGGCAATTCCCTCGTAGTCCCAGTACTGCGACAGGGTGTTGACCACCTTGTCCTTCTCCCGCTCGCTGATCGTGTAGAAGTGCGCCGAAAAGACAGGCGACCAGAAACGGTAGACCGGGCGCAATGAATCACCCGGCTGCGAGACTGTAACCGTCCGCGAGAGCCCGTCGCCCGTCACCGTTACCGTCGCATTACGATCGCTAGTTCCCGTGTTGGCCGAAGCGGTCACCGTGACCTGTTTGTCGCCCGACCCCGATGCCGGACTGACCGTCAGCCAATCTGCATTGTCCGAGACACTCCACGATACATTGGCGGAAATCGTGAAGGTTCCCGAACCGCCGCCCTGAGGCACCGACACCGAGGTCGGAGAGACATTCAGATAAGCACCGCGCCCCGGTTGCGTGACCGTGATTGTTCGCGTGAGTCCTCCACCCGATACCGTGATTGTCACGGTGCGCGCGCTGGTTCCCGTGTTGGCAGAAGCGGTTACCTTGAAAATACCGTCTCCTGAGCCCGACGGCGGATCGACCGTCCATCCCGCGCTGACTGTCACGTTCCACGAGACGTTGGCCGACACAGAGAACGTGATCGTGCCGCCCTCTGGCGGCATCGGTGCCGGGAGTGTCGGAGTGACATACAAATAAGGTGCGACACCCGGCTGTGTAACCGTGACGTTTTGCGTCATTCCATTGCCCGTCACCGTAACCGTCGCGCTGCGCTGGCTGGTTCCTGTGTTAGCCGAGGTCGCGGTCACCGTGACACTCTTGTCGCCAGACCCCGATGTCGGACTGACCGTCAACCAATCTGCATTGTCCGAGATACTCCACGAGACATTGGCGGAAATCGAGAAGGTTCCCGAGCCGCCACCCTGAGGCACCGAAACCGAGGTTGGAGAGACATTCAGATAGACATTGCGCCCCGGTTGCGTAACCGTGATGTTTTGCGTCATTCCATTGCCCGTCACTGTGACCGTCGCGCTGCGCTGGCTGGTTCCCGTGTTGGCTGAAGCGGTCACCGTGACCTGTTTGTCGCCCGACCCTGATGTCGGACTGACCGTCAGCCAGCTTGCGTTGTCCGAGATACTCCACGAGACATTGGCGGAAATCGTAAAGGTTCCCGAACCGCCGCCCTGAGGCACCGACACCGAGGTCGGAGAGACATTCAGATAAGCAGGGAGAACCGTGTAGGTTTTGGTTTGCTGGTTGTTGTTCTCATTGCCTTCGCTCGTCTCATTGTAACTGTCAATGAAGGCGCGGAAGGTCTTTGTCCCGGAGCCCGACGCTGTGAAAGTGTACGTATAATAAAAGATTGCGCCAGCATAAATTGTACCCACATTATCATAGTCGTCGCCATCTTCACCGACGCTGGCCGCAGAGGGCTTGTCGTACCAGACATCAAGATAACCGCCATCGCCAGAACTGCCGCCCTGATTCATCACTTGCACTTTGGCTGTGACCTCTTCTCCTTGCACCGGTGTCGTTGGGCTTAAAGTGATCGAATGAACAATAAAGTCGGGCGGTTCCTGCACCGTGTAGGATGCT
>JAAYLN010000224.1 GCA_012521875.1 Lentisphaerota bacterium | reverse complement strand
GCTGCGCGGAAAGCGATGTGGCGTAAGCTGAAGCGTCATGCCTGCCCGCTGGGCGGCGCGGGACGGTTCACTTACAAAAAGGCCCCGCGCGCAGGCCGGCAGGCGCTGCGGAGCGGGGGGTTTTGCAGGAGCCTCATTTATGAAGCATCCACAGCAATTGCTCCGCTCTCTGGCGTCGCTGGTGCTTGTCGGCACCCTGGCGCGGGCCGGTACGTTCGAGTTCCAATGGCCTGACGGCGGCGAGTCGCTGGGTGCCGAGTTCCGGCTCGGCGAGCGCGGCCCCGCGCGCATGGAGCTCGACTACGAGGGGGGACGGAGGCAGACCATCCGCCTCCTTCTGGGCGACGAGACCTGCAAGGCGCCCGATCCGGCGGCACCGGAGAAGAGCATCAACGCCAGACTGACCAACGCCGTCATGCGCTTTGATGCCCTGCGCATCGGCTATCACATCCGTCCGCGGGCGCGGCGCTATACCGACAAGCAGCAGCTCGAGCGCTTCGCCGCATGGAGCGCAATGCCGGACGCCACGGAGGTCTTCGTCAGGTTCGAGGCGCGCGCCACACCGGATGGCACGCTCTGCTACATCGACGACCTCTACGCGGGTGTGCTCGACGCCAGCAACACCCCGACCACGCTGCGCCTTGTCCTGCCGCCCAGCGGCGAGGCGCGCGCCCTCGCCACCCCGCCCCCGCCCTACAATCCGCGCTACCTGCCGCTGAACTTCGCCGCCGTCGCCCAGCCCGGTGCCGCGCTCAAGACGGCCTCCCTCTCGCTGAAGCCCGGCTTCCAGCAGGTGGAGGGCATCCCGATGATCGTCGCCGACGGCGCCCACTCGGGCGACATCGCGAAGGTGCGCCAGATGAAGGGCTCCTGGGCGCTCGAGTGCCATGAGTACCTCTCGCGCTCGGCCTTCGACAACATGCCCGAGTCGCAGATGATGACCGTGCCGCAGGCCGGCTACTGGCGCGCCTGGGTGCTCCTCGCGGTCGATCCCGACCCCGCGCGCGATCCCTACCTCACGGTACGCCTGACGCGCTTCGCCGGGCAGTCGGTGGTCGGGCGGTCGCAGGCCTTCGCCGACGGCGAGCTGATCCTGCCGCGCGGCTCGGACAAGCTGCCGCCCAATATCCGCCGTGTCGGCGAGGTCAATGTCTCCACCAACGGAGCGCCGCAGGCCTGGCCGCTCTACCTGGCTGAGGTGGAACTGCCGCTGGGCGAGATGCTCGAGCTGCTGGCCATGAAGGGGCAGGAACGGGCGGCCGAACTTAAGATCGGCCCCTATCTCGACTTCGAGTTCCTGGGCCGCCGCGGCAGGATCTCGGCGCAGTGGGACGGGCGGCGCATCCCCACCGGCGACCGCAGCGCCGCACACATCTTCGGCGTCACCCTCGAGCGCGCCCCGGCCTCGCTCTACCTGACGCAAAAGCAGCCGGGCAACGTCTTCCACGGCGACGAGGTGCCGGAGCTGGGGGTGACGGTCGAGGCACACGAGGCCGGCACCTATCGGTTCGAATGGGTAGTGACCGACATAGACGGCAAGCAGGTGGCGCAGGATTCCCTCGCATTTGAACTGGAGGCCGGCGCCTCCGCCGAGCGGGTCATCTCCCTGAGGCAACCGCAGGTGGGGCACTACAAGCTCGACATCGCGCTGCGCACGGCGCAGCAGAAGACCATCATCGCCCACGCGGCGGCCTTCGCCCTGCTGCCGCCCGACACCCGCGAGGCCGGCCTCGACTCGCCCTACAGCGTGTGGTGGTTCGGCGGCTCCCACCTGACGGTACATGATCTGGAGCGCGCCGGGCCGCTGCACCTCAAGGCCGGCATCCGGCGCACGGTCGCCCGCAACTTCTCCGAGGCCGAGATGGCCCCCTACAAGATGACGCTCGCCTCGCTGGGCTGGAACTTCCGCATGTCCGACCTCGATGATTTCGAGGCGGCCAGCACGCGCGTCTACAACCACACCACCAACATGCTGGCGCGCTATCCAAGCTGCAACAACGCGCTGATCTTCCACGAGAGCCACGCCAACGTGATGCCCGACGAGCTCGCCGGCATCGAGCCAACCTTCACCAAGGCGCAGCGCGAGGACGGCGAGCGCAAGGCGCGCCTCGCCAACCTGGCCGGCGCCTTCTACCGCGAGCGCTTCCCGCAGATCAAGCTCATCGTCGGCAACACCAGCGGCACCGCCAAGCTGATTGCCGACCTGCTGCGCTTCGGCTTCGACCCCCGCTATGCCGACTACATCGGCATCGAGACGCCCGGCCAGACCTTCATGCCCGAGGCCATCTCGGAGCACAACCTGATGGCCGCCTGGCTGGCCCGCGAGGTTGCGCGGCTGCGGGGTCACGAGATGCCGGTTACCGGCTGCTACGAGTTCACCTACCGCGCCGACCGTTTCATCGGCGCGCACCGCCAGGCCGAATACTACGCGCGCGACATCCTGCTCTCGCACGCCTACGGCTTCGACCACATCGGCCCCGGTGTGCTCGACGATGCCGGCAGCAGCTACTACAACACCCTCTGGGGCTGCAGCGGCCTGCTGCAGCGGAGTCCGCTGCTCTATCCCAAACCCTCCTACGTCGCGGTCGCCACCGCCACGCGCGTGCTCGACAAGGCCACCTGCCGGCGCATCGTTCCGACCGGATCGCTGACGGTCTACGCCCTCGAGTTCACGCGCGACCGCCGCACGCCTGATCTGGCCTACGGCCTCTGGACTACGCGCGGCCGCGCCGGACTCCGCTTCACCTTCGACGAGCCTACCGAAGTCGAGCTTGTGGATCTCTACGGCCGCTCGCGCCGCATCACCACCGGTGCCGACAAGACGCTGACGGTTGAAGCCGGAACGGCCGCCGCCTATGTCATCGCCGGCCGCCCTGCCAAGTCCATCACCATCGCATCGCGCGATTTCAGCGACGACGATCCGCCTGCCACCTTCAAGCCGGCCGACACCATGGCCGACATCACCAAGTGGGATTTGATTTCCGACTACAGCCTGATGGGCAAATACTGCAAGCGCGGGCGCTTCGCGATGCGCGGCGTTGACGATCCCGAGCGCGGCCACTGCATGGAGCTGGAGCTCAAGCCCGACAACTCCCTGCCCGCGCGCGTGGCCGAATACACCGCCTTGCGCCTGCGCCATCCCGTGCCGCTCGAAGGCGAGCCGCACACCATCGGCGTCTGGGTGAAGGGCAACTCCAACTGGGGCAAGCTCTTCTTCGAGATCGAGGATGCCGACGGACGGCTCTGGCGCTGCGATGGCGGCTACAACGACTGGCCCGCCGATCTGGCCGTCAACTTCGACGGCTGGCGCTTCCTGAAGTTCTTCATTGACGAATCACGCTCGCCAATGAAGAACTACTCGCCCGGCCGCCAGTGGCGCTCGAGCGGCGGCGGCAGCAAGCCGCGCTATCCGCTGCACCTGACCGGACTCTACGTCACCATGTACCGTCAGGCCATCGATCCGGTCGAGATGCGCGATGTGATGCCTGTGCTGCGTTTCCAGAACATCGGAGCCTTCGAATGAAAACCTTAAAGCGTCACCTGATCCTGTTGCTCGCACTGCTGCCCGTAGCCGCATGGGCCGACTCCAGTGTGATCTGGCGCGAGGACTTCGCCCGCTACGCCGATGGTGCAAAGCCCGGCCGCTACCATGGCGGCAAGGGGCTCGTGCTCAGCGAGGGCGGCCAGAAGTTCTACCGTTTTCCGGGCGGCTTCATGGGCGGCTTCGACTACTTCGGCGCGCGCCACTGGAACTGCTACGATGTGCAGTTCAAGCTGCGCCCCCAGGGCAACTTCACGCTCTACATGGTCGCCAAATCCGGCGGCTGGCGCGGCGACGTCTCCTACATGTGGTACTACCTGACGATCACGCGCGAACGCGTTTCGCCCTACGCCCACGGCCTGGCCGCCGGAGTGACCAACAATCTGCCCCCGGCAGCGATCACGCCGCCGCTGGCGACCAACGTCTGGTATGCGTTCGACGTGGCCGTGGCCGCCAGCAACATCGCCATCCGCGCGCAGGGGCCGGACGACCAGGCGCCGCGCCTGCTGTGGGAACATGCCGTCCTGCCCGGTGGCGGCGGCATAGACTTCCACGGACTTGGGGCCTTCGATCTGGCCGACATCGTCGTTACAGAAGCAGCGACCGAACCCCAGACCCAACAACCTAAGGCTCTTGCAAAACCCTCTCGGACACAAGCCGTCAGGCTTGCATCTGGGAGATTTTTTGCTGGATTTTCGATGATGCGGCGGGGTGCCGCAGAACAACCGGGCGAAACAGGGCTTTTCCCCTGCTTTTAGGCTGTTTCCGTGCAGACTCCGCCGTTCCCGACCGGTCGCTGGCGGGTTTTC
>JAAYLN010000223.1 GCA_012521875.1 Lentisphaerota bacterium | reverse complement strand
GGGGCGCCTCAAATGTGTCAGGATCGATGCCGTAGCGTTGCCAGCCGGTGCAGAAAGTCCGCATATCTTCCGTGGCATTAGTCCAGACCCGCGTCACCGAGCAGGTGTAGGTCTGGGCGTTCACCAGATTCTCATGGAGACCGTAGGCCGGGGTAGCAACACCGTAGTTTTCTGGGCGGCCGACGATCTGCAGCGAGTTGCCAAGAACCACGACCGCGCTGTAGCGGTTGAACCCGGGGTTGGCCACCGTGTCGTACTCCGCGCGCACCCATTCGGCGGAGGCCACGGCGTCGAGCAGCCGGAATTCGTCGAAGCAGCCCTTGTAGGTGGCCTCGTTCACTGCGGCATTGTTGCCGAAGGCGAGCCCCAGGCCGTTGTCTGTAACTGTTATAATGCTACCGCTGGCATCAGGTGCGCCATTAACATAGGGCTGGAGAGTCGTGCCGTTGTAGACAAACGAGAGGTGATACCAGTTGCCCAGCGTTACATTGGGCGTAGTGACGGATATGCCGCCAGAGGTCTCGCCCCGGACGTTCATTGAGTTGTTTGCTCCGGAGACCAGTTCCGCCTCGAACCCGTTGCCTGTGTAAACCGACTTGCGCGAGAAGACGCGCTCCCAGGTGGGCGTGGTGTTGCGGTGGCGGCACCAGCCTGAGATGGTGAAGGTGTTGCCGACCGCAAGATGGTTGTAGTTGGCAGTCAGGAAGCCGGCGCCACAGTTGCCTGTGCCATCGCTGTTCAGGACGCAGTTGCCGATGATGCCGTCGACGCGGCCGGTGGAGACGTTGGGCTTGTTGGCCGTGCTGTCGAGTCCGCTGGTGCTCGAGTCGGGCGTCACGCCGCCGGAGGTGATGCTGGCGAAATGCCAGACCCCGCGGAAGTTGGCCGGTGACCAGGTGGAACCGTCGGTGGTATAGGCGGGGGGAGTGGCACTGGGGGTGCCGAAGTAGAGGCGGAGCGTGGTGGTGGCCGTCAGCTCCGGTACGCAGACCCAGACGAGAGTGGTGCCGTTGGTGTTCCAGGTGTCGATCTCGTGCGGCAGGATGTTATGGTTGGCGTCGTAAAAGACGAGGTCGGCGCCGTCGGGACGGCACATGGTGTAGCTGAAGTTCGTGATGGCCGTGGAGAGGCGCACGAGCAGCGGGAAGTTGGTCAGCGGTGCGTTGCCGGCATAGCCTTGGGTAGTGATATCAATATAGCAGCTACCCTGCGCGGCTGCGCCTGCCGGTATCAGCGCCAGCAGGCCTAGCTAGGCACTGCAACAGGAGTGCTGGACGTGTGACTCGCGAAAGGGACTTCATAAGGGTGGTTCCGGAATTGTTCATCATGTTCTCCCTGCGCTGTTGAGACGCAGTTTCATGCGCAAGTGTGCCGGACTGGCGGGGAGACCGGTCTGGGCGGGCAACTGCTCCGCCGGCCGCGATCCCCACAACCGCCAATACTCTTTACGCGACTATAATTTATAGCTTATGGGTGATGGTGTCAATAGTGCCGAATTCGCTGGTTGGCGCTCACCATGGGTTTCTGCTAAACTGCACATCGGCATGGATGACCAGCACCCATTTACAAGCGCGCTCGAATTGCTGGAGCGCCGCAACCTCGCGCTCGGTTCGCTCCTGACCGCCGAGCGCCGGGTCGCCTATCTCGGGATTCTCCTGGTTCTGCTACGCTTCCGCAACAACCACGAGCTCGAACCCCTGCACGACGATGTGCAGGCCGCGCTCGGCGGCACCCCCGAGGCCGCCGCCTTCAACCAGGACATCCGCCAGCTTCTCGAGTGGGGACTCGTCACGGAACGCATCGAGAAGGAGCGCCTGCGCGGCTACCGCGACGTGCGCCGCCGCAAATACCGCTACACTATCGGGAACGACGCCGTCTCGTTCCTCCTCTGGCTTGAGTCGCGCCGCCAGGACGACCTGCATCCCGAGGACGCCGACACCCGCGATCTGCTTGCCGACCTGATCGCCTGTCTGCGTGAAACCTCGCGCCTGATCAACAAGCTCGCTCTCGCCTCGATCGACTACGAGGAGGCGCGCGCCATCTTCCACCGCCTGGCGCGGATGTCCGCCATCACCGAGAACGTGGCGCAATCGCTCGGCGATTTCAATATCCGCCTGCTGGTCTTTGCCGGCGGCAGCTACGACATTCAACGGGCCCGGCAACTGATCGGCGAGCTCGACCGCTTCCTGGACCGTTTTCTCCGGCGTATCCACTCCCTGCGCGGCGAAATCCGTCCCGAGATCGACAAGCTGCGCCAGCCGCGCCTCGCCGCCCGCTGGGAGGCCTGCACGCGGATCATGCAGGAGGAGGCCGCTGCCACGCAGTCGCTCCTCCGCACGCGCATACCCGATCCGGCTACGACGCTCGCCACCCTGGCTGCCTTCTACGGCCCATCGGGCCAGCTCGAGCAGCTCACCTCTCGCGTCAACCGCTCGGCGCTGCTGGTCTGGCAGAAGCTGCACACCCACCTGCGCGAGCTGGAGCGCCGCAGCCACCGTCTCGAGGATGTCCGCCTGCGCCTGGCCGAACTGGCCGCCCTCCCGCCCGACGCCGTGCCGCGCGCCTGGATGCACACGGTCTTCCAGCCCGCGCAGATGCGCGGCGATCTGCACGAATGGACGGAACATGTCAAGGCCACCCCGCCGCAGCCCGTCTGGCACAAGCACCGCGTGCGCGGCGAGACGCATGTCTGGCTAGAAGACCAGCCGCCGGAAGACAGCGAATCTCCCACGATATCGATCGAGGAGCGCCGTCTCGAACAACTGGCCGACTGGATGCGCCGCCATGGCGTGGCACCGGAGGGCGAACACTCCGCGCGCCTCTCGGCGGCCGCCGTCGGCGAGTTCGATGATTTTACCCGTATCATGGAGGTCATGCGCAGCGGTCTGCTCGGCCACGGGCGCCGTCTGGCCCGCATCGGCCTCTCCGCCGAGCCTCTGGCCGAGACTGCGGTTGTCGCCACCGAACACGCCACACTCGATTTCCACGATCTCGCGATCCACCCAGCCGGTTTCCGATGAAAAAGCTCGACGAACTTCTCAAGTCACCATCCGCCGCGCCGAAGGTGCAGGCCGTGCTCAACGTCCTGCTCGAGGCGCCCTATTTCTACAAGAGCGACGACGAGGATCTCTTCCTCTTCCTGCTCCGCTACAAGCGCGAGTTCGCGGCCTTCTTCGAAAGCCATTTCGGCTGGACGCTCGTCACCGACGCCAAGTGCGCGCGGATCTACAAGCCCCGCTGGTATAACGACCGCATCACGCCCTCCAACCGCGATTGCTTCAACTTTACCCGGCGGGACGACTGCATCGCCTTCATGCTGCTGCTGGAGTTCTTCGAGTCCCGTACCGAGGCCGAGTCGGTGAGTGTCGACGACCCCGACAACTACCGCTTCCGTTTCGGCGAGCTGTTCGAGTTCCAGCGCGACCGCTTCCGGGAGCTCTTCCCGGATGCTGCCGATAGTTACGGCGACGAGGAGGTCAGGCGCATTCTGCGCGGTGTGATGCCGACCCTCGAGCGCTACCGCTTCCTGCTCAGGATCAGGCCGCCCGCCGATGAGAATGTCACTTCCGACGAAGTCATCTACGAATGCCTGCCGGCGCTCTGGCACTACAGCGCCACCGCTGTTTCCCGTCCGGTCGGCGCCGGGGCGGAGAGCGAGGCCGGCGACCAGCCCTCCGCAGACGGGGAGGAGACTCCATGAGCGAAATCAAATACCGCATCACCCGCCTCCGGCTGGTCAATTTTCATAATCTTGGCACCACCACCCTCGAAATCCGCGACGGCGGGCACTTGTTCCTGCTCGGCGACAACGGGTCGGGCAAGACCACCGTGCTCGATGCCATCCACTTCGCGCTGACCGGCGGGCGTGCCATGGAGTTCAACGCTGCCGCCCGCGTAGTCGGCGCCAAGGCCGATGCCGGACGCAATGTCCAGGGCATCGTCATGCGCTACAATATCGAGACCAACGGCCCGCTCAACGCCGAGGGCGGCATCACCTACGCCGCGCTGGAGATCGCCACCCGCAAGGACCGCGTCATCAGCATCGCCGTGGGCGTCAGCGTCCGCAGCTTCGACGAGGCCTATGAAAGCTGGGGCGTGATACGCGACGGTCCGGTCGACGAGCTGCCCCTGCTGCACGGGCAGGATGGCCGCATGCGTCCCGCCACCCGCCACGAGCTGCGCGAGGCTCTGGGCGGCACAGGCTACTTCGGGCGCATCGGCGCCTACACCGACGCCATTGCCGACCGTTTCTTCGGCAACCGCGACACCTACGACGCCGCCTGCCAGCTCCTGGCCACCGGCAAGGCCTACCGCGAGATCGCCGCCAAGGCCGGCGACTACGACAAGCTCTTCCGCACCCTGCTGCAGGAGCCCCAGCGCGAGGTCTTCGAGTCGCTCATCCGCAATCTCAAGTCGATCGAGGAGAGCCGCCAGAATCTCAATGCTCTGCGCGACAGGGCGGGCTTCGTGCGCGAGATCGCCGACCGGCGCCAGGCCATCCAGGAGCGCCGGGTTGATGCCGCCTGCGCCCGCTGGCAGACGAGCCGCCTCGCCGCGGCCGGTCTGAATGCCGAGATCGCCCGCGAAACGGAGTTTCGCGAGGCCGAGGAGCAGCGCCGCGCCGATCTTGATCTTCAGCTCGAAAAGCTGCGCCACGACGACGAGCGCGCCCAGTTGCGCCTCGCTGAACTGCGTCAGCAGGATGCCCAGGGACTCGTGTCGCGGGAGAAGGAGGCGCGCCTCGCCTGCGAGAAGGCCAAGTCGGAACACAACCGCGCCAGAACCGCGCTGCAGCAGGCGCACCGCGCGCTGACCGAGGCCGATGCGGCCGCCGGGCGCAGTACGGCGCTGTTGACTAAGCAGCTTGGTACCGCGGCCGCCGACCTGCTGCGGCTGGGGCGCGACCTGCCGTTTACCACGTCGGAGCTGGCCGGTTTTCTTGACGACGCCAGCCGCGCCGAAGCGCCCGAGCGGGAAATCGCCGACCTGCCGACCGGCGCCCTCTTTGAGGAGGTCGACGAACATGTGCAGGATCTCGTGCGCCAGAGCGAGGCCGCCGCGCGCTGTGCCGAGGCCCTCGATGCCGGGATTTCCGACATCACGGAACAGATCGAGTCCAAGCGCCGCCTCGGGGAGGCCGAGCCAGACGTGCCCCGCTTTGCCGAGGCACGCCGCGCCATCCGGGAGGCGCTGGTCGATGCTCGCCCGCTCTATGAGGGACTCGTGCCCGCCTCCGGCCTGCGGTCGCGCGAGGTCGCCATGCTCGAGCAGATCATCGGCGACGCGGTACTCGCCACCTGGCTCGTCGGGCCCGAGAATGCCGACAACCTGCGGCGCATCCTCTTCCGCGACTATCCCGAGCACGCGCTCGCAGTACCGGACGAGGACGACGACACGCGCTGCGACTGGATCGGACGCTATTTCGACATCGCGGCCTCCGATCCCGACGCCATCCTCGTGCTCCGCCAGCAGCTCGTCGCCAAGGCCGGGCCGCGCGCCGGCAGCTTCCTCGAACAGACGATTCTCCATTTCCGCAACCGCGAACACCCCGTGCTCCAGCGCATGCCGCGGCTGATCGGCCTCGAGGCCCGCCGCGACGCCCTGCGGCGCGAAATCCGCGAGCTCGAGAAGAACCTCGCGGAACTGACGCGCCAGCGCCGCGAGATTACGCAGGAACAGGGCACACTCGATACGGCTCGGCAGAAGGTCGCCGCCTTCAAGTCCCTGCTGCAGACGCTTCCCGGCACGCTTCAGAAACTGGCCAACGATGTTCATGCGGCCCGGCACTTGCAGACCAGTCGCCGTACGGAGCACGACAGCGCCATGCGCGCGCTGGGACTCTGCGAGGAGGAGGCCGTGCTGGCCGCCGAGCGCCACGAGGATCTCGTCCTGCGACTGAAGGCCGAGGGGCTTGAGGGACTCGAGGAACGCATCAAGGCGGCCGAGCGCAGGCAGGCCGCGCTGCGCAAGGAGATCGACGCCAGCGTGCGTGAATCCGGTGCCGTCGGGCAACGCATCGAGCAGATCAAGGGACGCATCGTGGGGTACACTGCCGAGCTGACCCGGGAGATCGACGCCCGCGAGCGTGCCGGGCGCGACCTGCTGGCGCTCGTAACGCCTGATATCCCCATCGATGAATTTGTCGCCTCGCGTTGCGGCGACCGCGCTGGCAACCGGGAGGCGCTGGACGAGCTGGCGCAGAACGCCCGCATCGAGTGCGTGCGCCTCGAAACCGATCTCGAGCACGCCTTGCGGCAGAACGACAACCTGGCCTTCGGCTTTGTCTTCGACAAGGAGGCCAACACACTCACCGACCGCCGCGGTGCGGGACTCGCCGACGTGACCGAGGAGTCGCAGCGCCAGCTCGCCGACCAGGAGTCGATCATCACCGAGGAGACGCGCCGCCTCTTCAAGCAGATCATCATGGACGAGCTTGTCACCGCCATGCAGTTCAGCGTCATGCAACTGGAGGATATGACGCGCCGCATTGGCAAGCTGCTGCGCGACCGCCGCTTCGGCAACAACCGCTACGCCTTCTCGATCACGCCTGTCGAGGGCTTCGTCGCGATCATAGATACCGTCCGGCGCTACCACGCCCTCGCGAGCGGCGAGACGGAGAGTGATCTCAAGGCATTCATAGATCAGCACCTCGACGTGATCCTCAACACCGAGGTCGGTGAAATCCCGCGCGTGCTCGACTACCGCAACTGGTTCCGCTACGAGCTCAAGATCAGCACCGCCTCCACCGAGGACCGGGTCATCGACCGGCGCACCAAGAGCCTGGGGTCGGGCGGCGAGCAGGCCGTGCCCAACTACCTGCTGATCCTGATGATCGCCAATTTCCTCTACGACCGCGACCGCATACGCCTGCCGGTGCTGATCTTCGACGAGGCCTTCTACGGCATAGATGCCAACCGGCGCGACCAGATCATCGCCTTTGCCACCGATCTGGGCTTGCAGATCTTTGTGGCCTCGCCCGATCAGGACGGCGTGAAGAAGGAGGTGCCGCACTCCACCTCGGTGCTGGTCGTCAAGGACGAGCGCTTCAACGTCCACCTCTATCCTGTCCACTGGGACAACACCCAGCGGCAGCTCGACATGCTAGAACCGGCGGCGGCAGATGAGGGCCCGCTCGACTTTGCCGGGAAGGCCGTCAGCCATCATACAACTCCCGCGCCGGGCCCGACACCGTGAACTCGGACGACCTGAAAGCCCGGCTCGCGCAGCAGCCGGATCTCGTGCCTTACCTCAAGAGGATCGTGCGTCATGCGGCCACTGCCGAACAACTGCCGCCGCGTATTGTCCTGGGGGAGGACGCCGGGAGCAGCGACCTTTTCGAGCGCCTCAACCGTCTGCTTTCGGGGCGTTGCCGTATCGAAAAAGGCAAATACATCCTGCGCCTCGCCGAACCCTTGCGCGCGGCCGGCCTGTGGCAGCCCTTCGTGGATGCCATCGGCTACATGCCGCGGCCCGACAATGCCGCGCAGGCCGCTGCGCTGGCCCGCGACGCGGCCAAGCGTCTGCGCCTGCTCCATCCCGGCGAGCGTGCCCTGGTTGACGCTCTTGAAGAGTCCGGTGTGCTGCGCGCGTTCATCGGTACCGACCGCGACCGGGAAGACGACGCGCTCAAGCTGTTCGACGCCTGTCTGCGCCTGCGCGACGCACCGGGCATCACGCTGTCGCAGCTTGGTTCCGACTGCTTCAACGACAGCAAGGCGCTGCGCGGCGGCGCTTTGCGCGGCCAGCTTGAACGGATGCTGCAGGTGGTCTTTGATCAGCCCGACCTGTCCTCCGCCGAGTTGCTTGCCCACTGCGGTGTGATCGACAATCCCTACACCTCGCACGCCATCGTCTTCGCGCCCTTCACCTTCCACATGGGGGCGGCGGGCGCCTTCGACTTTCCGCGCGCCCTCTTCGCGGCGGGTCAGGTGGCGGTGCTGCCGTGGGAGACCATCCAGCGCATCGGGCGCATCACGCTCGACGCCCCCCTGCGGCTCGTCACCAGCGAGAACGCCGCGCCCTTTCTCGACTGGGTGCGCGCGGGAGTGCCCGCGGTCTATACCGAAGGCTATCCCAATGGTGCCGTGCGCGGACTGCTGCGGCATTTCGCCGCGGCCGGTGCCACGGCCGAACATGCCGGCGACAGCGATCTCGACGGATACCGCATTGCCGAGCAGATCGGGCGGAGCATTCCGGTTACGGGGCTGCTGCCGCGCGGCGGCGTGGCGCATCTCCCGCACAAGCCGCTGGACGAGGCTCAGCGCGCACGGATCGAAAACTACATCGCGCGGCATCCCGGCTTCCCGTATCTCGAGGAACTGCGCCACACCCTCGCCCACGGCTGGGTCGAGCAGGAGACGGCGGGTGGGGCAGGGGGCTAGCCGCCGCCGGCCATATGCCGCCCAGTCGCCTATACCTGCCGCTATTCCGCCCACGTTGATCATACGACTCAGTCGTATGATCGAAGAGTGTAAAAGGCGCGATAACAGACGCGGCGACACCGCCGTGTGCGGTATGTGATTGGTTGTGCTTCGCGCTTCCTCTTTCTCGACTAGTCCGCTGTCGTCGCTTGTCGTCGCTTGTCGTCGACTGTCGTCGAGTTCATGGGAAGCTTCCGCGGAAACGCGCAAGCGCAGGTGGGGCGACGCCGTCCCGGCTAGCCGCCGAGATGGAGCGATGGAGCGAAAGAGCGCCAAGGGCGCGCCCTATCCCAGCCTAGGGTGAAGCCCTAGGAAAACCGAGACGCAAGAAATAACAAGGGCTGAAAGCCCGTTCTATCGTCCGGTAGACAACCCCTATTCCATGAACTATGTCACGCCCCTTCAGGGCTAGTCCAGTTTCTTGGCTCATTACCCAGGGCGTTGCCCTGGGCTAGTATGTCTCGCCCTTTCAGGGCTGTCATCAACTTTGTCGCGAGCTTTGTCGGTAGTGCGCCAAGCGAAGCTCGGCGCTTCTTGCGGGGTGCAAGTCCCCGCCGGGTAAGGACTAGCCATCCACTCGTACCGAGTGTTGGCACTATGGAAGAGGAATGGAAAGCCGAATGAAG
>JAAYLN010000222.1 GCA_012521875.1 Lentisphaerota bacterium | reverse complement strand
TCGCCCACGATCCGTAGGTATCAGCAGACGAACGCGGGCGATGATTGTCAAGTTCACTTCCTCGTTTCGGCACGATCTGGCCTAGCCAGCCGCTACGTGCCACCGCTACGTGCCTGTCCCCGTCACCTCGGACGGCACACGAACTGCGCCGTGGCGGACAGCCCCGCCGCGCACACGCCGAACACCGCCGCCGCCACTTTTGTTTTTCTTCTCATTCGCCGCCTTTTCTCTTTGTTTTTCGAGTCTCGTTGATTCATTGCATAACCGACTTGCACGCGACAGACGCCGCATACTTTCAGCTGATTCTCGGACACGGAACCGAACCTTTCAGTCCTTTACTCGTAGATCGTGCGGCCGGAGCCGTCGACGCGGGCCTTGCCCTTGCGATTCTCCGTCTCGAACGGATCGCCCGGAGCATGGATCGCGCGCACGGTCAGGTTCGTGATGTTGAGCGGACACGGCGGATGCGTGCCGGTGCAGACGTTGATCATGCCGCGGCCGACCGGTGCAACGTTGTCGGCCTCGTACAGCGTGACGCCGTCGATCTTCACGATATAGGCCGAGTCGACCACGCGTCCCGAGAAATGATGCCAGCCGTTGTCCAGCGGCGCAATCTTGCCGCGGCCGAGCTTCGTTTCGATCGGCCCCCTCTTCTGGTCAAAGCGCTCGTAGATCCACGTGCTCCAGGACCCGTCCTTGTTGATGCTGAAATTGATGCTGCCGAAGGGATGGCCCGCAAAACGCTCGCCGTGCCAGCGCATGACCGTGCCCATGCGGTAGCCGGGCTTGTTGCGGTTCGTCGGATACTGGAAGTCGAAGTCGAGCTGGTAGTTGACCCACTGACACGGCAGCCAGAACTCATCCGCGAAGACACCCGGATGGTTGCCGTACAGGAGACCGTCGGACGTGTTCTTGTAGCCCGCGAACTTGCCGTCCTTGTCCTTGATCACCTCCGGCTCCCAGCTGATCGCAGTCGGTCGGTTCTTCTTGCCGGGCTGCGGATAAAGGACTTCCGCCGGCTCGGCCGCCTTCAGCGCCGCGACGCGCTTCGGATCGGAATTGTCGGCGATCGCCGTCCACTCATCGCGCGAGCGGGTGATGTCCGCCCAGTCGGTGAAGTAGCCGAACTCGGCCTCGACTTCCGTGCGTTCGCGTGTGCCCTCGGCGACCTTCTCGCGCGCCGCCGCGAAGAGGCGGTTCGCCTCGGCCTTCACGTCCTTCGTCATCAGGGCGGACGAGAACGGGCCCGGCTTGTTGCCGTAGCCGCCGATGCACATGTCCTTCGACCACGACTTCGCGAGGAGCTTCCAGTAGGCCTTCATCTCGGGACCCGCCTTGCCGAACACGCGGTCCGTGTATTCGGTCATGAGCGCGTCCATGTCGAGATCGGGATTCCAGAAGAGCTTCAAAAGCGCATACGAGCTGAAGCGCTGGACCTTCGCCTTCGTGCAGTCGCTGCCGTAGAACTCGGTCTTGTAGAAGCGGATGCCGCCCTTCCGGCACCACTGGATCTCGTCCTGAAACACGTCCCAGATCGGCAGCAGCAGCGCCTTCGGCCAGTCGAACGCGTCATAGTGGTAGCCGTAGATGTCCGGCATGTGGTCGAGCTTCGTCCACCAATCCTTGACGGCCTTGAGCGAACGGACGTTCATCGTGCAGTTCGTGTCGCCGAGCGCGTGCTTGTAGCAGCGGTTGTACTGGCAGTACGTGACCATCAGGTTCGGATGCACCTTGCACTGCGGCGGCGACAGGTAGAACGAGTAGGCGTAGGAGTCGTAGAGGTGGCCGGGATGCTTCTTCTCGGTCTCGGTGATGAGGAAGTTGAGGAACGAGAAATAGAGCGTCGAGGAGTCGCCGTACTTCTTGCAGTTCTCGCACGTGCAGTAGACGGGCGTGTCGAGCGCCGAGAGGTTCATGACGAGGTCTTCCTTCTCGTGCTTGTTCCAGAAGTCGTCCATGAACTTGAGGAAGATCTCGCGCGTGCGCGGATTCGAATAGCAGTGCTGGTCCTTAACGCGCTTGCCCTTCCAGAGCGCGAAGCACTCGGGCTCGTCCTTGAAGAGGTCCTCGTAGTTGCGGTAGCCCTTCCCGTCCGGCACGAACGCGCCAAAGGAGTGGCCGCCCCAGTGTCCCGAGCAGCCCCAGTCCCAGAACCCGCGTGTGCGCCCCATCAGCATGTTTGCGCGGTTGTGGGCCAGAAAGCGGTATTTCTCCTGCACGGGATGCGTCGAGAGCTGGAAGTACTTGAACGCCGCGCGCTCGTGGATGTCGAGCGTGCCGACGGACAGGTTCTTCCGCTCGGACGGCAGGTACTCGCCGTCCTTGTCGGCCCAGTACCAGCGGCAGCCGACTTCCTCGAGCAGACGGTACATCGCGCCGGCCGCGCAACGCGCGTTGTTGCCGACCAGACCGATCGTCGTCTTGTCGCGCACGATGCGGATCTCGTCGTTCGCCTCGGGATCGCCCGTGATCTTGATGACGATGCGGTTGGGCGCGGCGGCCTGCGCCGCGGCGTCGACTTCGCAGCCCGTCACCGCCTTGACGATGCGGTAGTACTCGTTCGAGGCCAGGAGCTCGGCCGGCGTATTGCCGCACTCAAGCCGCGCGGCGAGCTTGCCGTCCTGCACGAGAGCGAGGGGTTCCGAATCACTGCCGGTCAGTAGCGCCGCCGAAGCGGCCGAGACCAGTCCAATCGTCATCAGTTTCATCATTTTCATGTTCTTTCCTTACAAATGTCGTCCTTTACTCGGTCAGCGTCACGGACTTTACCGTGCGCACGTCCTTCTCGGTGAGACGCGTGCCGTCCGTCATGACGAGCGTCCCGGTCAGGAACGTGCCGTCCTTCAAGACGACCCGTCCGTACGTCATGACGCGCGCGTTATTCAAAGTAGATCTTCGCCATCAGGCTGAGATCGCGGTAGATCGCCGCCGGGAAGCCGCAGGCTTCCTGCCTGCCCGTGTTGCGGATGACCGAGAGCCGCCAGTAGGCGCCCGGAGCGGGCTTCGCGCCGCCAAAGGATTTGAAGGGCAGCGTGATTTCGGCCGTCCAGCGGTCGTCACCGGCCTTTGTGGTCGCCGTCCATTCGACATTCCATGACGAGTCCTGCCCGTTTGCTTCGTAGGTGCCGCCGGCGAAGTTGACGCCGAGCTGCTTGTATAGACCATCGCCGACGCCAAGGAAGATCTCGATGTTGTCGGAGTTCCAGAACGGCACGTCGCGACCCGTCGCGCCGCGGCGTATCTTGTCCATCTCCTTCTCGAACGCGACGACCTGGATGTGCAGCGCCTCGTCGGTGGCATAGAGCCGCATCTCGGTGGGCTGGAAGGTGCCCTTCGCCCCGGTGACCTTGATCTGGGGAACCTTGTCGAAACTGGTGCCCGCGGGGAACTTCGGCACCTTGTAGGAGACATCGTGCTTGCGGGCCTCGGCCCAGCTCTCCTCCCATTGGGCGAAGAGGGCGCGCTCGGTCGCAATCTCGGCGAGCTGGCGGCGCGTGGCCCCGGTCTCGGGCTGCGCCCTGACGGCGGCCTCGGCGGCGGCGAAGCGCCCGTGCGCGAAGTCCACCAGCTCCTGCGACATCAGGTCGCCCGCCAGCCCCTCCGGCTTGCTGCCGAAGTAGGAGATATGGCTCTTCATGCGATCCCAGTCGGCGGCGAAGCGCTTCAGGTACTCGTTCATGGGCGCGGCGCCGGCGCCGAAGAGGTAGCGGCACCAGTCGTCAATCAACGCGTCCACGTCGGTATTGGCATCCCAGGTCAGCGCCGCGTAAATGTAGTAGCAGAGCCGCTGGCTGATATGCATCATCTCCTCGCGTCTTGCATCCTTCGGACGCCTGATCGGCATCTCGGTCTTCATGCGCACGAGTCCGAGTCTGGCATAGGTGCGCGCCTCGTCGGCAAGCATGTTCCAGAAGGGCGTCATGCGCACGTTGTTGAAGATGTCGAAGTGGTAGCCGTAAACCCCCATCGTGGCCTTCTCGCGCCAGGCGTTCAGCACCCGCATGCTCTTCTGGTTGACGGGGCAGTTGGGGTCGTCAAGCTTGTGGATATAGCAGCGGTCGTACTGGCAGTACTCGATGTATTCGAGCCCCTTGACCGGCAGTTCGGGCACGTTCCCGTACTCCTGGTAGGCGATGCCCGCGGCACGGAGGTTGGGAAAGACCTTCCTGACCTCGGTGAGCAGCTTGTTGTAGTACTCGTACCAGCGCGAGGAGGGATCCTCGAGTCTGGTGCAATCCGGGCACTCGCAACGCTGGCAGACATCGTAGGGGAAGGCGTTGAGGATCTCGGCATCCTTCGAGATGGAGATGAGGCGGTTGACCATGGCCTGGGTGAAGCCGGGATTGGACCAGCATCCCGAGACGCCATCCTCGCGGCGCTTGCCGTCAACCATGGCGAACCAGTCGGGATGTTCCTGGAAGTGCTCCTTGTTGATGCCGATCGTATGCGTGCCGGCGCGGCGGATGTAGAGGAAGGAGGTCAGGGAGTTTTGCGAGCCCATGTTCAGGCCCTGCTTGGCCATCCAGTGTTCGGTTGGCAAGTGCCCGTGATGGCTGCACTGCGAAAGCTCGCGGAAGGTGAACGACGGATGGTGGCGCCAGTCGAGTTCCCCAAGCTCGTAGGCGTCGAGCTTAGGCAGGTAGGTGCCGTCCTCGCCGGGCCAGAACCAGCGCGCGCCAAGCTCGGCCTTGAGAAAGTGATAGACGGGGTAGAGCACCGCGCGCGGGCTGTTCGCCACGAGATAGAGGTTGCCGTTATGCGTGCGCATCCCCACCAGATCGTCCTTCGACTTCACGCACCCCATCTGCCGTGCCACCTTGCGCACCGCCTCTAAGGGCGAGTCGATGCTGCCGAGGATGATGGCGCGGCGCTCTGGCAGGGTGTCGGTGAGGACGATCGGCAGTTCCGCGCCCGAAATCGCCTTGAGCGTGGACTGCAGCTCGCCGGCGGCGTAGGCCTCGACGCGTTGCGGCATGGTGGGAAGCACGATCTTCCAGTCGCTCTTGCCGTCCTTGAAGAGGTACTCGGCCGCGGAGGCGCTGGTGGTGAAGGCGGCGGAGGCGGCCGCCGCGGCGCCCAGGGAAACAATGACGTTCTTGATGCTCATGGTTGGTTCTTGCGGTTAGCTAGTGCAGGATGAACTTGAAGCCGGGCTGCGGGACGATATTGATGACGCGGGTGGCGTTGGTGCCGCCGGGCACCCAGCTCGCGGAGGGGTTGCTGCGGCTGTAGAGCTCGCTGACAACACGGTAGCTGCCGCCTCTCATGCGCACCCATTCCGAGAGTCCCTCGCCATTGGCAAAGTCAACGAGTGTCACGGGCTCGGCGTCCGGAAGCGTCTCGCCGGCCGCATCGATGGCGAGGCATGTCACCTTGACGGCATTCAGCTCATTGGTGTTGCCGCCGCGCGTCCACCTTGCCGTATCGTTCCATGCAAGCGGCAGAAGCTCGCGCCAGGTGGTGACCCTGATGGGCTCCTCGTCGGGTGGGCGTGTATCAACTCTGGCGGTACCGTCAAAAGTTCCGTTCGCCTTGCCGGCCGGTGGAACTCTGACGATGGTGAAGGTCTTGGTGATGACACCTTCGTATTGGCCTGCGCCGGAGATCGTCACGGTGGCCGTGCCCGCGTTGATGTTCTGTGAATAGATGACGACATAGTCGGTGCCTGGCTCGAGCTCGTTGTTGTCGCCATCCACGACCGTGACCGTCGGCTCGTGCGGATAGCCGTTGCACGGGAACTCGCTCTGGGAGAGGCTGGCCGTGAAGCTGTCGATCCTGATCGTGCTTTCCAGCTCGGGGCAATCCTTCAAGTTGAAGTAGCCCGAAGCCACGGACTGGCCGCCTTGCCTGAGATCCAGACGGTAGAGCATCGCCGCGGTGGGCACCCAGTTCGTGACGCCCTCGCCTGTTGACGAGACAAGCGTCGCGGTCTCGGCGTCTATCCAGGTCGCCACGTCCTCGGGCGTGTCGCTGGAGGCCGCCGTGACCGTCACCTCCGCTCCGTTGCCGGAACCGCCCCGCCCCCAGAGGGCATCGTCGTTCCAGGCGATGGGGAGCAAGTCGGCGATGGTTGCGGGCACGCGGATCGCGGCGGGGTTGAAATCGACCTTGAGGTTCGCAAGCGTTGCCGTGCCCTGCACCACGGGATCGGCGCCCAGGCCGTCGCCCGCCGCCATCTCCTTGAAGAGGCGGAAGCCGAACTGCGTGGAATACAATGGAGTGTAGCCGCCGCCCGTCTGATTCGGGACGGTATGGGTACACTGGCGCCCGCCGCTGGTCAACGCGCCAAAATTCGGGTGATACGAGCCGCCGCGCAGTACCTTCATACGCGTCCATACGCTACCGACGGGGTTGGTCGAAACGTGGGTAGGCGAGTATAACGGATAGACGTAGGCCCAGTCGCGGCACCACTCCGAGACGTTGCCGTGCATGTCGTAGAAGCCCCAGTTGTTGGGCAGCTTGCGGCCGACGGGATGGGTCATTCTGTTGGCGTTGCCGCTAGTCCAGGCGTAGTCGTCAAGCGCCTCAGTGGTGTCGCTGTCCCAGTTGTACTTGGTCTCGGTTCCCGCGCGGCAGGCGTACTCCCACTCCGCCTCAGAGGGCAGGTTGAAGCCGCCCGCGAGGTTCTCCCCGATCTTGGCGCGGAGGTTGAGACGGCCGATCATGCCCGCCGTGGGGTGCATCGTGACGTCATACGAGATGTGGTTTTCCGGGCGCTCTACCGCGAGCTCTCCCGTGGCGTC
>JAAYLN010000221.1 GCA_012521875.1 Lentisphaerota bacterium | reverse complement strand
CTTCCTCTTCATTAAGGATCTTTCGATATGCCTCGGGAACTCGCTATCCTTGCTTGCAGCGAATGCAAGCGTCGCAACTACACGACGACGCGCAACAAGCGCACCATGACCAACCGCCTGGAGATGCTCAAGTTTTGTCCGGCGGAGCGCAAGCGCACGGTGCACAAGGAAGTCAAGTAGAACCGGTTGGCTTTCGCTTTACAGGCCAGTAGCTCAATTGGCAGAGTAGCGGTCTCCAAAACCGCGGGTTGGGGGTTCGATTCCCTCCTGGCCTGCCACTACGCGCTTCACGGCGGCGTGGCGAAGCGGCGGAAGGCGGGGGCGATACGGGATACGGAGCCAGACAGCGATGAACGACAAGTTACGGAAGATCGGCAAGCAGGTGCAGGGTTTCGTCCGCGAGGTTAACGCGGAGTTCCGGCGCACGACCTGGCCCGACCGGCAGGAGCTGGTGCAGTCGACGGCTGTGGTTATGGTCTTTATCGTGCTGCTGGCCTTCTCGGTGCTGATCTGCGACAAGGTGATCCAGTTCCTGCTGCGCCTGATTCACGCCTGAGGCGGGGCCGCTTCCGGTAGTACCGGGGCGGCGTCGACGGGGAATGCCGATGACCAAGCAGTGGTTTGTATTACATACTTTGACCGGGCAGGAGCAGAAGGCCAAGCGCTTCATCGAGTCGCAGGCCAGGCTGCAGGAGCTTGATGCGTACATCGGTGACGTCGTCATCCCCACCGAGAAGGTTTCGGAGACGAAGCACAACAAGAAGACCACCGTGGTGCGGAAGTTCTTTCCGGGCTACGTGCTGATCAACATCGCGCTCTATGATGACGAGAAGAAGCTGATCCCGGCGAGCTGGCGCTTTATCCGCGACACCCCGGGCGTCATCGGTTTCCTGGGCGGCGAGAAGCCCGTGCCGCTGACGCAGAGCGAGATGGATGACATTTTCGACCAGGTCGAGGCGAAGAAGGACAAGGTCCGCCCGAAGGTCTCCTTCGAGCCGGGCGAGCTGGTCACGATTCTGGAGGGGGCCTTCAAGGGTTCCCAGGGTGGTATTACGGAAGTCGATCCTGACCGGGGCCGCCTGAAGGTCAACGTTATGATCTTCGGCAAGGAGGTTCCGGTCGAGCTGGAATACTGGCAGGTGGAGAAGGCCCTCGAGCAAACTCCGCCGGTGGCATAGGTTCCCGGCTGACAAACGGCTGGCTCGCTGGCACCGGTTGGGACCCGGGAGAGTCGCAAACGACGAGGAAGACATGGCAAAGAAAGTAACAGGCATCATCCGCTTGCAGGTACCTGCGGGCGCCGCCAATCCGGCGCCGCCGATTGGTCCCGCGCTGGGTGCGCAGGGCGTGAACATCATGCAGTTCTGCAAGGAGTTCAACGCCAAGACGGCCGACAGGGCCGGTCTGATCATCCCCGTGGTGATCACGGTCTATGCGGACCGCAGCTTCTCCTTCATCCTGAAGAGCCCGCCCGCCGCTGTTCTGCTGAAGCGCGCCGCCGGTCTGGCCAAGGGTTCCGGCGTGCCGAACCGCGACAAGGTCGGCAAGGTGACCCGCGACCAGGTCCGCGAGATCGCCAAGACCAAGCAGGCGGATCTCAATGCTGTCGACGAGGAGGCCGCGATGCGGATCGTCGAGGGTACCGCCCGCAGCATGGGCATTGATATCGAGTAAGGCGGGAGTGACAGGAAATGGCTAAGCACGGCAAGAAGTACCGCGACACCCTGAAACTGGCGCCCAAGACCCCGGTCAGCCTGGAGGAGGCGATTGCCTTCGTCAAGGAGCACCCGGGCGCGAAGTTCGACGAGACCGTCGAGATCGCCATGCGACTCGGTGTCGATTATAAAAAGTCCGACCAGACAGTCCGCGGCACGGTCAGCCTGCCGCACGGCACGGGCCGCACGGTGCGCGTGATCGTCTTCGCGGCCGGAGCCCAGGCGGATGCCGCCCGCGAGGCGGGTGCCGACGAGGCGGGCTACGACGAGCTGATCGAGAAGGTCAGGGGCGGCTGGACGGAGTTTGATGTCGCCATCGCCACCACGGACGCGATGAAGGAAGTCCGCAAGCTCGGCCGCGTGCTGGGCCCGCGCGGACTGATGCCGAACCCCAAGACCGGCACGGTGACGGACGATGTCGGCCCGGCGGTCACGGCTGCCAAGGGCGGCCGCGTCGAGTTCCGCATGGACCGCACAGGCAACGTCAGCGTGTGTTGCGGCAAGCGTAGTTTCGAGGCGCAGAAGCTGCTGGAGAACATCCTGGCGATCATCGAGGCGCTCAACCACGAGCGTCCCGCCGGTGCCAAGGGAACCTTTATCCGCAGTTGCACCATTAGTACGACCATGGGCGTCGGCATCCCTGTGGTGCTGCCTACCAAAGAGTAACGGGAGCCAGGCATGAGACCCGAGAAGATTGAGATGATGCGCGAGATCACCGAGCGCCTGCAGGACGCCGATAGCACGTTCCTGCTGAACTACGGCGGCTTGACGGTGACTGAGATGTACACGCTGCGCCAGGCGATCCGCCCGGCGGGCGGCCGGGCGATGGTGGCCAAGAACAGCATGGTTGGCAGGGCCGCCACGGAGCTCGGCTGGGAAGATCTTTCGGCGTTCCTGACGGGGCCGACGGCAATCGTGACCGGCAAGGGGGATCCCTCCGAGCTGGCCAAGGCGCTGGTCGACTTCATCAAGACGACGAAGAAGGCTGCTGTCAAGGGCGGTTGCCTCGACGGCAAGGTATTGCAGGCGGCGGACGTAGACGCACTCTCCACGCTGCCATCACGCGAGGTTATGCTGAGCATGGTGGTGGGTACCGTGGCGGCGCCGCTTACGCAACTGGTTGGCGTGTTCAACCAGAAGCTGCTCTCCTTGCTGTACGTCCTGAAGGCAGTCGAGGAGAAGAAGAGCCAGGCCGCCTGACCGGCCCGGCAGGTTTGTTTGATCTGAAGAAAGACAAGAGGAACGAAGAATGAACGACGAAGCGAAGGTTGAAGTCACTGGCAAGATGGCCGAATTCATCGACTGGGTGGGAACCCTGACGGTGCTCGAGCTCTCGAAGCTGGTCAAGGCCCTGGAAGAGGCCCTGGGCGTGACGGCTGCCGCCCCGGTAGCCGTGGCTGCCGCCCCGGCCGCCGCCGCAGCCGCACCGGTCGAGGAACAGACCGAGTTCGACGCGGTTCTGGCCGAAGTCGGCCCTAACAAGATCGCAGTCATCAAGGAAGTGCGCGCGATTACCGGCCTGGGTCTCAAGGAGGCCAAGGATCTGGTCGACAGCGCTCCCAAGGCGATCAAGTCGGGCGTCGCCAAGGACGAGGCCGAGAAGATCAAGGAACAGGTGGAGAAGGCCGGCGCCAAGGTCGAAATCAAGTAGACCGCGCGCCTGCGCACACCTTGTTCGAGCGGCCACCCAACCGACGCGTGGGTGGCCGCTTCCCTGCTTTAGCGTCACACCCCCCCCGCACCCCTCGAGGTAACCGATGGAAGAGAGACACGTATTCGGCAAGCTCAAGCCGGTTATCCAGCCCCCCAACCTGATCGAGATCCAGACACAGTCGTACAGGGATTTCCTCCAGGCCGACGTGGCGCCTACCAAGCGCGACAACTCCAAGGGGCTGCAGGCCATCTTCCGCGAGGTCTTTCCGATCGAGAGCTTCGAGCAGGGGAAGTACCTGCTTGACTTCGTCAAGTACACCCTGGGCGAGCCGAAGCTCAGCGCCGTCGAGGCGCTGGCCAGCGGCGGAACCCACGCGGCCCCCTTCCACGCCACATTCACCCTCAAGGAGGGCGAGGAGGTGCGCGAGGAGGAGGTCTTCATGGGCGAGATCCCCCTGATGACGCCCGACGGTTCCTTCGTGGTGAACGGGGCCGAGCGTGTGATCGTCTCGCAGCTCCACCGCTCGCCCGGCGTCTGCACCGAGTCCGCCCTGCATGCCAACGGCCAGGTGCTCTATTCCGTGCGCCTGATCCCCGACCGCGGCTCCTGGATCGAGATCCAGTTCGACACCAGCGACATCATGTGGGTCTATCTGGACCGCCGCCGCCGCCGTCGCAAGTTCCACGCCACCACTTTCCTGCGCGCCCTGGGTCTCGGCACCGACGAGCAGATCCTGCGCGAGTACTACAGCTTCGCCACCATCAACACCGGCGACACCTTCACGGCCGAGCAGCTCGAGTTTCTGCGCTTCAAGGACGATATCATCGACATCGACTCGCAGGCGGTGCTCGCACGCCGCTACGACAAGGTCGAGGAGGCGCTCCTCAAGCAGATGGTGCAGGCCGGGCTCGGCACGGTAGAGGTGGTCGACGTCTCCTGGGACGAGGGCCTGCTGCTCAAGACGCTGGTGGCCGACCCCACGCGCTCCGAGGAGGAGGCGCTCAACGACATCTACCACCGCCTGCGCCCGGGCGACCCGGCCACGGCCTCCAACGCCAAGCAGCTCATCAAGCGGCTCTTCTTCGATCCGCGCCGCTACGACCTGGGGCTCGTCGGACGCCACAAGATCAACCTCAAGCTGAAGCTCCAGGACAGGGTGCCTGCCGATCTGCGCGTGCTGCACGAGAGCGGCGCCGACGTGATCGAGTCGATCCGCATGCTGCTGGATATCAAGTCGGGCCGCGATGTTGTCGACGACATCGACCACCTCGGTAACCGCCGTATCCGCACGGCCGGCGAGCTGCTGGAGAACCAGTGCCGCATCGGCCTGAGCCGCACGGAGCGCCTGATCCGCGAGCGCATGAGCACCTTCGATGCCGGCACCAGCGGTGTGCTCTCGCCCGCGCGCCTGGTCAACAGCAAGTCCCTCGCCGCCGTGGTGCAGGACTTCTTCGGGCGCAGCCAGTTGAGCCAGTTCATGGATCAGACCAACCCGCTTAGCGGACTGGCCCACAAGCGCCGCCTCTCGGCCCTCGGCCCGGGCGGCCTCAGCCGCGAGCGCGCCGGCTTCGAGGTGCGCGACGTGCACAGCTCGCACTACGGGCGCATCTGCCCCATCGAGACGCCCGAAGGCCCGAACATCGGCCTGATCTCCTCGCTGGGCCTCTATGCGCAGATCAACGGTTTCGGCTTCATCGAGAGCCCCTACCGCAAGGTGGTCGACGGCAAGGTCACCAGCGAGGTGGTCTACATGACGGCCGACGCCGAGGAGCAGTACGTCATCGCGCAGGCCAACTCGCCGCTGAACGAGGACGGCAGCTTCGCGACGGATTTCATCCACGCCCGCTACCACACCGAGTTTATCGTGGTGCAGCCCGAAAACGTCCAGTTCATGGACGTCTCGCCGATGCAGGTGGTCTCGATCGCCGCCGGCCTGATCCCCTTCCTCGAGCACGACGACGCCAACCGCGCCCTGATGGGGGCCAACATGATGCGCCAGGCCGTGCCGCTGCT
>JAAYLN010000220.1 GCA_012521875.1 Lentisphaerota bacterium | reverse complement strand
TGGCGCCGACACGAGCTTCGCCTACAGCCACAACAACATGGCCGAGATCGCCTGGCACTGGAAGGTGGAGAACCTTGTAACTGTCACGGCGGGCACCGGCGGCAGCGTCTCGACCAACGGCGGCTGGTTGGACGCAGGCGCGACAATCGAGGTCACGGCCATCGACGGCGACGGCTTTTTCCTCTGCTGGCTGGGTGATATAGACGAGGCACAGCGGACAAGCCGCACCATCACCATCACCGCTGACCAGGCTAGAACAGTAACGGCGCATTTCGGCAACGAGATCTTCGTGGCCACGAACGGCAATGACACGGCGTCGGGCACTTCGGCCGACCCGGTCGCAACGCTCGCGGCGGCACTCTCTTTGTGCGGCGATGACGGCATCGTGACCTTCACGCCGGGCATCTACACGATTTCTTCGGAGACAACGCTTGCCACCGGTGTCACAGTACGCGGCGAGACGGACAATCCGGACGACGTGATACTCAAGTGCAACGGCAAGTACCGCCACTTCAAACTCGCCCATGCAGACGCAAGGCTGTCGGGCCTGACCCTCACGGACGGCAAGCCCGCTGCCGGACATGGCGGCACCGTCCTGATCACCCAGGCGGGCGGCATGGTCTCCAACTGCGTCATGCGCAACAGCGCGCCCGAAGCGTGGGGAACCGAAGGCGGCGGCTTCTACATCGAGAAGAACGCAGCGACCGCCCTCGTCACGGACTGCATTGTCTCCAACTGCTGCTGCTCGACCGCCGGCAATGGCTTCGACAATGCCTACGGCGGCGGCATCGCCGCCTACATGGCCGCGGGCACGGTACGCAACTGCCTCTTCGTGAAGAACGGCACAACCGCGTTGTGCAGCAACAAGGGCGGTGCTGTCCATATCACGGGCGGCACGCTCGCGAACTGTACCGTCACCGGCACCTTCTACCAAAGCGGTACAGGAGTCCGAGCCGATGGCGGTACCGTCATAAACTGCCTTATTGGCGCTAACGACACGGGCAGCGACCGCAGCGGACACGATGCCATCTGGATCGGCAATGCCAATTGCTTTACGAACTGTCTGGCTGAAAGTGCGATCAACGAGTGGTGCAGTGGTGCCATAAGGCTCTTTGCCAACGTCGCAGCGGGCGACTACCGTCCCGCTGCCGCGGCGGTTGATGCGGGAGTGCCACTCGACTGGATGGATGGAGCGGCGGATCTGGCAGGCAACGCGCGCATCATCGGCACCGCACCTGATATCGGCTGCCATGAGCGCGACCAGAGTCTCTTCGACGTCTCGACGGCACCCTCGGCGCTGGCCGGCTTCGCGCCCTTGACGGTCGATTTTGAAGTGACCACGTGGGGCGTGGGAGCGGCGGGCATCACCTGCCAGTGGGACTGGGACGGCGACGGCGTCTACGACGAGACGACCACCGGCTCGACCAGCCACACGTTCACGACGTGCGGTGATTTTCCGGTTAGCGTGAAGGTCACGGATGTCGCGACCGATACCGTCCGCGAAGACCACGGTATCGGCACCATCCGGGTACGCCCGCGTGTCCTCTATGTTGACGCCCAGTCGGCGGATCCCGTCGCGCCCTACGGCGATGCCGCGCATGCGGCGCGGAACGTCGCGGATGCCCTCGACATCGCCATTAGCGGCAGTAGCGTCGAGATTGCCGAAGGCACCTACGACATACCCGTGCAGCTTGAGCTAACTGAGGGTGTCGTTGTCCGCGGCGCCACCGGCAATCCGGAAGACGTCATCCTCAAGATGAAGGGGTCTAACCACCGCATCGCCTTCCTCGACCACGCTGAGGCACGCATCGAGAATGTCGCAATGCAGGGCGGCAACATCGCGAACAACACCTCCATCTACACCAAGAACGGCGGCGGGGTTTTCATCGGAGCGCAGGGCGGCACCCTCTCGAACTGCATCGTGCGCGCCTGCCGGACGTGGGTCTGGGGCAACGAGGGCGACGGCATCTACATCCAGAGCGGCGCCACGGCCGCGCTGGTCACGCACTGCGTCATCTCCAACTGCCAGAACGCGACAGCACAGAACCAAGACAACCTCGGCGCGGCACTCTACATGTGCGCGGGCACGGTGCGCAACAGCCTCTTCGCCTACAACAACCCGCCGAAAGCCAACACAACAGACCCGATCTGGACCGCCTACGCGGAAGGCGGGAGCATCGAGAACTGCACCTTCACGGCCAACGACTCGCCGCGCGCCTCGGGCGTCTATGCATCCCAAAACGCCGACATCGTCAACTGCCTGGTCGTCGGCAACACCACGGCGCTCGACTCCGCCACGCATCCCGACTACATCGGCTGCGGCGGCACGGCCGCGAGCTACTTCCGCTGCCTCTCCGAGACGGCCGTCAACGCCGACTGCTTCGCCGCACCGGCGGGCGCGGTCTTCAAGGACTTCGAGGCGGGCGACTTCCGGCTGCACAGGTTGTCGCCGGCCGTGAGCAGGGGGACGCCGCTTGCGTGGGCCACGAGCACCGCGACCGATCTGGCCGGCAAGCCCCGGCTCAGCGGTCGCCTCGATCTCGGCGCCTACGAGTGCCATGGAGCCGGCGTGATGATTATAGTGCGCTAGCACATTGTTGCTGTTATAAACCTACCATCAGCACTCGAATACCGGGCCGAAAGCTTAAGATTAAGCGGGTGGTTTAAGTGTGCCGTTTAAGAGTGGGATTAAGTGCGGGTTTAAGTGGGTGCTCCGCGCTGACACTTTGTCTCCACACTTTGTCTCCACGCTTTGTCGGCTACGCTTCGTCTCCACACTCTGTCCCTACGCTTTGTCGAATGCTAAAGATTAAGCGGGTGGATGAAGCGTGCCGATTAAGAGTGAGTTTAAGCGGGTGGGTTTAAGTGGGTGGTTTAAGTGGGTGCTACGCGCGTGCGCGGCCACATTGGGGTAGCTTCTGCAAAAGTGCGCAAGCACAGGTGGGGCGCCGCCGTCCCGGCTAGCCGCAGCGATGGAGTGATGGAGCACGGGGAAGTTCTAAAGTTCGTGAGTTCTAAAGGGCTCAGGGGCGTTTTTTGGAGTGACTATTATTGCGACCACTCAGTGGCTCGCAATTTAGAGGGTAAAAGCGCTGCGCTGCCCTTGCGCCGTCCCCATACCTTGTCCCCACAC
>JAAYLN010000219.1 GCA_012521875.1 Lentisphaerota bacterium | reverse complement strand
CAGGTAGAAGACCGTCACCGTCAGGAAGCCCGAGAGCAGCAGCGCCACGAGCAGGCCCTCGGCGCCGAAGACCGCCATGCCGCCCGCCGCCGAGACGAAGAGCATCGCGTTGTAGGGGGTGAAGTAGCCGAAGGCCATGCCGCACTCGGCGCGGAACTTGGAGGCCACGAAGCCCAGGATCACCAGGAAGCAGAAGTAGACCATCATGCTGAGGCCCGAGGCGCCCACCATGCGCGCCCAGACCAGCACGCCGAGGTGGCAGCCGATCAGCAGCAGCACCGCGGCCCGGCGCGACATCACGTCGCCCCGCTCCTTGGGCGTCCCGCGCACGGCATCCTTGATCACGCCCCACAGGTACTTCCAGGAGAGGATGATGACGATCAGGAAGTAGCCCAGGTAGGCGCCGATGGTCTGGTGATCCCGCCACGGGAAGCCCACCTCCACCTTGAGGTTGGTCCAGTGGCCCACCAGCCAGGCGGCCCGGCTGAGCCAGTAGCCGATCACGAAGCTGAGCAGCACGTTGAGCTCGAAGAAGACCGCGATGCTGACGATGAAGGCGTTGACGGTGAAGGTTGTGCCGTTGAACATGCCGCCCCAGGCGGGATTCAGGAAGTAGGGTCCCAGCGGCACGTTGATGCTCAGGTCTGGCACGCGGGGGTTGTAGGCATGCCACCCCTTCATCATGCACCAGAACAGCGAGACGATGAAGCCCGCCCACATGTAGGGGTTCTGGAAGACCGAGGAGAAGCCGCGCCGCGCGACGTCCGGGTCGTCCGTGCCCATCATCGCCAGCGGGATGCGCGTCAGCGGCAGCGGGTAGCGCTCGCTCTCGGCCCACTTCTTGCGCATGATCACGTTGACCGCGAAGAAGGCCCCGCAGAGCAGGAAGACATAGGCGCCCCAGAACAGCGCCGGCCGCGACCACTCGCGCAGGGGGATGTACCCTTCCACTATATAGCCCAGCCCGCGCAGGCTCCACATGTTGTCCGGCTTGACCACCACGCCCGGCGGACGCGCCTCGGGCGGCATGGCGTCGTACTCCGCCTGGGAGATGATCTTGCGCCCGCGGAAGGCCCCCTCGATCGCCTGCACGCTCATCAGCTTGGGGTCGGCAAAGAGCACCGAGCCGCGTCCCCGCAGTCCGAACTCGAAACGCAGCCGCTCGCAATACTTGTCCGCCAGCGGCATGCCATAGGCCCCCACACGCACAAAGCCGGTGCGGTGCAGGTAGGTCTTCTTCTCGGCCTTGCGCTCGGAGATCAGTTGATTGCTGGCCGTCTCATCGTCAATATAGACCCGTACGAAGAACTCGCTCTCGGCCTCCAGATCCGCCGTGCGCGCCAGCACGCTCATCAGGTGGGGGTTGGCCACCTCGACCGCCGTGCCGTTCTCCGGACGCACGGGAATGGTGAGCGAGAAGGTCGAGACGGCCTCGGCATTGGTACTGGAGAGCCGCGGCAGCAGGGCCCGGCGCCCCTCCTCGTACTCGGTCTCCTCCCAGGTCAGCCGCCCCTCGCCCGCCTTCACGTTGTCCGGCGTCAGCACACCATCCATCACGTTGGGGCCGTGCGGCCAGAGGTTCTCGTTGTAGGCGTCCAGATAGTCGAAGCTGGCGTTGCGCAGCGGCGAGGTGGTCAGCCCCAGGAAGCGGTGCCAGAAGCCCTGCGTCATGATCGGCACGGCGATGAACATCGAGAAGACCACGCACAGCAACTCCGCGTGCGTCAGCATCCTGGCCTTGAAGAGTCGGTAGAGGACGCCGCCCACGATCACCAGCAGCAGCAGCACCGCCATGGCCGGCACGGGCAGGATCATCTCCGGACTCTGGTTGTTCTCGGCGACGATCACCATGGAGTATTGGGTATAGATGCCGGCCAGCAGCATGCACAGCAGGCTGGCAACCAGCGATCGCGGAGTGATTCCGGGAATCATGCCGTCCGAACCGGACGCCTTCTCCCGCTTCTTTTTTCCAAAAAACATCCCAGTCTGCCTGTTGCTTCCCTGCCCTGGCCTGCCCTCGCACGGTGAATACCGTCGTAGGCAAGCCGCATGGAGTTGTTCCAAAAGCCTAAAAAGACGCCGTACACGGGCCCGTTGCCCGCACCGCGCCACCCTAGGCACGTCTGCACCGCAACCACCGGAGACCCGGCGGGTGTGAATGCATCAGTACTGCAGGTCGCGTGCCGGACAAGGGCACCCCTCGTAAAAAACAACGCCAAGGTTAACCCGCAGACCGGAAATAATCAAGCGCAATACGACCGGCGCAATACGACCGGCCCGAAAAATCGGCAGGTGGCAGCGGACTTGTGCAGTAGCGGTACTCGTCGAACAGGCCCAGCCCGTCGCCGTCGGCGTCCCAGGCTGGGTCGCCTGCCGTGGCGCGCACGCAGGGGCTGAGGCCGTACCGCACCTCCCAGCCGTCCGGCAGCATGTCAACCTGAGTGTCGTTTAGCCGCTCCATATGCAATTCAAGAACGCATGGCAGCCGTCCGTGCCAATATATACGTTAACCTGTCACTCCTTGCGCGCCGGGAGCACATCGTGTTCGAATAGCCGAAGGTTGAGCCCGTCACGCTAAATTCAGCTTGGAAAACAACCTGATCACGGTTCATTTTGCGCATCGGCCTTTTGTTGTTCACGCCCTGGGAGCACATCATGCTCGACCCAATACTTGATCGCCTCGTCTATGTTGTCGTCGGCGAGCACCCGCCGGGCGTCGAACGAGGGGCAGAACTCGATAAAGAACATCAGGTCGCTCCGCGCGTCCTCGCGGACGCTTTGCACGGGGGAGCGGACCAGGGTGCGGAGCAGCGAGTAGTAGCTCTCCTCGTCGCGTTTTCCGTCTCTCAACTCCCGTATGTAGGCCCTGGCGGCATTGAGATAGTTCGTCGTGTTCTCCGGCGTGTCCAGGTATCTGACGCCCATGTTTCCCCAGGCGAAATGCAGCAGGCCGGTTTTCTCGATCTCCCCTTTACTGAAATGGAATCCGCGGGTGTCCCAGTGCTGCTTGACCGAGGTTCTATCAAGAAGATAGACAAGCATCCGGTCGCCACGCTTGGGGCGTAACTTCCAGTTCCATAGGAAAGGTCCGCCAGATTTCTGGTGTACTTTATAGTCAGCTTCATCCGGCCAGCCACCTGTGACTGTAATCTCTTTGGATGGCAAAACTCCCAACAGCACGTCTTCAAGCTTCAAGGTGATCGAGGCGTTTCCCCAGTACGAGTTCGTAATCGGCATGACGGAGACAACCTTTCCAACAGCAATGTAGTCGCTCACCTTGGAGAGCTGCCCAAGTGCGCTATGACGATGCATTGGAAGTGCCGCATGATACGGGAGCGCATCCAGCATCTTCCTTCTGAAAAGCGCCTCTTCCGTTGGCGGTTTGTCGTCCTCATCAATGGCGATCCGGATACCGAGGCCTTCCAAACTAAGCAAGCCGTTAGTCTGCTGTGCGCACGCGGCAAGCGTTAGCGAAATCATAACCAACGGCAACCATGCTGTATTCTTCATTGGAACTCCCTTCTGCTATCCTCATTCCTTCGGAAACACGAACTGCAGATATGCGGCGTTCAATGGGCGCCACGTCCTGGAGCCGTCCCGTCCGAACATCATGGCACAGCTCACAGTATCGCCTGCGTCCATCAAGCGTCTGCCGGTCGGCTGGGGGTTATGGTGGTGAATCCCACCAAGCACACTGTTGTTCTCCACCAGACCGAACATGTGGCCGCACTCATGGACAGCCGTCATAACACAGTGGAACTGCATTTCATTAGGCGTGACGGGCAAGGCAAAAGTTCCGCTCTCAACTTCGGAATATATTGGGAAATTATTGAAAAGCACGTTGATATAGACGAATGCCTCGCCGTTTGTGCTTGCATTCATGAAACTGAAATCATCTGTTATGCCAAGATAAATTGAGTTTCCATTTGCAATCCTAACTGTTGTATATGGCGGCAAAACGACTGTGCTGTCACTTACGTAGCGTATGTTCGCGTTCGTGTAGTTGATGACTTGCTGCGCGACGGCAGGTATCGATGTGCGCATGGCCTCCCATTCGGAGTCCGTGATCGGCTGGAAGTATGTTACGGGCACCCCGTTTATTGGCTTAATCAAACCCGCCTTGATCAGGCTCACGGCGTCGGCATCGTACAGGAACTTCACAATCTGCGGGATGCAGACGCGCTTGCGCGCCTCGTACACCACCGTCTTGTCGCTGTTGCGCATGATCTTGGCGACCGCCGTGACGAACGGCGGCGGGACGGGTTGCCCGAGAGTCGAGGCGGGAAAGATGCGGGTTGCCGAGGCGGACTCTCCCTGGAAGGAGTCGCGCCCGTAGGCCTGGGACGCGGAAGCGCCGGGGCCCGGTTTCGGAATCCCGTCCCATGCGAACAGCCTCCGCGGGAAGTCAAGTTCCCACATCTCATGGAAGTTTGCCGAGGCATCCAGATCCACCCAGTCAAT
>JAAYLN010000218.1 GCA_012521875.1 Lentisphaerota bacterium | reverse complement strand
GCCAGACGCTGCAAACAGGCCGGAATGCACTGGCGGCACCACAACGCCGCCGCCATCTGCGCCCTCACCGCCCGCTTCCGCTCCCACCTCCCTGCCGCCTAACCATCAACTATTTTGAATCACACCCTGCGGCCGTTAGTGCGGCCGTTAGTGCTTGACTGATGAATGGGCGTTCACTACGCTGAACGGCCATTCACCCATGAACAGGAAGATCGAAAGCGCAACCCGCCGCCGCGAGCGGCAACGCCAGGCCAACCGGCGCGAGATTCTCGCGACCGCCGAACGCGTCTTCGCGGCGCGGGGCTACGCCGCGGCGACGATCGAGTCCATCGCCGACGAGGCCGGTTTCGCCGCCGGCACGATCTATAACTTCTTCTCCGGCAAGGAGGATCTCTTCCTTGCCGTGGCCGACCGTATCCTGGACGACATTATCGAGCGTTTTAACCGCGAGGTCGAGCCGTTGCGGGAACGGCCGCGGGAGGCGGTGACCCGCTATATTGCCCTCCGTCTTGATGAACTCCGCCGCCATGAGGCCTTTATGCATGTCTATTATCCCATCCGGCAACAGCAGCGTGCCGCCGCCGGGGGGTGCGCGCCCGCCGAGTGCCGCCAGAAGTTCGCGGAGCATGTCGCCCGTGTCCATGCCATCTTCGCCGAGGGCATCCGGCAGGGGGTGCTGCATGCCGAGCCCACGCCCGCCCAGTTTTCCGGAATGATCGAGGGAACACTGCGCTACTTCAACCATGTCTGGTCGCGCGAGGAGAAACCCCCGACGCTGCGGCAGGGCATGAAGCGCCTCGAGACCTGCTTCCTGCCGCTGCTCTGGGTCCATCAGCAGGACGATACTCCGGCTGCGCCTGGCAAGCCTGCCCGCAAGGGCAAGGGCGTGCTGCCGCTGGCACTGGCCGCCCTGGTTAGCCTGGCGACCGGCTGTCTCTCGACCGCGCCGGAGCCGGTCGCGGCGGAGTTGCGCGATGCGCGGCGCACCATGGCGCAAGCCGCCACGCGCGACCAGAACAACGTTCCCTTCGCCCTGCCCGTGATCTCGGGCGAGCTTTCGCTGCGCGATGCCTGCAACCTCGCGCTGGCCAACAACCTGACCCTGCGCGCCACCTTCCTGCGCCGCCAGGAGGCCGCCGGTGCCGTCGAGGCGGCGCGCGGCGGGGCGCTGCCCAGAGTGGGGCTCTCGGGCAACGCCTCGAGCGTGCTGGAGGAGCGCGGTGACCATCCCGAAAGCTATTCGGCGGGGCTGCGCATCACGCAACCCATCTGGCGCTCGGGGGTCGTCGAGGCCGGCCTGCGCTATGCCCGCCTCTATGCCGCCAGTACCGATGCCGTGATACGGCAGCAGGCGCAGACCACCATCGCCGCCGTCGCGGGGCACTACCTCGACGTGCTGCTGATGGAACACATGGTCACGGTCTATGAGGAGTCGGTCGCGGTCGCCGAACGCATGTTGCAGACCTCGCGCAACAAGCGCGCGGCCGGCACGGTGTCCGACTACGAGGTGCTCCGCGCCGAGGTGGAACTCTCCACTGCGCGTGCCGACCTGCTCAACGAGCGCAACCGCCTGCGCACGGCCAACATCGCCCTGCTGCACGTGCTGGGTGTTGACCAGCGCAGCGACATCAAGCTGAGCGACAAACTGGGATACAACGCCGAGACCTTCGACGACCGCGACATGGAACGGATGGCCCTTGAGTCGCGCGCCGATCTGATCATGCGCGAGGCCGAGGTGCGCATGGCCGAGGCCGAGGCCGATGCCGCACGCGGTGCGTATGGTCCCGAGGCCGACCTCTTCCTCGATGGCCAGTTTGCCGATCCCGACCCCAACAACCCCTCGCTTGACGGCTGGAAAGACCGCTGGATGGCCGGTGTCTCCGTGACCTACAACCTCTTCGACGGCTTCACCCGCCGCGGCAAGCTGAGGCAGGCCGTGGCACGCCAGCGGCAGGCCGAGGCCAGCCTGAAGGATGCCGAGGAGACGGTACGTGTCGAGGTGGGCAAGGCCCTGCTCGACCTGCGCTATGCCGACGAGCTTTTCCAGTCGCAGCAGAAGAACATCGAGCTGGCGCGCGAGGCGCTGCGTATCCTGGAGTCTGGCTTCCGTCTGGGACGCAACACGCAGATCGAGGTGCTCGACGCGCAGAGCGCGCTTATCGAGGCCATGGGGCGCTACTACCATGCGGTACATGCGCACAGTACCGCGCGTTTGCAGTTGCGCAAGGTCCTGGGTGTACTGGGGCCGGCCAGCGATGTGGTCGTGACGCCCGACTACCGGATGGGTGCCGATCCGCTGGCCCCCGAGGCAGAAGAAGCTCCCTGAATCTGAACGTGTCAAGGAAAACCGATGAAACAACAAGCACGCCAACATCTTCCCCTTGCTCCCGGCCGCCCCATGTGCGGTGCGCCTGCCGCGCTGCTGGCGCTGGCTCTGGCGTCGGTGCCGCTGCTGACCGCTAGCGGCGCGGACGCGCCCGCGGCCGGAACCGCGCCGGGCGAACGGATCTACGTTGTCCGTACCGCACACCCCGAGCGCCGCACGCTGTCGCAGTCGATCAAGAAGACGGGCGGGCTCTTCTCGCCCGCCGTGGTTGATGTCAGCGCCAAGATCACCGGACGCCTGCTGACGCTTGAGCTCGAGGACGGCACCCGTGTGGAGGAGGGGACACACGTGAAGCGCGGCGCGCTGATCGCCACGCTCGACTCGCGCGACTACGTCGCCCAGAAACATGCCGCCGATGCCGCCCTGCAGTCGGCCAGGGCCACCCTGGCCGACAAGCAGCGCGAACGGGTGCGCGCCGAGCTGCTCTTCAAGGAGGGCAGCGCCACGGAGCAGGAGCGCGACCGCACACTGGCCGACCACGAGCGCGCCGTCGCGGCTGTCGAGCAGGCGCAGGCACAGGTCGAGATCGCGCGGATCAACCTCGACGAGACCCGCCTGGTGGCTCCCATGGACGGCGTGGTCTCGGCGCGCCATGCCGAGCCGGGCGCCCTGCTGTCCGCCGGTGCCAAGGTGGTCACCATCACGCAAACCGACAAGCTGCGCTTCCAGGTGAGCGTGCCCACCACGCTCTACGCGCAACTGGTCCTGAACGAGACGGGCATCGAGATCGAGGTGGATGCCTACCCGGACGAGCCGGTCAAGGCCACCCTTTCGCGTATCTATCCCGTGGCCGAGAGCGAGACGCGCACGGTGCGCATCGAGACGCTGGTGGACAACCCCGACGGACGCTACCTGCCCGGCATGTTCGCGACCGGCACGCTGGCGCTGAACGAGCGCAAGGACGTGCTCGTGGTGCCGTTCGACGCCGCCATCCGCAATATCGATCACCATCTGGTCTATTGCGTCCGTGACGGGGTGGCGCATGCCGTCGTGGTGAAGCTCGGCATCCGTGACGACGATGTCGTCGAGATTGCCGAGGGGCTGACGGAGGACGACGAGATCGTGGTGGTCGGCCAGCACCGGCTGGCCAACGGCGTCCGTGTGAAAACCGAAGAGGTCAGATAACCGTCACGGACGGAACGTCAGGGGAGCCTTTCCATGTGGATTTCTGAGATTGGCGTAAGGAAGCCGGTGACGACCCTCATGGTCTTCATCGCCATCCTCGTGCTGGGATTTGTGTCCTATACCTTCCTTTCGGTCGACATGATGCCCGAGATCGAGAACCCTACCGTCTCGGTTTTCACGCTGTGGGACGGTGCCAGCACGGAGGACGTCGAGACCAAGGTCACGCGCGTGATCGAGAGCGCGCTCGGCAGCGTGACCGACCTCGACGAGATCAACAGCAGCACCTCGGAAGGGCGTTCGCGTGTGACCTGCCGTTTCAAGTGGGGTACCGACCTCGGCGAGGCCTCGAACGATATCCGCGACCTGCTCGAGCGCGTCAGGCAGCGCCTGCCCGACGATGCCGACGAGCCGATCCTGCTGAAGTTCAACACAGCCAACATGCCGATCCTCTTCTTCGGCATCACGGCCAACGAGAACCGCGAGAAGATGCACGACGTGATCAACGACGAGCTTGTCGACGTGCTCAAGCGCGTGCCGGGTGTCGGTTCGGTCGAGGCCTTCGGCGGTCTCAAGCGGCAGGTCAACGTGCGCCTCGATCCCGACAAGCTTTCGGCCTACGGTCTCTCGCTTGACCAAGTGGCGGCGGCGATCGCCCGCGACAACCGTACCGAGCCCGCCGGCAACATCAAGGTCGGTACCAAGGACTACACCATCCGCGTGCCGGGCGAGTTCGCGGCGCCGGCGGAGGTCGGCGACGTGGTCGTCAAGCGCTCGGGTGACGCGCTGGTGCGCCTCTCCGACGTGGCGGTCGTCGAGGATGGCTTCGTCGAGCGGGATAGCGTGGTCGAGACCAACGACAAGTGGGCGATGATGATGAGCGTGCAGAAGCGGTCGGGCGAGAACACGGTGGATGTCTGCCGGCGCGTGCTCAAGCGCATGGAGGAGCTCAAGCCCAACCTGCCCGCCGACTACGAGGTCATCACGGTCAGCGACTCCAGCGACATGATCGTCAAGTCTATACGCTCGGTCGGCGAGACCGTGATTTACGGCGGACTGTTCGTGATCCTGACGACGCTCTTCTTCCTGCGAAGCCTGCGCACCTCGCTGATCATCGTGGTCACGATTCCCGCCTCGCTGATCATCGCCTTCCTCTTCATGTACCTGCTGGACTGGACGATCAACATCATGAGTCTCTCGGCACTGGCGGTGGCGATCGGCATGGTGGTGGACAACGCCGTCGTGGTGCTGGAAAACATCGTTTCGCACATGAGCCGCGGTGTCAAGCGGCGCGAGGCGGCCATGTTCGGCACGGACGAGGTGGGACTGGCCGTGGTGGCCTCGACGCTGACGACGATCGTCGTCTTCCTGCCGCTGATCTACGAGAAGGGCGTCTCGGGCATCATGATGAAGCAGCTCGCCGGCCTGATCACGATCACGTTGCTGGCGTCGCTCTTCTGCTCGCTCTACCTGACGCCGATGCTGGCCTCAGTACTGCTGCGGTCACCGGAGAAACTGGTGCGGAGCAAGTTCAACAATGCGTTCCAGGCCTGGTCCGAAAGGCAGTTTGTGCGTCTGGAGAACGGCTACGGCAGGCTGCTGGCTCTTTCGTTGCGCATCCGGTGGTGGGTGGTGCTGCTGGCGGTCGCGGTCATTGCCGGCACGGTGTTTCTCTTCTCGCGGATCGGTTCCGAACTGATGGGCAGCGAGGATACCGGCCAGTTGCGCATCGTCTATGAGCTGCCGGTCGGCACGCGCTATGAGAAGACGACCGAGGTCGGGCGGCGGCTCCTGGAACTCGCCCGCAAGACGATCGGCGAGGAGAACATCGTGGTGAGCTCCCTGAACGCCGGCCCCGGCGGCGGCATGGGCGGATCGCGCGCCTCCCACGGTGGCAGCATCCAGTTGCGGCTGGTCTCTGCCGACCAGCGTCCCATGAGCGCCGACCAGTACGGCGCGATTGTCACGTCACAGGCCCGCGAGTGGCCCGAGATCACCAAGATCTTTGCCAGTTCCGACAACTTCCTCAACCGCATGCTGCGCGGCGGTGCGGCCAACATGACTATCGACATCTACGGCTACAACCTGCGCACGACCACCGCGATTGCCGAACAGATCGCCACCATCGTGCGCGAGACGCCGGGCAGCCGCGACGTGCGCATCTCGCAGGATATCGGCCGCCCCGAGCTGGCGCTGAAGATCGATCGCTTCCGCGCCACGGCACTTGGTCTGACAATGGACGGGATCACACAGTCGCTCAGCACGCTCTTCCAGGGCGGCATCGCCACGCAGTACCGCGAGGAGGACGACCAGTACGATGTGCGGCTACGGCTCGACGAGCCCCAGCGCCGGAGCATCGAGGACATCCGCCGTTCCGAGATCACAACACCCGCGGGTGCCCGTATCCGCCTCGACTCGATCGCGGAGATCGAGGAGCGGGTGGGGCCGGTGACGATCCGCCGCAAGAACCAGGAGCGTGTCGTGACGGTCGAGTTCGACGCCATCGACCGCCCGCAAGGCGACCTGCTGGCCGACATCCGCGCGCGCACCTCGCGCGAGGTGCTGCTGCCCGAGGGCGTCTCGCTGGCCTACAGCGGCCTGATCGAGGAGCAGGAGAAGTCGGAACGGACGATGCACATGATGATCGCGCTCGGCATCCTGCTGGTCTATATGGTGATGGCGGGCCAGTTCGAGTCGTTCCGCCACCCCTTCATCATCCTCTTCTCCCTCCCCTTCGCCTTCAGTGGCGTTGCGCTGGCTCTCACCATTACCGGCACGCCCATGAGCATGATCGCCTACATCGGCTGCATCCTGCTCATCGGTGTGGTCGTGAACAACGCCATCGTGCTGATCGACTACATCAACATTCTGCGGGCACGCGGCGAGGGCTTGCGCGAGGCCATCGTCCACAGCGGCAGCCAGCGTATGCGTCCCGTGCTGATCACCACACTGACGACGCTCC
Source organism: Lentisphaerota bacterium (assembly GCA_012521875.1). Classification (GTDB taxonomy): domain Bacteria; phylum Verrucomicrobiota; class Kiritimatiellia; order RFP12; family JAAYLN01; genus JAAYLN01. The sequence continues at coordinate 5,887 of JAAYLN010000218.1, read as the reverse complement.
TGGGCATGCTGCCGATGGCACTTTCGCGTGGCGAGGGTTCGGAGACGTGGCGTCCGCTGGGAATCGTGGTCGTCGGCGGCCTCACCGTCTCAACGCTCGTGACGCTGGTGATCGTTCCCGTGATCTATGACATAATGGAGACGCGCCGCGAGCGGCGCCGTCTGGAGGAGCTGCAGGCATGAAGGCGGTAACGGTCATTTTCAACGTGTCGATCGAGCAGGATGTGCTGAAGGCGCTGCGGGGCGCCGGCGTCACGGCCTTTACCCAGTGGCCGCGGATCATCGGCCAGGGACCCGAGACCGGCCCGCGCATGGACTCCCATGTCTGGCCGGGAGCCAATTCCGGTCTGGTCGTGGTTGTGGAAGATGAACTGGCCGGCAAGGCCATGGACGCGCTGCAGGCGCTGCGCGACACACCGGACGTACGCCGGGCGGGGCTCTTCGCCTACCAGACGCCTGTTGAACGCTGCCTTACAGTGTGCTAATTTATGGGGTTCTTGCAACCCGCTTGTTTGCAAGCGTGGCTGATGGGCTCGTGGCATGGGCGTCCCGCCCATGTGCGTTTCACGGGCAGGATGCCCGTGCCACGTGCCTGCGGGCAAGGTGGTTTGCAAGCGCCTCTTGAGAAAAGGAATCTGGCAACATGCATTATTACGACGTCTTTCCCCGTGTAGTCCCCTCCGGCCGGACTGCCACCGTGCGCATCCGTCCGCGCTTCGGGCACGCCGCCTTTCCGCCTGCCGAACGTCTGAATATCTACAGCGTTCCCGTCGACGGGCAGTATCCCGACGGCACGCACCGCAACTTCGCCTGGAGCGATAGTTGCCGCCAGACTCTCGAGTGGCATCTGGAGGATGGCGAGCTTGTGGTCAGCGGCGTCTTCGCCGGCGAGCAGGAGCACATCATCACTGCGGAGATGACCAGCGAGAATAATCCGCAGCAGAAGAAGGCCGCCGATTTCCGGATCTATTCCTTGCAGGACGACCTCCTTGCGCTGCGCCCCTACAAGGGCGACTTCCATCTGCACACCAACCGTTCGGACGGCCGCGAGTGCCCCGCTTACGTCGCCGCGCGCTACCGGCAGCGCGGTTTCGACTTCCTCGCCATCAGCGATCACGGGCAGTATGCTCCGTCGCTGGAGGCGGTCAATTTCTGGCAGCCCTACGGTCTCGACTTCCAGCTCTTTCCCGGCGAGGAGGTCCATACCCCCGGCAACCCGGTGCATATCATCAACTTCGGCGCCACCTGCAGCGTTAACGATCTGGCCCGCGCCGACGAGGAAAAGTACCAGAGCGAGGTGAGGGCCATCCAGGAAAAGCTGCCCCCGCTGGAGCCGGGGCTGGATACCTTCCCCGTGGCCGCCTCCGAGTGGGTCTTCGACCGCATCCGCGAGAACGGCGGCCTGGCGGTCTTCTGCCACCCCTACTGGTACGTCACGCAGTACGTCATCAGCGCGGCGCTCTCCTCCGCCATCTTCCAGCGCCGCCGCTTCGATGCCTTCGAGCTGATCGGCGGCTTCTACAAGCACCAGTCCCGCTCCAACAACTACCAGGTGGTGCGCTGGGTGCAGGAGCAGACGCAGGGCAACCGCTTCCCCGTTGTCGGCCTGAGCGATTCCCACGGCACCACCAACTTCGAGAGCGGATGCGACCGCACCTTCACATGCGGCGTTGACCGCGATCTGTTCGACTGGAACTTCACGCTTGTGCTGGCGTCCGAAAACAGCGTTCCCGCCCTGGCCGGGGCGATCCGCGACTACCGCTCCGTGGCGGTCAACCGCAACGGCGGCGAGCGCCCGCACCTCTACGGCGAATTCCGCATCGTCAAGTACGCCGACTTCCTGCTGCGCGAGTACTTCCCCATCCTGACGGAACTCTGCAGCACCGAGGGCGCGCTGATGCTCGATCTGCTGGCAGGCGATCCCGAGGCCGCGACAGCCCTGCAGGCCATCAAGGGCCGCAGCCGCGCCTTCCGCGAAGCCAGCTTCCCGGCTTTTTAAATGCCACCACCAAACGGCAATTGGTATACTGCCTGACATGCGCCTGCTGCTGGTATCAACACACCGCAAGCCCGAGTTCGAGACGCTCTCGGCCGCGGACTACTTCGCGCTCCACCCCTACAGCGTGGGCGCAATTCTCCACAATCTCGAGCTCCGGGGCTGGCAGACCAGACGTCTCGGCATCCGCTCCACGGTGCATCCGGGGCGCCTGATCCGCGCCATCAATGACTTCCGCCCCGACATCATCTACACCTACGGTTCCCTGACGGCCCTCAACCCCGTCTGGCTGCGGCGCCTTTGCCGACACCGCTCCTACAAGGTCGTGCATGGCTGGGACGATGTCTATGGCGAAATCTGGCACGACGTCTACGGCTGGCTGCCCGGCCGCCTGATGGACATCATGGAGCGGGCCATCATCCGGCAGTCCGACGGCGTGGTGACCCTGAGCCGCTACAACCAGGAGCGGGGACGCAAGTGGGGCGTGGAGAGCGTCTATATCCCCAACGGTGCGGATGTGCCTTCATACGACCCGTCAAAGTGCCCGATCCGCCTCGAAGGCCGGCTGAAGCTCGTCTACACAGGCGATCAGGCGCGCTGGAAGCGCACGTGGGAAATCTGCGCGGCGATGGCCGATTTGCCGAAGGACATCAAGCTCTATCTGACCGGCGGGCACTACCCCTACCTTGACAAGTACGCATCCGAGAACTGCATCTTCCTCGGCTATCTGCCCAAGAACGACCAGCTCTCCGTCATGGCCCAGGCCGATGTCCTCGTCATCACAGCCAACCAGGACTGCAACGCCAAGATTCAGGAGTACCTGCGGTTCGGGAAGCCGATCCTCGGCTACGACGGACGTCCCAACCTCTTCTTCACGAATGGGCACAACGCCCTGCTGACGCGCGACTACCGCTCGGCCATCCTCCGTCTCGCTAATGACCCCGGCCTGCGCGCACGGCTTGCCGCCAACGCGCGGGATTTGCCGGTGCTGACCTGGGCCGAGATCGCTGCGCAGTTCGACGACTATTTCCGTTCGCTTCTGGAGGGAACCTGTTCTCTGCCGTGATCAAGCCCCTCCAGCTCTGGTTGCGGCGGCTGCAGGAGCGCCTCGGCCCCCTCTGGTGGTACACGCTGCTGGGGTTCATCGTCAACCGCCTGGGCGATGTCATCAACATCTTCATCGGCCTCTACCTCGTGCCGCGTCTGCTGCCGGGCGAGGATCTGGGCGCCCTCCTGCCGCTGATGACCGTGGGGGCGGTCTTCTCCACGCCGCTGGCGCTGCTGCTGTTGCCCGTCAGCAAGTTCCTTAGCATCTTCGCGGCCCGCGAGGAGACCGGCAAGATCCGCGCCCTGCTGCAGGACTCCCTGGGCATCTCGCTGGTCTATGCGGTCATCATGACGGCCTGGATCTTCTGGCAGGGCGATGCCCTGCTGCTCCGGCTGCACGTCACGGATCACCGGCTGCTCTGGCCGGTGGCCGGTTTTGCCATCCTCGTCTGCGTCGAGCCGATCATCTCGGGCGCCGTGCGGGCCCTGCGCTTGTTCAAGCCCATGCTGCTGTCCGGGCTGATCGCGCCCTACGTCCGGCTGGCGGGCATGCTGGCGCTGCTGGTGCCGCTGGGCGCGCTGGGCTACCTGCTGGCGCAGTTCGCCACGCAGTCGTTCGGTGTTCTTTTCAGCCTTGTCATCCTGATCATGTTCCTGCGCAAGACCGGCCGGCGCGTCTCCTACCGTCCGCACCTCCGCGAGATGCTGGCGTACTCCCTGCCGCTGGTGGCCTTCACCCTTGTCGGGCGCATCCAGGGCCCCATCGAGACGTTTGTTATCCGCCACCGCCTGCCAACGGTTGACTCGGCCGGCTACTACTACGCCTTCATGCTCGGCAACATCCCCGGCTACTTCACGGGCGCCATGGCGCCCTTCCTCTGGCCGATCCTCTCCGACCGCTTCGAGAGAGGCCAGAAGACCGAGGGGCTCCTGATGCAATCCATGCTCTTCAACCTCGCGCTCGGCGCGCTCTTTGTGGGGCTCTTTGCCCTGATCATGCCCTGGTTCTTCACCCTGCCCAGCCCCTGGCAGCCCTACAAGGCCTATGCGGGCTTCGTCTGGCAGGCGGCGCTCATTGGGACGCTCAAGACCGCCCAGTCCTTCTATACCTCCCACGAGACGGCCTGCCGCCGCTTCACCTACATGCGGTATCTAATACCCCTGATCCTGATCGAGTGCGCCATCCTCTACGCGCTGCCGGGATGGTCGGCACTGCGCCCCTGGCTGCCGACCGGGCTCTGGAACTGGGTGGCGGCGCGCTATCGGCCCAGCCTGCAGGGCTTCGTGGCGATCATGCTCATGGCCAACGCCGCCTTCACCTGCGCCATGCTGATCGAGTGGTTCGTGCGGAGCCGCCGCGCGCGATCTTCCTCGATAGCTGTCGATAGCAATCGGTAGCAATCGACAGCTATCGAAACGAAAACACAAACACACAACACAAGGAACTCCACCATGGCTGAACTGTTCCACAAGTGCGGCGGGTACCGCCGCCTCGACTCCTACACGAACGCCTGACAGCCGTCCGTGCCGAAGAGCGCCGCAAGCAGCATAAGCCCGTGCCGGAAGATGCCCCTGCCTGTCCGAAATGCGGTGAGCCGATGCGCCTGCGGCATGGCGCCAACGGCGACTTCTGGGGCTGCACGGCCTATCCGGGATGCAAGGGTACACGCAAGGTGCAGCCTTAGCATGGCCTACCACGAGGCTCTTGCAAAACCCTTTGCTTGCAAGTGGCACGGGCATCCTGCCCGTGTTTCATGGGCGGGCCGCCCATGTCACGCGGGGTTTTGCAAGAGCCTCCCTCGCCAGCCCTCGACAGCCATCGATTGCACTCGATTGCAATCGATGTCATAATACCCCACATCATGAAGCTCCCCTCCATACGTCTCTCCCGCTTCTGGCCCTTTCTGGTCCTATGTGCCGTCGGCATCCTGCTCTTCTGGCCGGTCAGGGGCTATTATGTGGCGCTGCCCGCGCCCGACTCGGCGCCCTTCTTCCCCGCCGCGCACCGCCTGCGGCTTGTCGAGCAGTTCCTGGCCGGCAAGCTGCCGCTCTCGCCGCACCATCTCTTCAGCCTGCTGCTGCCGCCCCTGATCCACCACGACCTGATCTATCTGATCGATACCCTGCTTATCGCCGCCGGCCTCGCCTATCTGCTGCGCAGACGCGGAATGTCATCCGTGCCCGCCTGGTTCGGCGGCGGCATGCTGGCCTTTGCCGGCTACTCCTTCACGCTGATCTCGGCGGGGCATGTCGGTTTCTTCCACATGACGGTCTACGTCACTTTCATGTTCGGGTTCCTCGTGCGCGCCCTGCGGGGCGATGGCTGGCCCTATTTCGCCCTGACCGGCCTCTTCGGCGCCTGGGCGATCCTCTTCGGTCCCGACTTCGGCTTTGTATTTCTGCTGCTGGCGGCAGTCTACGCTCTCTGGATCCTGCTCCGCAATGCCGGACGGCAATCGTGGAATGCGCGCCTGCGTCCGCTGGCCGTCGGCGTGCCGGTCGCCGCCCTATGCTTTCTGCTGGGCTCCTGGTCCACGCTGCGGGTCATCTTTACTGAACATCTCCAGCACCGGGAACAGCAGATCGCCGCCAGTGCGCCCCGGACAGCAGGCAAGGACGCCCCGGCGGAGGAAGCCGCAGACGATCCACAGGCCCGCTGGATTTTCGCGACCAACTGGAGCCTGCATCCGGAAGAGATCGTCGAGTTCGTGGCACCCTGCCTCTTCGGTACACAGTCCGGCGATCTCCAGGCACCGTACTGGGGCAAACTCGGCCGTACGCTCGGCTGGGAAGAGCATCGGCAGGGCTTCGCCAATTTCCGCCAGCACACCATCTACCTCGGCGG
>JAAYLN010000026.1 GCA_012521875.1 Lentisphaerota bacterium | reverse complement strand
GCCTACTGCCACTGCCTACTGCCACTGCCTACTGCCACTGCCTACTGCCACTGCCTACTGCCACTGCCGCCGCCCCGCAGGGGCGGCGGCCTACCCCAGCGTGACAAGCGCCTCGTCGCAGAGCGTCAGCTTTTCCAGCCCCGTATCGGTGACGAGGTAGGTGTTCTCCACGCCGACCGGACCCACGCCGGGGAAGACGAACTTGGGCTCGAGGGCGAGGATCATGCCGGACTCGAGATTACCCTTGATGCGCGCCGCGAGCACGGGCAGCTCGTTGATCTCGAGTCCCACCCCATGCCCGACGAACTTGGCCTGCTGGTGGTAGCCCATGAAATGCTTGGCCAGCCCCGCCTCATCGGCCAGTTGCAGCGCCAGCGTGTAGAGCGCCTCGCAGGGGGTTCCGCTGCGGCCCTCGCGCGCCAGTGCCTCGCTGATGGCAATCGATACGTTGTGCGCCTCGCGGACGCGCTCGGGCACTGCGCCGATGGCGTAGGTGCGCGAGCAGTCGGAGTGGTAGCCGTTGAAGTTGCCGGCCAGGTCAACCATGACGGTCTGCCCCTCGCGCAGCGGTGTGCGGTTGGCGCCGATGGGGATGGTCGGGTGCATGCCGGCCCCGCCGAGCGCGAAGTCGTAGACCGAGGGCGCCGCGGCGTTGTCGCCTGCCAGCACACTGCCCATGAAGATCTCCATCCGCCCGCCGTAGGTGCGGAAGATGCCCAGGCTGCCGTTCCGGCGCATCGCATGCTCCAGCGCGATGGAGAAGTCGAGATCGGTCATGCCGCGCCGGTAGAACGAGGGGAAGGTGGCGACCACGCTGGCATGTTGCCGGCAGCCGGCACGCATGCATTCGATCTCGTAGGCGGCCTTGACGGCGCGGACGCCGCGGACGGCGCTGGTGCCGTTGACCAGCTCCGCCTCGGGAAAGCAGGTGCCGAGCCGCAACCACTCGGCGGCGGGCAGCTCGTCGCCCGCCAGCGCCAGCCGGCGCGGCAGCGGACGTCCCGCGGCGGCGAGGTGCGCGGCGATCTCCTCGGGCCGCCGCACGGCGACGGTCTCGAACTCCGGCAGCCACGCGGCGAAGTTGGACGGGCGCCGGTAGAAGTAAACCGGTGCGCCCTCCGCAGGCAGGTAGAACCAGCCGTTCATTACCGTGCCCGAGGCGTAGATCAGGTTGGTGTTGAGCGCCAGGATCAGGGCGTCGGCGCCGAGCGGTTCAAGGGCCGCGCGCAGACGGTCGTGACGGAGGTGAAGATCGTCGCGCAGGGGCTGCGGCAGAAGGGGCGGGGATGCGTGCATGACGGGAAATCAGATGCGCGCTTTCTGGGGTACCGCGAGGCTTAGCAGCCGGTGGAGGAGCCATGCGGCGGCAAAGGCGACGATGACGCCGATCAGCCCGGACAACCCGATCGACAGCCACTCGCTGCTGATGTGGGGCACGGAGTAGTCGGGCAACGGGCTAACAAACAGGGGTAGCATCTCGCAATCGAAGCCATACTTCTCGGCCACCCACTCCAGACCGTCCGGGAAACCGGAGGCGAGGGGGCTGAGAACCAGGGCGATGATCGCCGCCGCCGTCAGCGGTATGATCGCCTTGCCACGCGGACTCTCCGCGGCGGCGGGCGCACCCAGCCACACGCAGACGGCCACGGTGATCGCGGCCTCACCGAGTCCGATCAGGGCATGTGTGCCCACCATGGCCGCCACCACGCGCGAAAAGGCGATTTGCCCGTCCACGGCCAGCTCGATGCTAACGGCAAGCGCCGCCAACACGATCGAGGCCCAGGCGGCGACCGCGGTAGCCATGATGCTGCCAGTGGTGCTGCGCCAGCGGGCCGCGAGGGCGGAACGCAGCAGGCCACCCACGCCGGCACCGATGATGGCCATGTTGAAGAGGTTGGCACCCAGCACCGTGACTCCGCCGTCGGCAAAGACCAGGCTCTGGATGACCACCACCAGCGCCACCGACAAGACGCCGAGCGGCGTGCCCAGCAGGGTGGCGGCCATTACACCGCCCAGCAGGTGGCCCGAGGTGCCGTTCATGATGGGGAAGTTCATCATCTGCCCGGCGAAGAGCAGCGCCGTGACGGCGGCGAAACGGGATGCGGAAGTTCTGCTGTGCCGTGCGCAGTAGGCCGCGACGGCAATGCCGGCCGCGCTGACAACCGCGGTGACGGGGCAGACGTTGCCCTGAAGCATGGAGTCTGGAATATGCATGGTGTTTTCTCTGTCTGGGCGAGGATCTTGCAAAACCCCTTGCTTGCGCAAGTGGCACGGGCATCCTGCCCGTGTTTCATGGGCGGGACGCCCATGCCACGAGGCGTTTTGCAAGAGCCTCCGGGTGATTGGTCCTTAAAGTCCGGGTATGACGCCTATCGGTAGCGTGTCCGCGGCTTGGGGTCGAAGGCGTCGCGCAACCCCTCGCCGATGAAGACGGTCAGCAACATCACAGTAAAGAGTAGCAAAGATGGGTAGAGAATCAACCACCAAGCGGAGCGGTTCTGCTGCGCCTGCTGCAGCAGCTCGCCCCAGCTCGGCGTGAGCGGCGGCAGGCCGAAGCCGAGATAGTCGAGGGCGGTGATCGAGGAGATGGCGCCCACCAGGCTGAAGGGCATCAGCGTGATCAGCGGGGTCAGGGCATTCGGCAGGATATGGCGGCCGATGATGCGGGCGGCGCTGAGGCCCTGGCAGCGTGCGGCCTCGACGAAGGGGCGCTGCCGCAGGCGCAGGAACTCGGCGCGCATGTAGTAGGAGAGGCCGATCCAGTTGAAGAGTCCGTAGCAGAGCAGCAGCAGGCTGAAGCTGCGTCCAATGACGGAGCCCAGCAGGATCATCACATAGAGGAAGGGCAGCGCGCTCCAGATTTCGATGATGCGCTGCGTGGCCAGATCGACCCAGCCGCCGAAGTAGCCCTGCACGGCACCGATGACGAGACCCAGCAGCATGGCCCACGCCACCAGCAGCAGACCGAAGTTGAGGGCCGTGCGCGTGCCGTAGAGCAGACGCGCGAGCACATCGCGGCCGGCGGCGTCGATCCCCAGCCAGTGCCCCGGCACGGGACGGTGCGGCCAGGCGATGCTCTCCAGCCGGACATCGGCCTGCGCGGTGCCTCCCTGCCAGGGGATGGTTTGCCGGGCGGTGCCGGTCCGGGAGGTGCAGGCGCCCTCCATCCAGTCCATCAGTCCGGGCTGGAGTTCGGCGGGGATGCGTTGCCAGGCGCGGGTGTCGCGCACGCGCAGGTGGTCGGGACGGCGGTCGAGGCGAATGGAAAAGGGGCCGGTGGCGGGGGTGTCGGGTGTGCGCAGCGAGAGCCGCACCGTGGGCGGCGCGATCTGGCGTGGGGTGTAGGCCAGCAGCGAGACCTGCAGGCGCGCCGGGGCGTCGCCCGTCGCCATGCCGTCCGCCGGCGCGAGTATCTCGGTGAGCGCCGGTGCCTCACGGTTGGCGAAGCGGGCTGCCAGTGCCTCGTCGAGGGCAGGAGTCGGGCGCCAGTGTTCGGCCAGCCGGAGACCATCTATGCGCGCGGCGCCGGGGAAGAAGGGCTCGCAGCCGACGGAGCGGACGATGGTGCCGTCCTGAGTCAGGTTGAGGCGCCCGATGGCGGCATCCGGCGTGATCGTCAGCGTGGCGCGGCGGTAGGGTTCCAGTGTGGCGGGATCCGCCACCTGGTGCGGCCCGTGGGGCACGGGGGCGCGCAGCATGCGGTTGCCGGGAGTGGCGAGGAAGGCGGGATCCCGCGCCAGGCGGTCGTAGTCGGGACGCGCCGCGACCCCGTTGCCGAAGAGCTCGTCCTGCGAGACATAGCGCAGGAAGGGCAGATACGTGCGGCCATTGACGCGGATCAGCAGCGGCTGGTCGTTGCAGAGCAGCTCGGCACCGAGGCTCAGGATGTAGAGCCCCGCCAGCAGATAGAGCGAGCCCCAGGCGCGCCGGTTGCGGCGGAACTGGAGCCAGCGTTTTCGGGTGAGCGGTGAGACGTTGAACTTCATGGCGCTCACCCGAAATGGATGCGGGGATCGATCAGCATGTAGCAGAAGTCGGAGAGCAGGTTGCCGGCGAGCTGCAGGGTGCTGGTGACGGCCAGGATGGCCATGAAGACGGCGTAGTCGCGTCCGGTGATCGCCTCGAGGCTGAGCCGTCCCATGCCGGGAATCTCGAAGACGCGCTCGATGATCACCGAGCCCGCGAAGAGCAGCGAGAGGATGCCGCCGAAGCCGGTGGCGATCGGGATCATGGCGTTGCGGAAGGCGTGTCCCCAGAGGGCGCGGCGCGGCGTGGCGCCCTTGGCGAGCACCGTGCGGACGTAGTCGGCGGAAATCTGCTCCAGCAGCGAGTTCTTCATCAGGAGCGTCAGCATGGCGAAGTTGCCCGCCACGTAGCAGGTGACGGGCAGGGCCATGTGCCAGGCGCGGTCGAGGAAGCGTGCCCAGGGGCCGAGGGTGACGGCGTCGGGCGACTCGAAGCCGCCCAGGGGGAAGATGTTCCAGAGACTATCTACCGTGCCGCAAAAAAGCATCTTCAGCAGCATACCGAGGGCGAAGGGCGGCAGGGCGTAGCCGACGAAGACAATCACGCTGGTGACGGCATCGAAGCGCGTGCCGTGGCGCAGGGCCTTGGCCATCCCCAGCGGGATGCAGACGAGGTAGGCCAGCACGAACCCCGTGATGCCGAACCAGAGCGAGACGGGGAAGCGCGAGGCGATCAGCTCGCCGGCCGAGCGGTCGGGGAAGTCGTACGAGCGCATCCGCAGTCCCATGGCATCGCGCAAAAGCCAGCGGACGTACTGCTTGAGGAAGGGCTGGTCAAAGCCGAACTGCCGCGTCAGCGCCTGGCGCTGCTCCTCGGTGACGGCCGCCACGCGCTCCGCCGCGACGGCCCCGCCCTCGCCGCTGCCGAGCCCGCGCAGACGCGCCAGGCGCATCTCGACGGGGCCGCCGGGCAGCACGCGCGTCAGGGCAAAGCAGACCAGCGTGATGCCGAGGAAGGTCGGCACGGCCAGCAGCAGGCGGCGGATCAGGTAGCTGAAGCGGTCCATCGCGGGAGCGGCGGCCTCACGGCGCGCGGAAGGTCTCGTCGAAGTCGACGATGTCGGGGCGCGGCGGCAGCATCTCGCCGGTCTCCATGGCGGCCTCCAGCTCCGCCGCGGAGTCGGCATCGTACCACCAGTAGGAGAGCAGGCTGCGCTCGTCGCCGTATTTCGAGAGCACCGTCGGCGGCGTGCCGAACTTGTCCCAGTAGAGCAGGCGCACGGTGTCGAGGTTCCAGAGCAGGATGTAGGGCACCTGCTCCGCGAGTATGAAATCGATGCGGCGGCAGATACCGTGGCGGGTCTGGAGGTCGAAGATTCCGCGCTGGGTCTCGATGAGCTGGTCAACCATCGGATCCTTGAAACCGGTGATATTGTTGCCTCCCTTGCGGTCGGCCTCGGCCGACGACCACATGCTCTCGGGATCCTTGAAGAGGCCGCTGCTCCAGGCCGCCCAGGTCATGTCGAAGTTGAACTCGTCCATGTCGCGTGTCCAGGCCGCCCAGTCCTTGCGCACGATCTTCATCTCGACGCCGGCGCGCTTCAGATCCTCGTTGTAGAGCACGAGGAACTTGTCGGTGCTCTCGTCGCGCGTGAGGAAGGTGAAGCTCAGCGGCTTGCCGTCACGCATGCGGATGCCGGTGCGCGGGTCGGGAATCCAGCCGGCCTCGGTCAGCAGTTCGCGCGCCTTGTCCGGCTTGTAGTCGAAGACGGGGTTGTGGCAGGCGTTGGAGGCGGAGTAGAGATCCTCAAAGTAGGACTTGTGCAGGAAATACTGGTTGTGCATCAGCGTCTCGACCATCTTCTCGCGGTTCAGGAGATAGGCCAGGGCCTGGCGCACGCGCAGGTCGTCGAAGGGCGGGCGGCGCATGTTCATGGCGAAGCCCTGGAAGCCGATCGGATGGTGGTTGCGGATGCGGCGCTTGACGATCCAGTTCTTGTCGAAGGCGGTGCCCTTGGTGCGCTCGGTCCAGATCGCGGCACGGTAAACCGGATAGACGTCGGCCTGGCCGTTGACAAAGGCCTCGAAGGCGTTGTCCTGATCGGCAAAGAAGCGGTAGACCACGGTCTGGAAGTTGGCGGTGCCGCGGCTGGAGTTGCGGGCGCGTCCCCACCAGTTGGTGCGGCGCTCGAGGGTCAGCGAGATGCCCTCGCTGAGGGCTGCCAGGCGGTAGGGGCCGGAGACCACGGGGAAGCTGCTGTTGATGATGTTGAAGTCCTGTCCCCCGAAGTGGTGGCGCGGCAGGATCTCGAAGCCGCCGGCGGCGCCCAGGTTGCGCCAGTGGGTCTCGTCGGCGGTGAAGCGGATGGTCAGGCGGTCGAGCACCTCCGGCGGCGTCTTCATGAAGGTCCGCAACGCCACCTTGTGCGGCCCCGTCTGGCTGGCGGGATCCATGATGCGCTCGAAGGTCCAGAGCACATCATCGGCGGTGACTGGCTGCCCATCGCTCCAGCGCGCCATGGGATCGAGGTGGAAGGTGAAGACGCGGCCGTCCTCCGAGATCTCCCAGCGCCGCGCCAGCCCCGGCGCGTAGTCGGCCGTCAGCGGATCGCTCCCCAGCAGCGACTCGTAGAGCGCGCCGAAGACCTGGTACGAGAAGGTGTTGTTATCGAGGTAGGGGTTGAGGCTCTTGGGGCTCGGCCCGGCGGCATAGACGATGCGCCCACCGGGGATGGCGTAGCGGCTGGCGATGGGATCGGCACGGTCCTCCCAGGCTTTCGCCTCGTCCTTGCTGGTCTTGACGGCCACCGGCGGAGGGGTATCGAGGATCTCTCGAACCTCCTCCAGCGTCGGTGCATCGGCTTCCCGCTGCGCCTGAAGCGGAGCGTTGGTGGTTGCCGGCACTGCCACTACTGACTGCGCCGGGGCATTGGTCGGCGCCTTTGTCGCGGCTGGTTTCACGCGTGCCGAGGCGTTGGTTGATGCCCTGGGTGCCACCGCCTGCGCCAGAGCGCTGGCCGGCGGCTTGGTTGCTACCGGCTTGGCCTGCGCCGGGGTGCTGGCCGGGGCCGTTGTCGCGGTCGGCTTAGCTCGTGCCGGAGCGTTGGTGGGCGCCCTGACTGCCGCTGCCTGCGCCGGCGCGCTGGCCGGTGTCTTGGCCGCTGCCGGTTTGGCCTGCGCCGGGGTGCTGGACGGGGCCGTTGTCGCGGTCGGCTTAGCTCGTGCCGGAGCGTTGGTGGGCGCCCTGGTTGCCGCTGCCTGCGCCGGCGCGCTGGCCGGTGCGGCAGGCTTGACGGCACTGCGGCCTGCAGCGGGCTGTGCGCCCGCCTTTGGAGGTGTGTTCGTCGTGCCCGGCGCCGGTTCGGCCAGACCGTACCAGGCCATGCAAGCCATCACGGCCAGAATGGCCGGTAGTGCAAACCGGGGCTTCGCGTGGGCGGTAATATGGGAAGAGTGCTCCTGCATGATGGCCGGATTATACCGAAACCGCCCCGGAGATAACACTACTTTTACCGGATGCCGGGCAATCGGTTGGTGACAGGGTGCGCATGAAGAGCGGACGGAATGCGGATGGATCGTCCTCGTCCTCGTCCTCGATAGAGATTGAACCGCCAAGACGCCAAGAGCGCCAAGGGGATTTGTGATTTTAGATTTGTGATTTTAGACTGCCGCGCGGCTGCGCCGCGAAAAAACCATGGAGTAACTGCGACAAAATGTCCAAGTTATAGGCAAGATTGTTTGTGCTTCGCTCTTCCTCTTGCTCGGCAAGTCCGCTGTCGTCGCTTGTCGCCGAGTGCCAGCACAAGCTCACGGCACAGCCCTAGGAAGGTAGGGCGAGCCGCCTGTCATACGTAGCCTTGGCGAAGTATGGTCCCCGTCACGCCGCTACGCGGTGTGACCGGCGAGCCGCGCGCAGTTGATGAACCGCCAAGACGCCAGAAGCGCAAAGCAAATAAGCCATTATTACGACTAGACGCTACGGCCAGAGTACCGCCTTCAGGCGGAAGAGGTTCAGGGGCTTCAGCCCCGTTCCCATGACCCCTTTTAAGAAAAAAGGGCATTGCGGGCCTGAAGGCCCTTATTGACTTCCGGCTGAAGCCGGTACTCCGACGCGACTGCGCCCTCATACATGGCTAGTCATTATGTGTCCTATTCCCCAGGGCGTTGCCCTGAGCTGGTATAAGAGTAAGCGGGTGGAGTAAGCGTTCCGTTTAAGTGTGAGAGTAAGTGTGAGAGTAAGTGCGAGAGTAAGTGCGAAGCTCCCACTTAAACCCCGCACTTAATCCCACTCTTAAACTCACTCTCAATCGGCACGCTTAAACCATCCGCTTAATCTTTCGCTTTCGACAAAGCACGCGACAAAGCGACAAAGTGGGGATCGCCACCGCCCGCTCTCCATGCACCCTCAGCGCGCGCTTCCCTGTCACTAGCCGATTATGCCTTATCTCAACGGGCTTGACTGACTGGTGGACGAACCACGAAATACACGAAAGTGAAGGTGCAGGGCAGACGCATCAAATTTTTGGACAAGCTCCGCCCCTCCCGTGAGGAACACACTTTTTGCCCTGGTTCCTCCGGGTTTCGTTCCATCCGACTCTCGGGCGGCCCGAGTCCTGCCCTCGCCGGGTGCAAGCCGACACGGGGCGGCGGGGAGGATACGGCTTCTCCGCGCCGATCCCGCACCGTTGCGCTATGTATCCTTCCTGATGGCTGCCCGCACGGCCTGGGGGCGCTCCGACGTGTGCTTCGCTCCCGGCGGCCGCGCCTCCAGCCGCACGAGGTGCAGCTCATCCCTGCCGAGCAGCTCCCATGAGACGGTCTCCCCGCCCTCAACACCCAGCGCCGCCGCCAGCGGCATCGGGATGTAGGGCGGACGCAGGAAGCACATTTTCAGGGAGATCATCGCCATCGCCATCCTGGCGAAGCTCTCCGGTGCCCAGACCTTCAACGAGATGGAGGATTTCGGCAAAAGCAGACGCGGCTGGCTCGGGAACT
>JAAYLN010000217.1 GCA_012521875.1 Lentisphaerota bacterium | reverse complement strand
CCACGGCCTCGGCAACAGCCTCCGCGGCAGCTTCGGCGGCCGGGGCGGCTTCAGCGGCGGCCTCGACGGCAGCCTCGGCAGCAACCTCGGCGGCAGGCGCGGCTTCGGCAGCGGCCTCGGCGACGGGTGCCTCCTCAGCCACGGCCTCAACCACAGCCTCGGCGGCAGCTTCGGCGGCCGGCGCGGCTTCGGCAGCGGCCTCAACGGCAGCCTCGGCGGCGGGCGCCTCCTCAGCCACGGCCTCGACCACAGCCTCCGCAGCAGCTTCGGCGGCAGGCACGGCTTCAGCGGCGGCCTCGGCAGCAGCCTCGACGGCGGCTTCGGCCGCAGGCGCAGCCTCGGCGGCGGGTGTGGCTTCGGCCTCAGGCTTCTTGGCCTGCTCGGCTGCGGGTGCCGCAGGCAAGAGGCCGCCAAGGCCTAGTAATTCGTCCAATTCACCGGCCAGTCCGTCCTGCGCATACGCAGCCGGAACAAAGGCTAAAACCGAAACTACGGCGAAGGTTGCGAACAACCGCTGCAGAACTCTGCTCATGAAATGCCTCTCAACTTTTAATAAACTGTTCACGGCGAATCTCCTGGCCGGGTTAAACGGCGGACTACTGTTTGGGTACCGTGGTCTCCACTTTGTCTGCATCGTTCCGTAATACAACAGAGGTGGCCTGGTTGTCAACGGAGATCACACGGTATTTTTTACCATCGACGGTAAATTCACCATCGCCCGCGGCCTGGAAAGTGGTTCCGTCGAGCGTTTGCACGAAAGTTATTGTGTAGTCGGACTCACTGGCATCCTCGCCGAGTCCCAGCGTGATGACCTTGCCGCCGCGCCCGATCTGCACCTTCTGGATAACCTTATCCATCGGGGTCTTGGTGATCGGACTGATTACGCGCTCACGTGTCTCGATGTAGTTGAGCAGCTTGAAATCTGTTTTGCCGATCATCTGGTTCGTGATGACGAAGTAGGTTCTTGCCCGCATGGATCCCGGCTCGACGACATTCATCTGAATGCGGTTGCCGTTCGGCATCTTGTTAACCGCCATGAACTTGATCGGCAACTTGACGACATCGATCTTCTGCACGCGCAGCCATCCAAGGCGGTCGGGGTGGCTCTTGGGATCGAGCGGATCGGTTCCGGCCTTGTACTCCTCCAGATTGCTGAAGCCGTCGCCATCACTATCCTTGATATCGTCGGACGGATCAAAGGGATCGAGGCCATACTTGATCTCCCACTTGTCGGGAATACCGCCGCCATCGCCGTCGTATCCCTCGACATCCCCCAGCTCGCGCGGTTGCGGTGTCTGGCAACTGGGGCAGTTGGTGCTATCGAGCGGAATCGGCTTGCGGCAGGCGCGGCTGGCACACCAGACACGCGATTCGGGCACGAAGAAGCCTGCCGTGCGCTCGTGATCGATGGCGATGCGATAGGGGGAGGCAAGCTGGCGCAGGGCGTTCGAGTGGGTGATTAGGCTGATGGGCTCCAGGGTGGGGTGTGCGGGAACAAGCGCGTCGAGACGCGCCACATAGGCCTGCTGATCGGCGGCGGCGCGGTGCCGGCCGATTACCAGCGTGCCGATGCCCACCAGCAATATGACCACGGCGGCAAGCGCGATCAGCTTGTCGTAGAACCGTTTAATGAAAACTATGAATCCGGTGTTGGCTGGCACGGCTCAGATTCCCTCTCTATTGAAATTGAAGACATCGAGCACGATCCGCGCCTCGATCACCGGATCGATCTCACGCCCCGAGACCAGGCGGCGGCTGGGAGGCAGCTCCGAGATCTCGGCCTCCGCGGCGGCGGGACTTCCAGCGGCAGGTGTGGCCGGGGAAGCCGCCTGCGGCTGGGCGAACAGCGAGACCGGCTGCTGGGCGGTGGCGGACGCTGCCGCGCCCTGCTCAGCCGACGGTGGCGGACGCAGGTCGTCGGCCTTCTTGCGCATCTCGACATCGTGGCTTACCACGAACATCGGCATGCAGGCCAGCCGGTTGAGCAGTGTGCCGATGGACGCCTGGCGCCCCTCGACCACCAGGGTGAACCGCTGCGATCTGTATAGGTCCGAGGCCGGTGCGGAACTGGTGGCCGCGGCACCGCCCGTGTCGCCGCGGCCGCTACGCCGGCGGCTCCTGCGTGTATCAGTGGCACTCCTATCGCCCACCGACTCCTCGAACACCTCGCGCTCGATGCTGCGGAGGGCGACGACCTGTGCGGCATAGACCTCGCCGACGAGGTTTTCGACAATCGTGAGCTGCTGGGCCAGGCGCGGCACGTCGGCCTCGGCCGGCATCGGCGCGTTGGCAACCAGATAGCGTTCAAACCCGAAGGTGAAGTCGTCGGGAACGACGCGTCCGCCCTCCACGATAGGCGCCTGGGGCAGCAGACGGTCGCGCAGGGTGCGCTGCAAATTCTGGATGAAGCGCGAGGGGCTGAGCTCCGGCAGAGGGACATCGCGCTGCGCGAGGGCGTTGGTCATCGTGGCGCGCATCTGCCCGAGCAGAAGCACATGCTGGTTCATGCGTTCGGTATTCGCGTCATCAGGAAACGGATTGGACTGATAGAGCGCCTGCAACCGGCTATAGGCGGCGTCGCGCTGCTCGCGCGCCTCCCGTGCGGCCGCGGCACTGCTTATGAGGAAATAGCCGCCTGCCGCCAGCAGGACCAGCATCACTACCGTGAGCCCCGTAAAAATGATTCGGGTTCGGTTCATATCGATGCCCCTTCCGCCGACGAGGCGCCTGCCGACTGCTCCAGACCAACGTCAAGCGTAAACAAGCGGACCTGGTCTGGAAACCTGGGGTCGTCGCCTTCCGTAAGTATCTGCACGTCTTCCGAGAACTGCGGCTGCGCCTTCAGCCGGTCGCGGAACACCTCGACCGCCGTGGACTGATGGCCACCGCTGGCCTGCAGATCACGGAGCCGATCCTTGAAGCCGCGGCCCGAGACGCGCAGCTTCGTGACGTTTCCCCGGGAGTCCTTCAGCGACTCGACGGCGGTCAGCCACATGCCGTCGGGCACGCTGTCGCGCAGCGCCACCAGACGCCGCGACAGTTCCGTGCGCTGCGTGATCAGCGAGCGGTATTCCCCAAGTTCCTGCTCGATCCGGCCCAGAGCCTCCGTCTCGCGCTTGAGCGCCGCCCGCCGGTTCTCCATGCGGGCCAGACGTCCGTCAATGTTCTCCCGCTGGCTCTCGAAATGCTTGCGCTGCTCGATATTATGGTAGGAGAGGGCAGCGAGCGCCAGCAGCAGCGCCGCCGCGGAAACCGCGAAGAACGGCAGGCGCTTGCGGAAGGTCTTCTTCTGGACGAGGTTGGGCGGCATCAGGTTGATCTCGACCGGGCACCTCACCGAACGGCGCAGTGCCAGGCCCACCACCTCGCCCAGCCCGAAGAACTCCTCGGCCACCTTGTCGGGGTCGGCGCGTCCGCCAACCGTCACATTGATGAAGGGATTGAGGTAATCCACGTCCACCTTGAGCTTCTCGCGGAAGAAGGTGTCCATGTGTGGAATGATCGAGGAGCCGCCCGTCAGCAGGACACGGGAGGGCACACTGCCATTCTGCTGGCTCCGGTAGAAATTGACCGAGCGGTTCACCTCGGCGTGCAGGCGCGTGACAACGTTACGGATAATCTTGGAGACCCGGTCGGCCGTCTCGTCGGCCACCCCCGCGTAGACCCCCCCCAGAGCGACAAAGCTATGCTCGCGCTTCAGGTGCTCGGCCGCGCGGAAGTCGAGCTGGAAGCTCTTGACGATCTCCTGCGTGATGGTGTTGCCGGCCACGGGGATGCTGCGCGTGAAGATCCGGCCCGCCTCGATGAAGATCAGGTTCGTCGAGCGGGCGCCGATGTCGAGAACCATCGTGCAGCCGTCAAGACCGGGATAGTTGTAGGCGACGCAGTTGTAGAGCGCCAGCGAGGCCACGTCGACGATCTCGGGCTCGAGCCCGACGGCCCCCACGCAATCGGTCAGCGAGACCACGTTATCCGTCTTGACCGCGACGATCATGACGTTCTGCTCGCCGGCCTCGGCGTTGCCCACCAACTGGTAGTCCCAGACAACCTCGCCGATCGGGAACGGCACGTTCTGCTCGGCCTCGTACTGGATCATCGACAGGATCTTGTCGCGCGCCACCGGGGGCAGCTTGACGAAGCGCGGGAAGACGGCCTGCCCGGAGAGGGTCATCAGGAGCGGCGCCGGGCGTATGCCCCGCTCGCGCATGAGGTCGCGGAGCGTGGAGACGATATAGGCGGAGGGGTCGGTCTCGCTGTCGGGCTCGATCCCCAGTTCGGCCATGCCGTACTGGATCAGCTCGGGCGGGCGACCGGGCCGGACGCGGAATTCGGCCAGCGCCAGACGACTGGCACCGATGTTAAGGGCCAGGATGCGGTCGGATGAGAACACTATCGCACCACCTCGTAGTCGTCGATATAGGCCCAGGCAAAGGGTGTTTTTGAGCGGTCGACCAGATAACCGGACTGCCTGGTGATGTTGGGCTGGTCCCCTACGAGCTTCCACCACTCCCCGTCGACACCGACGCTCTTGAAGGCTATGCGCTCGGCACCGATGAAAACCTCGACACCAAAGGCACTGGGCTCGCCGTAACGCGCTATGGCCGCGGGCGGCAGCACCACGCAGGCGGCATGGGCGCCGCGCTCGATGTCCGTATATACCACCGTGGTCTCGAAGAAATGGAACTGCTTGGCGGGATCCTGCGTCATGACATGGAAGACGAAGGTCAACTCGTCGACCCACTCGGGGGACGTCTCGTAACCAACCTCTAGCAGCGCCCACTCGCGGCGCTTCGATCCGCCGACTGTGCGGCGGACGTTATTCTGATACTCCGGCGTGCGCACCAGTGACGACCGCCCCATTCTGGGCATGTCGCGAATGCGGACAGCAGATGCCGGAGCGCTGACACGGGTCTGGCCCATGAGGGCACCCGCCGTCAGCATAACTACCGCGCAAGAGGCCAGCAATATGGCACGGCCGGGATTCAACATGCTTCTGCGCATCATAGTCACGATCCTTTCCTTATTAGATTCGGGGAAAGCGCACTGAAAAGAGTCCGATCCGGAATGACGCGATTACTTTACCGAAGATTGCCGAAAAAGGCAAAGCCAAAAAAGATTGCGTTAATGATGTGTTGATGGTTGACATTCTTTCCTCGTCTTTTGTACGATGACATTTGACCTGACCATAACCGTTTTGGATGCGAACCATGAACAAACAACGCATGCGATGGATGCTTGGACTTGCTCCCCTGATGGTGGCCGGCTCGCTGGCTGCCGCCTCCTTCGAGCCCCTTTTCCGCGTAGTAACCCCGAAGGGGTCTTGCGAGGTGCTCGTTCCGGGCACAAGCGGCTATGTGCCTGCCCAGAAGGGCAAGGCCTACCCCTACGGCACATCGATCCGCTGTGGCGAGAACGGCAGTGCCGTTATCTTGCTCTCCGCGAAGGACGCCGTCCAACTGGAGGCCAACACGGCTGCCGAACTGCTTGATGATCCCGGCAGCCGGGAATGCAAGATCCTGCGGCTCCATGCCGGCCGGCTGAACACACGCCTCTCCAACGACCTTCCGGAGACGGCCCTGACCATCGAGACGCCGCTCGCCGCCGGCTATGCCCTGGGCGGTACCGTCAAGTTCGGGATGGCCACCACGGCCGAAGGCGCCACGCTAACGGCCCAGGCCGACTCCTCCAGCACCGTGAAGATCGTCGGGCCCCAGTTCATCATCCCGGCTCTCGCGAATGGCGCGGGCGCCAGGATCACAACCGTCCCCGACAACTCGTTCACGCGCATCGAGAACCTGCAGGGCGAGTATCCGATCATGATCAACAGGGGCACCGACGAGCGCGCACCCGCGGAGGTGGACGGCATGCCCAACCAGGATCTGCTGAATGTCGAGACCAGCAAGCGCGCCGCCGTCAAGATCTGGCGCAGCCGCGCGCCGGTCGGCGGCACCCTGATCGTCTCCTCCATGATTACCGACTCCAAAGGCAAGGTGAAGGAGACCTTCGCCTTTGCCGTGGGCAAGCCCAGCCTCGGCTCGCGCACGATCTTCACGGATCTTGAGAGTGACGCGTCCACCAACGCCGTCGAATCGGCGGATGGCCCCCAGGAGGAGCATGCTCAGGAGGATGCCTCCGTGGTTGACGTCTTCCAGATGGACGCTCCCGGGGAGGAGGATGCCATCCGGGCGGATGCCCCCGCGGCTGACGCCCCCAAGGCACAGGAGGCCGCCCCCGCGGCGACGGGCAGCCCCTCGTTCGAGGATCTCTTCTTCTAATCTCCTGCAAGCGAAAGACACCTGCTCTCCAGCCCTTCGCGCGCCAGGCGCCTATCTATAATTACACCCCGAGGTCTTCACCGTGTTTATTTATCATTTCAATCGTCTCATCCGCAACCGCGTCGTCTGGATCATCTTCGCGACGGTCGTGGCGCTGGCCTTCCTGTCGGTCGACTGCTCGTCCGGCCCGAGCCGCGGGCACACCGTCGGCAAGCTTGGCGACAAGAACATAGATAGCGCGCGCTTCTCACTCGCCGAACGTTTTGTCGGCGGCGGACGCAACCGCCCGCTGGATGTGTCGCCCGCCCTCGTCGAGACCCAGGCCTGGCAGCATCTCGCCGCCCTGCACACCGCCGTATCGCTCGGCCTCTCCAGCACACCGGAGGAGATCCGCCAGACCATCCGCCAGGTGCCCGCCTTCTCCAACGGCAGCCACTTCGACGCGCGCATCTACCGCGAGCGGGTCGCCCAGGCGCTCGGCATCACCCCCGCCGCCTATGAGCAGTTGATGGCCGACCAGATCATTCTCGGCAAGCTCGGCCAGTCGGTGGCCTCCGCCGTGCTGATCGCCCCCATGGAACTGGAGGACGAGGTCGCCGCCTGGACGGACCAGTTCACCATCCGGTACGCCATGATCAGCAACCGCTTCGCGGAAGCCGACATGGAACTCGACACCGAGGCTCTGCAAGGCTTCTACAACGAGAACCGCGACCGCTTCGCCCTGCCCGACCGCGTCGGCGTCCACTACGCCAGCATCCCCGTCACCAACTTCAGCGCGCACGTCACCCTCCCCGAGGAGGATATCGTAGACTACTACGAGGGCAACCTCTCGAGCTATACCCGCCCCTCCACCAACAACACCACCGTCACCCTGACGCTGGATGAGGTCCGCGACGAGATCGTGGCCGAGCTGACGCTCGAGGAGGCCCGCTTCATCGCCGCGACCAACATTGCCGCCTTCATGTCGTCGCTGGGGCTGGAGGATTTCAAGCAGTTCACCTGGCGCTCGCAGGCACGCCGCATGGAGGTCTCCAGCACCCCGCTCTTCGCCGAGAATGCCTTTGTGCCGGGAATCGAGGATGAGGCCCAGGAGGAGTTCCGCGAAACAGCCTTCGACCTTGATCCCTCGCGCCTTGATGCCCGCTACGCGGTGGTTCCCGGCAGGGAGAAGGTCTACCTGCTCATGGCCTGGACCAACGTCCCCGCCTACACGCCCGCCTTCGGGGAGGTGGCCGACCAGGTGCGTCCCCTCGCCCTTGCCGAAGCGCGCGACAAGGCCTTCCAGAAGGAGTGCGAGGAGATCCGCGACCGCCTGCAGGAGACACTCGCACAGGAGGGCCAGTCCTTTGAAACCGCCGCCGCCGCGCAGTCGCTCAACGTCAGCACCAGCTACACCTTCGCCGTCCAGTCGGCCGGCCGGGGCGACTTCCCGAACGCCCAGGCGGTGATCCCCGTGGCCATGCGCCTGCGCAAGGGCGAACTCTCCAAGCCGGTCGCCGTCTTCCGCGGCGCCCTGCTGACCTACATCGTCGACCGCCAGCCCGGCGATGCGCTCGCCGCCGAAATGGTCCGCCCCCAGGTGCGCGAGGCCCTTGCCCGCCGCCGCGAGCAGACGGTTGTCGAGGACTGGATGCGCTGGAACCTCAATGAGGTCGGCTTCACCACCACGCAGCAGGCTCCCGCCCCCGCGGTGGATTATGACGACGACGAGGACGATTTCGAGGAGTAGCAGCGCCACCGCCCCTGCGGGGCGGCGGCAGTGGCAGTAGGCAGTGCCGCCGCCGTGGGCGGCGGGGGCGGCATACGTGCCGCCCGTACAGGCGCTGCTTTGTCGCGAGCTTTGTCGGCAACTTTGTCGAGAGCGAAAGATTAAGCGGGTGGATGAAGCGTGCCGATTAAGAGTGAGATTAAGAGAGGGTTTAAGTGTGTGCTTCGTACTTACACTTTGTCCCCGCACTTTGTCGCTATACGCTTAGTCCCCACACTTAGTCGCCACACACTTAGTCGCTATACATAGTCTCCACACTTAGTCGCTCCACACCTTGTCCCTACGCTTTGTCGCAAGCTGTCTCTGTCACCGGACACGGAGGTCCGGTGCTACGAGAATGACCCGGCGGCGCCGGGCGGGGGGCGGGGCGCTTTCTCGTTCTCGT
>JAAYLN010000216.1 GCA_012521875.1 Lentisphaerota bacterium | reverse complement strand
CGTGGCATGGGCGTCCCGCCCATGAACACGGGCAGGATGCCCGTGCCACGCTTGCAAGCAAGGCTTTTGAAAGAGCCTCATCAGTCATGGCTATTGCACGTCCGCGAAGCGCGGGCCGAGAATGCGTCCGCCGTCAATCGTGTGGTCGACGCCGGTAATGTACGAGGTGCCGTCGGAGGCCAGGAACAGCAGCAGTTCCGCGACTTCATGGCCCAGTCCCCAGCGCTCGACCCAGGTGGTCTTGGTTGGATCGGGGGCGTCGCCGATCATGCCCGGCGAGACGCAGTTGACGGTAATGCCCTGCCTGGCGACCTCCATGGCCAGCGTCTTGGTGAAGATGATCACGCCGGCCTTGGCGGCGGAGTAGGCACCGAAATAGGGCAGACCCACCTCGCCGGCGATCGAGGAGAGGTTGATGATGCGTCCGTATCCGGCTGCCTGCATCCCCGGCAGGAAGGCCTTGGTCACGCGGAAGGTGCCGGTGAGGTTCAGGTCGATATGCATGGTCCAAAACTCCTCGGACATCTCCGAAATGAGCTGCCTTTTCCAGACCCCGGCGTTGTTGATGAGGATATCGACCTTGCCGAAGTCGTCCAGCACGCTCCGGGCCATGGCATTGACGCTCTCCGTCGAGGTGACGTCGAAGTGGTAGGCGCGTGCCCGGCCACCCTGCGCGCGGAGATGCGCGGCCCACTCTTCGGCCTTGGCCAGGTCAAGGTCGGCAATGGCCACGCCTACGCCGTGGTCGCAGAATTTTTCACATAGGGGACGGCCGATACGGCCGGCGCCGCCGGTTACCACGGCTACGCGATTGTCGAACTTCATGGATGGATGTCGGTTGGGGTGGGGGATTATGCGGTCGGACGGGCGGCCTCTACCATTTCGCCGAAGCGCTTGCAGCGCTCGAAGGCGTCGCGGGCGAAGGCGAGGCGGTTTTCATAGGGCTGGTCACGGACTTCGACTCCCTCCTGCATGAAGGGCGTGTTGCCCATGGACATCTCGAAACTGATCTCGCGGCTATAGGAGGAGGTGGCGATGATCCCGGCCAGACGCTGCCAGTCGACCGTGCCGTAGAATGGCGGCTGGTGCTGGTCGCCCTCGCCGTTGTTGTCGTGCAGGTGGAGCGCCTCGAGGCGCCCCTTGTTCCTGGCAAGCGACTCGATGCGCTTGTTGCAGTTGGCGTTGGCGTGGCCCGAGTCGTAGCAGATACCGATGCGGTTGGCCGGATAGCGCTCCATCAGTGCCTCGGTGGTCTCCCAGGTGTCGCGCCACATGTTCTCGACGGCGATGAGCGTGTCGGTGCTGTCGAGCAGCGGCATCAGATCGTCGATCGAGCGGCAGAGCGCCTCGAAGAGCTGCGTGACGGCTGGACGCTCCTCCGCGGGGAGGTCGATTCTGTAGGTCGGTATGTGCATCATGATCGTGCCGGTGCCGTCGAGCTCGCGGAGCATGCGGACGCGGTTGGCAACCAGATCGACGCCTTCGCGGCGGCGGTACTCGATGGGCGAGTACCAGAGCTTCTCGACTCCCTGCGAGCCGTGGATGTCCAGCATGCGCAGATTGTACTTCTTGAGCAGGCTCCTGATATAGGCTATCTCGTGCCTGCCGTAGTGGAAGTCGTCGCACCAATGGTGGCACCAGTGGAGGCTGGAGAAGCCGGCCTCGGCCAGGGCGCGGAGTGAAAGTTCGGGATCGCCGGTCGAGCCGGCGAAGTCAGAGGCTGCGGCAATAATCATGATCGTGGTATTCCTTTTGAAATAATGCGTTGTGCCTAGCCGCGGAGGTCGCGTGCCGACAACCGCTCGCGTAGTGCGGTGATGGTGAGTCTGGTGCCGGGGACGTAGCGCAGGGTACGCCGTCCGGGCAGCAGGGTGATGAGATTGTCGTCGAAGCGTCCGAGCGGATCGTCGGCAACGTTGAGCCAGACGAAGAAGGCCGGTGCCTTTGCCGAGAGGGTGATGTTGAAGGAGCCGTCCTTGTTTTTGGCTACGCCGGCAATCCTGACCTCCGCCCGCGGCAGATCGCACTGCTTGAAGGCGGTCAGGAAGGCGGTTTCGATATGCGCGTAGCTCTTGCCGGTGGCGGCATCCGTGCCGGTCACCTCGTGGGTCAGGAAGCAGGCGTTGACGGCCAGATGCCCGCGGGTCTCCTCGTTGCGCATGAAGTCGGGCAGTTCCAGCGGCAGGACGCCCGCGCCCTTCATGACGACCGGCCGCGTCCATGTGGCAACGGCCCGTCCATCCGCGAGGGCGCGCAGCGTGATCTTGGCCACGCCTTTCAGGTGCCCGGGAAGATCCCAGACCACATCAACCACGGTCCTGCCCTCGGGCTGTTCGGCGCGGAGCGAGGAGCTCAGCGGCGCGAAGAAGCGCTTGACGGCGTAGTGCGACGGTTTCCAGCGGCCGCTGTGCTCGATGGTTGACCAGCTAGACACGGGCCACCAGTCGTTCAATTGCCAGTAGAGGGCGCCGCGGCAGTAGGGCATGCGCGCATGCCAGCATTCGGTGACGGTCTTTAGCGCGTAGGCCTGCTTGACCTGCGACAGGTAGAGGGTCTCCTCGAAACCGTCCGGCATGCGGAAGTAGGTGGACATCATGGCGAACATTCCCGCCGTGGCACCGTCCTTCTTCTGATGGTTGTCCATCACGGGCGAGGTGGCGTTGAAATCCTTCGGTTCGGCGAAGGTCTTGACCGACTCGAGCGAGGGGAAGCTGGCAAAGCCGTATTCGCTGACAAAGCGCGCCTTGCGCTTCAGGTAGCCGGTCAGCTCGCGGTCGCCGTTCTGGACGCCCCAGAGGTGCGTGTCGCCATAGGCCGAATCGAAATTCCGCTCATACTCGCGGTCGCCGCTGCAGGGCGATGTGGGCCAGAAGCAGCGGGTGGGGTCGGCGGCGGCGATGGCCTCGGCCTCTACGCGGATGAGGCGGTCGATGAGCGCGTAGTGGCTGCGCGTGACATAGACGCAGGAGAGGTTCTCGTTGTCGCCGCACCAGAGGGCGATGGAGGGATGGCTGCGCAGGCGCTTGACCTGGTGCGTGACCTCGGCACGGACATTGGCCTGGAAGACGGTGTCGTCCGGATAGACGCCGCAGGCGAACATCATGTCCTGCCAGACGAGCAGTCCCAGCCGGTCGCAGGTCTCGTAGAAGAAGTCCGGCTCGTAGATGCCGCCGCCCCAGATGCGCACCATGTTCATGTTGGCCGCGACCATGGATTCCAGCAGATGGGCGTAGCGCGCATTGGTGCGGCGCGAGGGGTGCGCCTCGCAGGGTATCCAGTTGGCGCCCTTGGCGAAGATATCCACGCCGTTTACACGGAAGCCGAAGGTCTCGCCGTCGCTCTCCTTCTCGCGGATTACCTCGATGGTGCGAAGACCGATCTGGCGCGTGAGCGACTGTCCGTCGGCGGTGACGGTTAAGGTGTAGAGTTTCTGGTCGCCGAAGCCGGCGGGCCACCAGAGTGCCGGATCCCTGATGGTGAAGGCGCAGGAAGCCTGGAAGGGGCCGCAGTCGCGCGGCACGACGGCCTTCACGCGTCGCGTGGTGCCGTTGAAGTCGAAGGTTACTTCTACCACATCGCCGGCGCAGGCCGTGAGCAGCGGCTTGAGTTCCGCTGTCAGCGTCACCCGCACCGTGCGTTTGGTGTGCTGCTGTGCGTCCCAGGCGTATTCGAGGGTTGCCGTGCGGGCGCCGAAGAGATAGGTGTCGCCATAGATGCCCGAGACGGGGAGCGAGATGCCCCAGTCCCAGCCGGACGAGCACTGGCATTTGCGGATGCGCGCGATCTGGTGCAGCGTGTTGCAGCCCCACGAGATCACGTCCGGGTGCGGGTAGCGCTTCTCATCATCGCGTATGGCCTGCGCCGGGGCCTTGATACGGACTTCCAGCTCATTCTCGCCGACCTTGATGAACGGCTTGACCTCGAACCGCCAGCGGCGGAACTCGTTGGCGACATGCGCCAGCGGCTTGCCGTTGATGAAGATATCCGCGACGGTATCGATCGAGTCGAAGTTCAGCAGCACGGAGTGGCTGGCGAAGAGACCGGGCGTCACCGTGAAGCTGCGGGTAAGGATCCAGTCGGCCTCGGCCGGCCATTGCACCCGGGCCTCGTTGCAGCCGAAATAGGGATCGGGTATCCTCCTGGCCTTTTCAAGCGCGGTGTAGTTGTCGCCGGGGACATCACAAGGAATCGTCGCCGTCCAATCCCCGGCGCGCAGTTGCCAGATGCCATTCAGAGAGATGCAATTGCCCATTATCCTAATACCCGCATTTGCCCGTTACCGCGCGACCCTTTGCCGCGCCTTGGAACGGATAGGTGAAAGATGGCATATTTGAGGGCGTTTGTCCATAACTCGAGCGCTGGCTCATTCGCGCTGCGGTGGCTGCGACGGGTTTTTGAATCAGGAAAGCAGGAAAGCAGGAATTGTTTGTTGGGGGGGGCTGCGCGCTGAAGCATGGGCGATGCCGGAACTGCGACTGGTTTTTAGCTACGGATTTCGCGGATGGCGCGGAATGCTTCGCGCTGGCTCATTCGCGATGCGGTGGCTGCGACGGGTGATTTTTTGACAGGATTCCATGATTCCATGATTGTTTTGGTTGGCGGTAATGCCGGGGATGGCGCTGGTCTTGGAGCTTGGCGGAGGGGTGGGG
>JAAYLN010000215.1 GCA_012521875.1 Lentisphaerota bacterium | reverse complement strand
GTGGATATCAGCCGCTACGACTACGATCAGGTCTACATGGATCACGCCACCATACCCTTCCGTGATGCGGAGTCGCTCCAGCCGCTCGACCTGCCCGAGGCGGGGCGCAACCAGCCCTACTGCCTGACCTTCAACGTGTCCACGAACACGGTCCCGGGCCTCTACACGGGAAAAATCGAGCTGCTGGCCGACAACAAGCCCATCGGCGATGTGGCCGTCAACCTGCGTGTGCTGCCCTTTGCGCTGCCCGAGGCCAAGACCTACTACGACACCTCGCGCACCTACTTCAGCCATATCAACTACGCCGCGACCGCCAGCGAGGAGATCTTCGCCAGCTCCATCAGGCACCTCAAGGAGCACAACCTCCTCAACGCCAGTCGCGTGGCCGACACGCCCTGGCAGATCGAGATCGCCAGGAAGGCCGGCTATCCGCTCAAGGAGCTTGTGAGTGCCGGGTCGCCCTCGCCGCGCATGTGGTGGCGCAACTTCGGCGGTCCTTCGAACGCCCTCACCACCGAGGACAAGGCCTGCCTCGACCATCTCTTCGAGCGCGACCTTAAACGCCAGCTCGACTACTACGACAAGCACATCGGCCCCGGCACCTGCTTCTTCAACTGCGGCGCCAGCGAGGCCTCCTCCCATAGCGCCCTGGTGCAGCGCCTGGAGCACGGAGTGGATATCTACCACGCCTCGGGGCGCGCCTTCCTGATGACGCACGGCATGGGGGAGGCCCTGCCGTTCTTCACGGGCGACTTCAACGGCATGGACTCCACCACGCACATCAGCCGCGAGTGGGCCGACCTGTGGCACGCCGCCGGCGGCCGGATCATGAACTACGCCAATCCCTTCCCCGGCGCCGAGAACCCGGCCTGGTTCCGTCGCCGGATCGGTCTGGAGATGTACAAGGACCACTACGACGGGCAAATGCTGCATGGCTACCTGGCGCGCTTCTGGAACGAGTTTCCCGAGTGGCCCGGCGGCGACGGCAACTACCGTAACTTCGGGATGGTCTATCCCCAGCAGGACGGAATCATCAGCACGCTGGCTATGATCGGGACACGCGAGGCCTACGACGACGTGCGCTATGCGACCCTGCTCAAGACGCAGGCCCTGGCCTACCGCGACAACAAGGATCCGCGCCTCGCCCGCGAGGCCAGGCGACAGCTTCACTGGCTCGAGCGCGTTGACGGCAAGAATGCCGACATGGACGCCTTCCGCATCGGAGCCGCGCACCGTATCCAAACCCTGATGGAACTGGTTAAAATCCAGGGAGGAGACCGCTGATCATGAAACAGTCAGTCCGTTTTACCCTTGCATCCCTGCTGGTGCTGTGCGGCCTGCTGGCTCCGGCCAGGGCCGAGAAGAACATCATCAGCGTCGAGTACCGCGACCTGCCGGCCAACTTCGAGCAGTTGCCGCGTACCGAGCCGCAGAAGTGGAACTTCAACTTCCGCCCCTACGGAGCCATGGCCGCCTCGGTACTCTGGAGCGACCCCATCATGCAGCGCGAAGTGATGGCCGGCGAGGACGCGCAGGGCAAGGAGCCCACCGCGCTCTACGTCTGCTGCAACGCCGAGGGACTCAACCTGCTGGTTTACGCCGTCGAGAGCAAGATGACGAGCAGCCTCGAGAAAGGCGAGGCGCTGCCGACCAGCACGCTGGAGTGCTTCTTTGCCCCCGGCGACGCCGATACCAGCAAGATCGAGCACTACTACCAGTTCATGTGCAAGGCCACCGCCGACAAGCTGATCGGCGTCTATCCCTGGTTCATGGAGGACCGTGGCTTCCGCAGCATCAAGCCCTATATCCAGATTGAATCGCGGACGCTGGAGAACGGCAACCTGGTCCGGGTGTTCATCCCCTGGGAACCGCTCTTCGACCGCCTGCCGCTGGAACCGGCCAAGCGCGACCACTTCTGGCGCCTCTCCGTGATCCGCTGGGCCTCGTCGGGCGGGCAGACCTGGGGCGGCGTGGTGCATGCGGCCAACTCGGCCGGCTACATGCGCTTCCCGGATTTCACCGACGAGCAGAAGCGCGACATCCGCCTGACGGTGCTGCGCCAGGCCTGGACGCGCTACAAGAACGTGGCGTCCGGCACAGCCGTCAATCCCGGCAAGGTTACCGAGCGTACCGAACCCTTCTATGTCAAGACGCTCGGCAAGCTGCCCCAGAGCTACAAGAACGTCAACGAGGACTTCGGCTTCCGCCACGCATGGCTCGAGAATGCCATCAGCGAGCGCAACGCCCTCGGTGCCACCCTGGCCCGTTTCGGAAGCCTGACCCCGGCCGAACAGGCCGCCTTCTACAACGAGGCATCTGACAAGCTCTTCAACTTCGGTTACGACCTCGAGCAAGCCTATGGCGACTACCTGGCCGCTAGGTTCTTCGAGAAATAAGGAGTCCGCCATGCGCTGCAAACTATTCCGCACGATTCTGATGCTGGCGATTCTCGCGCCCGCCCTGCTGCTGCGAGCCGCCGACCCCAAGGCCGAAGACGGTGCCAAGGTAGCCGCTGAAGCCAAGGCCAAGGCCGAAGCCGAGGCTGCCGCTGAGAAGAATGGCGTGGTTTACGCCGAGGCCAAGGCCCAGTTCGCGGCCTGGATTACCAGCAACCAGCTCGACAAGGCCGCCACTGCGGCCCGCGGTCTGCTCGATAGCGCCGCCAAACCCGGCAAGGGCGCCTGGCGCAACCCAGCGCAGACCTACGACTATGTCACCAAAGCCCTCGGCGACAAGAAGATCTTCGGTCGCAAGCAGGCCATTGCGTTCTTCGAGGAGGGCATC
>JAAYLN010000214.1 GCA_012521875.1 Lentisphaerota bacterium | reverse complement strand
GTGCCGCCCGTGCGGCGTACCGCGACGGCGGCGGCGGAGCCGATGTCGCCGGAGAAGGAGTTGGCGTGGATGAGGCAGTTCTCCAGCACCCCTTTCTCGATGTGGACGCCCGAGGCCTTGTCAGGATTTGTATTCTCGAGGGTACCGAGCGTGTTGTTGGCAATGATGCAGTTGCGCATGGTACCGTCTATGAGACGCACGGTTCCGAAGCCGTCGTCGGCCGTCGAGGCGCGGTTGTTGGTGATGATGCAGCCGTCGGCGATGGCGGCGGATCCCGACATGGTCAGGCCCATGCCGTAGAAGTTCTTGGAGCTAGCGTTGTCGTCTATGACGCAGCGGTAGAGCTTGCCGCCGTCGTTGCGCACCGCCCCGTAGCGGTTCCAGGACGACTGCGTGTTGCCGGTGAGGCGGCAGTTGGCGATGGTGGCGCCGCCGCTGTTCCAGAGGATGCCCGCGTTGCCGTTGTTGTCCCAGTGGTCCTTGGAGCAGCCGTCGCGGATTGTCAGGGCCGTCAGCACGGCATCGTCGCTCGTGACCCGCACGACGGTGTCGTCCTTTTTGCCCTTGATGATTACATCGGCCCAGTCGCCCGTGAGACCGCGCAGCATGATGCCCTTTTCGATTGTCAGGCGCGACGCGAGCTGGTGGGTGCCGTTCGAGACCACGACAACCTCTCCGTTCGCCGCGGCAGCGACGGCGTTGGCAAGGGTCGCCGCGTTGTCCCAGGAGGAGCCGGTGCCGTCGCCGGTCGCGCTGGGCGCGGCGTAGACGGCCGGTGCGAAGAGGGCCTGGATGGTGCGCGGGGCTGTGGCGGGAAGGCGCAGGGGGTTGTCGTACTGCAGCGTGGCCGGGATGTCGCCCGTCCACTTCAGGAAGGCCTTGCCCTCTTCGGGGGTGGCGGTCACGAGTACCGGCGCCTCGTCGGAGGCCAGGAAGGTGCCTGCGGGCGCGACGGTGCCGCCAGTATCTGCCGTGATGGTCAGTTGGTTCGAGACGGCGCCCCAGTGCCAGACCACAAGCGCGTTGGTGTTGGCGTAGGAATAGGTGAAGGATGTGTCGGACGACGAGGTCACGAGGGTGCGCGGGCCGTTCGAGGGCGTGGCACCGGCGGCCAGCGTGTAGAGGTCGTAGCCGAGGCAGGTGCCGCGCGTCGCGCCCGTGGTGGCGTCAAGGGCCGAACATTCGACCGTGCCGTCCTCCGGGACGGTCGTCTCGCTGCCGTAGGCAGGCGTCACGGTACCGATCTCGCCCTGGTAGCCGACGACGTGGAGCGTGTCGGCCACGGCACAGCAGGCCCACGTGATGGCGAGGCTGATGATCAGAGACGGAAGGTGAAGGAAGCGTGATGGCTTGGTCATGACGGATTCTCCTACGTATTTTAAAACCATATCCCATCTCCCTGATGCTTGTCAAACATCCCCGGTGGTAATTTAGGATGGTGACAGGGACTGATGGGCGATGGACGCATGAAGAGCGGGTGCCCGCAGCCCCTATCTGCCGCTATCCCGCTCACGTTGATCATACGACTCAGTCGTATGATCGGAGAGTGTAAAAGGAGAGGTGATAGACGCGGCGTCCCCGCCGCATCTCATGGCGGGCCGTTATAATACGGTATGGCGGGTGGTCTGGGGCGCCAGCCACCGGCAGTACCGGCAGTACCGGCAGGCACGGCAGTACCGGGGAACGAGGACGATCCATCCGCTGACAGGGGCGTGCTCCCGAATGGATCGAGCACTTTGTCACTACACTTTATCCCTACGCTTTGTCGGCTACACCTCGTCTAAGCACTTTGTCCCTACGCTTTGTCGGAATCACTTCCGCCGCTAGATTTTCGACAAAGTGTGGAGACAAAGTGCGGGGACGAAGCGTAAAGAGACAAAGTGCGGAGACAAAGTGTTGAGACAAAGTGTATTGTGGCACCCTGTCAATAACCGATTGCCTATTTCTATGGCGTTGGATTTAACGCACTCACCCAAACCGGGTAATATCATTGTGAAAGGGAAAAATGCCGGAGTGTCTCCGGCATGGCAGCATCACTTGGGGGATGCTGGTGATTGGCTTATACCATACCGACATCCCGCGCTACGGCTCGCCCCAAACACGCACAAGAAACAGGCATGAGACACGCTCTACACTCTTCACGCGTCACTAGGCGCTTGTGGCTGAAGCCCCTTCTTCTTCCCATCTGCTGCTTCTGCTTTCCACTGCCGCCCATGCCGCCACATGGATCGGCGGCGCGTCGGGCGACTGGGATACCGCCGCCAACTGGGAGCCCGCGGGTGTGCCCGCCACGGGCGAGACCGCGGCCTTCACCAACTCCGCCGCCGTCACGGTGGCCTCCGCCGTCACCAACACCGTCAGCCTCCCCGCCAACCTCACACTTTCCGCCACCTTCACTGCGCCGGCGCGCCTCTCGCTCGCGCTCGCGGCCGGATCGCGCCTCGAGAAGCTCGGTACCGCCGAGCCGGTCTTCCAGCCCGTCAACGGCTACTACCCCGGCACGGTCGCCATCCTCGCGGGCGGGGCCGCCTTCGCCGGCAACGGCGTCTCCAACGCCCCCGGCGCCTTCGGCCCCCTCGAGATCGCCGCCGGCGCGACGGCACGCGTGACCGGGTCGCCCTTCGCCGACCGCCACGCCGTCCTCACGCGCGCCGTCTTCGACGGCCGTGGCGAGGGAACCAAGCTCGCCGAGTTCGACTCCTTCTCCAAGGCCGAGGCCAAGTGGACCGAGTTCGCGACCAACAGCCTCTCCTTCACGCAGGTCTTCCGCACCTCGGGCGTCACCAACTCCTTCGGCTGGAGCTCGCCGAACATGGCACCCTGGCTGCCGCCTGAAATGCAGGTTGCCACCAACCAGTACTACGCCTTCATGACAAAGGCCATCTTCGTCGTGCCCTCGCCGATGAAGCGCCAATGGATCTTCGGCGACGTCTGTGGAAGCCCCTATTCCTATCTGAACCAGTCCAGATATTTGTCCGGTTACCGCGAGACAATTCGTGACGTCACGCCGACGGCGGCCGGCTTCCTGCCGTTCATGGTAGGGTTCTCCGCCAACAAGGCTTGCCCGGCAACATCTGACCGTATGTACTACCTCCGCATGGACACGGGGCGCGTCAACGGAACGCGCGAGAACGTCTTTTCCGATGGTTCGATCTGGAACGGCGTCTGCTTCGCGGGCCTCTCGCTCGCCGGGGGCGGCACACTCCGCATCGAGGATGGGCAGGCCGCTGGATTCTCCTTTGTCACCGCCCCGGTGCTTGAGGGCGCCATCGTCGCGGGTGGCGGTGATGCCTGCTTCTCGCTGATGCACTCCTACGAGCCCATGGATCTCGTGCCGTTCAAGAACTTCGGCGGCAGGATCGAGATCGGCGTCCACAGTAAGGCCACGGCAACAAGCCCGCTCACCGGTGCCGCCTTCGCGCTCTTCGGCGAGGGGCAGGTTGTGGCGGCGGCAGCGGGATGCGAAGGCGTCCTGCATCCGGGCTTCGGCGGCACAATCGTCGTACCCGCGGGCTGCACCTTCCACTCCACAACCGCGCTCGGCGCGGGCGTGACCTTCACGGGGCAGGGCAGGGTGGTCGTCGCGGACGGCGCGCCGCGGCCGCCGGCCGACTTCCGGGGCTCGGTAGTGCTATCCGGCGCGCAGGCGCTCGACGCCAACGGCGGCGAGCTCGCCACCATGGCGGAACTGACGCTCGGCAGCGGCGCGACCCTCTCGCTCGGCAGCACGAGTGCCATCATACCGCAAGGCTACCGGCACGTTGTGCCCGACTGGAATACCGGTGGTGCCTGGCATCTGGCCGGCACGTCAACCATCATCGACGGCGCTCTCGTGCTGACCACCAACATCTCGCAGTCGGGCGCCGCCTGGTACTCGCGCACCTTCGAGCCCTTCGACGCCTGGCAGGTTAAGTTCACCTACTCCGCAGCGCTACCGCCGCTCTCGGGCGCGAAGGCCGGCAACGGATTCGCCTTCCTGATGCAAGGCACATCCACCAACGCGCTGCCCGCGCTCGGGTTCGGCGGACTCGGTCTCGGCGAGGTCTGCCACGGCTTCATCTTCTACCAGACAGCCGACTCCTCGAAAGGCTTCAACTGGGTGCTCCGCAACAGTTCCACAAGCCTCGATAAGGTCGCCGAACAGCAGCTCGGCTTCGACTTCCTCGCGCCGATCGACTTCACCGTCACCTACGTCCGCAAGCTCATAACCGTGCGGATGGAGCAGAATGGCCGCGTGGTCGAGCTGCGCCAGGATTTCTCGCCCTACTTTTACGGCAGTATAAACGCCTCGCCGCGCTTCGGCTTCGCCGCGACGACGGCCAGCGAGGCGACCACCGGCGTGCTCGACCAGCGCATCTCCAACCTCTACGGCTGGCTCCAGACCGAACTCTACGCCTCCGGCGCCTCCGCCGACAACAGCGCCTTCGCGGTCGGCAAGAGCAACTGGGAGGTCTTCCAGGCCGCCGCCTTCACCAACAACAACACGGCCCTCCAGATGTTCAGCGCGATCCTGACCAACGGACACGCCATCTGCAAGACGCCGATTCCCGTCGACCGCGCCTTCCGCTTCAGCGCCGACCTCGTCTACAGCGACTTCAGCGGCTACTACGACATGTACGTGTGCCTCGCGAAACCCTTCTTCAGCACCACCCTGCAGAACGTCGGGACGAACGCAGGCACGCTGCCGCCCTATAACGCGAATGACAAATGGGGCATCCCGCTCCTGCGGACGATTCCCAACCTGCCCGGTGCTGTTGCAGCCTACTTCTTCATGTACGAGAGCAGTTCACTCGGCTACCTCGGGTTCTACAACAACGGTGTCAAGAACTCGCCCGGTGCCATCCAGCCCACTACCAACACACCCAAGGTTCCCGGCACCCTGCGCCAGTACTACCGTCTCGACCACGATCCTCACGCTCACCGGCACCTTCACGGTCGGGCCGGAGGGACTGGTGATAGTGATGCCCCGCGAATGGTCGCGCGGACGCACCTTCACACTGGTCAACATTGCTGGTGCCACCTTCGAGGGCGGTCTCGAATCGCAACAGATCCGCTTTGTTGATGAGGATGGTGTGCCGATCAGCACCCTCTCCGCCGCCATCCATAGCGGCTATATCGTGATCCGCGCCGATAACGGCACGCTGCTGATGCTGCGGTAGCGTTGCGCTGCGGGTGGCAGCCCACCCGCAGCGCGAGGGTTCAGGGTTCGGGATTCAGTATTGCCGCTGCCCTGCAGGGCGGCGGCAGTAGCAGTAGGCTGTGGCGGGGACGATTATTGCGACCACACAGTGGCTCGCAATTTAGAGGGTAAAAGCGCTGCGC
>JAAYLN010000213.1 GCA_012521875.1 Lentisphaerota bacterium | reverse complement strand
GACTCGCATATTATTGCCGGATGAATTTCCGGCTCTTCCTCAGCACCTTTCTCATGATCTTCCTGGCCGAACTGGGCGACAAGACCCAGCTCTCGGTTATCGGGCGCGTGACCGATCCCGCGACCAAATGGACGGTCTTCCTCGCCGCGTCGCTGGCGCTGGTCTGCTCCACGCTGATCGCCGTGCAGTTCGGCGGCTTGCTGGCGCGCTACCTCGACCCGCGGATCATCAAGATCGGCGCGGGGATCCTCTTCCTGACCATCGGCAGTTTGATCCTAGTCGAGGGGCTCTGCCACGGCAAGGAGGAGTGCGCGGATCCCGCCAAGCCGCTCGGAGCCATCGGCAAGCTTGTCCTGAAACAGGCCGTCCGCTTCGAACGCGCTGCCGCCAGGGACTACCTTGCCCTCGCTTCCGCAGCCAAAAACGAACGCCTCCGCGACACGCTGCTCGAACTCGCGCAGGCCGAGAAGGATCATCTGGCCATCGTGCGGCGACTGGTATCGGCCCGTGAAAAACTGGAACTCCCTACCGCCACGCTTGAGGGACTACCGGCAGAGGATCAGCTCAACGCCGATGTCTCGGCCAGCGACCTGCCGGTGATCGAGCACGCCATCGCGCACGAGGAGCGTACGGCCGCCTTCTACGCCCAACTGGCCCAGATGACCACAATTCCCGCGCTCAAGCAGGCCTTTGCCGATCTGGCCGAGGCCGAACTCAGCCACGTGGCGGCACTCCAGGCGCTGCAGGAGCAGATGAGTGGGGTGTGATCCACGATTGTGGATCACTCCCGGAATTCAGAAGCCAGAATTCAGAATTCAGTGGGGCCGCCGCCCCTGCGGGGGCGGTTGGAACAGGCGAGAGACACGATTTTCAGGATTTTCCGGGCCTGCCCTGCTGTTTTTTTGACAGGATTACAGGATTAACAGGATTTCTTGATGGCCGCTACGCGGCAGGATGAAGCTACGGATTTCGCGGATTTCCTGCTTCGCAGGCGCATATGTCGCGGATTGGTATGGGGTGTCTCAGACTAGAATGAATTTCTAAACAACACCCGAGAACGCTATCATAGTGCATGAATCGTTGCCATGCTGAACTCTGGATGCCTTGCTGGAATCCGTACAATTCAACAAAGATGAATCGTACCCGCCACCACTTACTGCTCATCGCTATAACCGCGATACTGCTGGGGGGCTGCCGCCGCGCGGTGGAGCCCGAACAGCCGACGGCGACCCTGCGCTGGCCGACCATGAGCACACTGGCCGAGTTCTCGCTTCCGGCGCCGGCGGCAACCAATCTTTCCCGCCTGCAAGCCGTGGTAGCCAGTCACTTTGACGAGGTCGAGAGCACCTTGAGCCTCTTCCGTCCCACGAGCGATCTAGCGCGCATCAACAGCCTCGGTACAGCCGGCGCGGATGTGCCCATCACCGATATGACCGCCGAGGTGGTGGACTACGCCCTGCGCATCGCGCGCGAGAGCCGGGGCGCCTTTGATCCTACGCTTGCACCACTGATGGCCTGCTGGGGGTTCCGCAAGAAGGAAGGCACGGTTACGGCACCGGATGCCGCGACCCTGGCCGCGGCCCGGCATCGTGTGGGCTGGGCACACCTGCAACTGACCCCGCGCAGTTCTCCTGAGAACGGCCCCACCCTTCAAATGCTGATGCCGGAGATGCAGTTGGATCTAGGCGGCATTGCCAAGGGCTATGCCGTTGACCGCGCCTTCGAGGCCCTGCGGGATATGGGCGAGACCGACTTCCTGATCAATCTGGCGGGCAACATGCGCGCCCACGGCCGGCCCGCGCCCACGCGTCCCGGCTGGCGCATCGGCATCCGCAACCCGTTTGCCGAGGGCACGCACTTCGGCACGCTGGTGCTGGCCGACGGCGAGGGCATCGCCACCTCGGGCAGCTACGAGCGCTATGTCATCATAGACGGCGTGCGGCACGGGCACATCCTCGATCCTCGCAACGGCAGGCCGGTTTCGGGCATGATCGCGGTGACCGTCGTGGCCACCTCGGCCATGGAGGCCGACGCCCTCTCGACCGCCCTTTTCGTCCTTGGCCCCGAGGCCGGGGCGGAACTGCTACAGGCGCATCCCGGCTGCGGGGCGATCTTTGTGCCGGATGTACACCCCCGCCGCCTGCGCGTGACCCGCGGCCTGAAAGACCGCTTCCGTCCGGAACCGGCCTGGCGGGCAGTAATAGACTGGCTTTAGCCCGTGATCAGCTAGTGACGGGGAGGCGCGCGGAGGGAGCATGGAGCGAGGGCGTGAAAAAGCGCCAACGGCGCGACCTATCCCAGCCTAGGGTGAAGCCCTAGGAAAACACGGCAAAGGGAAACAAGGGCTGAAAGCCCGGCCTATCATCCGGCAAAATAACCTTCTTCCGTGAACTATGTCCCGCCCCTTCAGGGCTAGTCATTTTCGGCCTATTCCCCAGGGCGTTGCCCTGGGCGAGTATGTCCCGCCCCTTCAGGGCTGGCATCAGCTTTGTCGCGAGCTTTGTCGGTAACTTTGTCGCCTTTGTCGAAAGCAACTGGTGGTCTCTCACGGAGGCACAGAGACACGGAGGCGCGGAGAAACGGAACCGCGAATGCATGGAAATGGAGTGAGCGGGTGGATGAAGCGTGCCGTTTAAGAGTGAGTTTAAGAGAGGGTTTAAGGGGGTGCTTCGCGCTTACTCTCATACTCCCACACTTAAACGGTACTCCACCCGCCTACTCCCATTTTATGCCCGTACATCCATTCGCGGCGCTCCTTGGCGGCCTTGGCGTCTTGGCGGTTCAATCTCTTTGGGAGACGAGGATGATCCATCCGCATTC
>JAAYLN010000025.1 GCA_012521875.1 Lentisphaerota bacterium | reverse complement strand
TCGAGGCCGATGCCAAGGCTGTACGCAAGGAGTGGCTGCTGCGTGCGACAAAGACCAGGGAGACGATCCTTTTCCTGCGCGAGGACGACGGCATTGATGTACGCAAGGAGTTCGAGGAGGGTTCCGGCGTGGGGACAAGGTGTGGGAGACAAGGTGTAAGCGCGAAGCCCACTCTCTAAACCCATTCTTAAACTCACTCTTAAACGGCACGCTTACTCCACCCGCTTAATCCAAATATCGCGTTTTTCGCTCATTTCGTGGTTAAAGAACACCTTCCATTCGCCCATTCGCGCCCATTTGCGTGCATTCGTGCATTCGAGGTTCCAATTCATCGTGGCTTCGCGTGAGCTTTTTCAGTTGCTTTCGACAAAGTCGACAAAGTTTCCGACAAGGCTCGCGACAAAGTTGATGCAAGCCCTGAAGGGGCGCGACATACTAGCCCAGGGCAACGCCCTGGGAAATGGGCCAAGAATGACTAGCCCTGAAGGGGCGCGACATAGTCTTGGAATAGGGCGTCTATCTGCCAGATAAAAGCCGTTGTCGATTGTCGTCAATTGTCGGCCGTCGTCGATTATCGTCGTGTGTTAGGTATGCTCTCGAAAGGGCGCGCCAGCACAGGAAGGGCGACGCCGTCCCGGCTAGCCGGGACGGCGTCGACCTACAACGCTGTCGCGTTGGCATCGCGCCATTATTCGCGCTTTTTGTTTTGCGGGTAAAAAAGAAATCCCTTGGCGTTCCTGGCGCCCCGACGGTTTCCTCATCTGCGCGGGCCGGGGCCCGCGGTAGAAAGCGCGGCCAGGTCCGCGACTCAAAACCGCTGGCGCATGAAATGCGCTGCGCGGGGTGGCCTAACCGACCCTTTTGTATGAGTATAGGGCGGCGGGAGGGTATACGCGGCGGAAACGCCGCGTGTATCATTACGCCTTTTACACTCCTCGATCATACGACTGCGTCGTATGATCAACATTTTGGCGTGATAGAGCATCGCGCATGCTCTAGCGCGCAGCTCCCCCCTCCCCCTCTCCGCGCTCCAAAACCAGCGCCCTCCCCCAGCAGCACCTCCCGCCAGAATATCCTGTAATCCTGTAATCCTGTCAAAAAACCAGTCGCAGCTACCGCATCGCGCATGTTACCGCGCGCAGCTCCACCCAATCACAAATCACAAATCACAAATCTAAAACCTAAAATCATCGCGGCTTAGCCGCGGCCGGATGCTCGGCCTCGAGCACGCTCATCACCGCCGTAGGCGTGGTGGCATCCAGCAGCGCCTGGCGCCGCGCGGGAATGACCATCAGGCGCGCGATGCGCGCCAGCGCACCGAGATAGCGGTTATATGACGTGGCCGAGGTCAGCATCAGGTAGATGAAGCGCGGCGGATCGCGCTCCGCGCCGAAATCGATGCCGCCGGGCGCGATCGCCAGGGCGGCAGCCACCCCGTCGAAACGCGGCAGGCGCGCATGCGGCAGTGCCGTTTGGCAGCCGACGGCAGTCGAGGAGAGACGTTCGCGCGCCATCGCGGCCTCGATGCAGTCCTGCCGCAGATCGGCAGGCAGAATCCCGGAGGCACAGAGCCTGTCCGTCAGGCGCGTGATCATCGTCAGGCGGTCAATTGGCTCGTTGACGAGGCAGATGTTGGCCTCCCAAAGAAACTCGCGGAACGCCAGGCGTTCCGGCGGCTCCGAGAGGCACATGGCCATCGGCCCCTGGTGGATGCGGGCCAGTTGCTCGGGCAGCGAGCCCTCGTAGTGGTATGCCGCCACACCGAAGTGCGGCGCGCCGATCAGCAGCAGATCCTCCGGCCCGGCCACGGAATCGAGCTGCCGCACAATATCGCCCGCGCGCAGAACCTCGATCGCCGGCTCCAGCGCGAAGCTCCGCGCCAGCAGTATCTCCAGGCGTTGCCGTGCCGTCTCCGGCGCGCCCGCCACCGAGGGCGGCTGCAGCCAGAGCACGGTGGCCGGCACACTCCATTCACGGGCCAGCGCCTGCGCCAGCGAGAGCAGATGCAGCGCATGCACGCCGCCGGCCGTGGCGGCAATCACACGACGGTAACGCCCCACAGGAAGCGGATTGCGGAGCAGGTAGGCCGGCACCCGGCTGTGGCTGGCGTAGGCCAGCAGCGCCTGGGTCTCGCCCGGCACACTCGGCCAGCCGGCCACCAGCCCCTGCGGGACAGGCACGCCCGGCGCTTGCAGGCCGGGCAGGCTGTCGCCAATGACACCCTCGGCATGGTGCAGACGATAGACCGCCTCGGCAAACGGCATCAGGCGGACCAGATCAACACCATCAGGCAGACAGAGCATGTGGCGCGCCTCGGTCACGGCACCCGGTTCTGTTGAAACCTCTGCGAATGGCACGCTAGGCGCCCTCGCTCTTGTTGTTCAGATGTTCTATGCTGTGGGAAACCTCGCGGCTGATAAAAATCTCGCCCATGGTGCTGCTCCTGTTCTTGCAATGCGCGCCGCCGCACGCAGGCGCAACGTCATTTAAGATAAGAATGGCATGGACGCGGAAAAAGGTCAATGTTTCATGCGCCTTGTTTGACCGGCACCATTTTTGCATAATGTCCGCCGGAACAGGTGGTTAACCACCCGGCCGCCAAAAGCGAGCCGCCTCCCTAGAAGCTTTCATGAAAACCGCACGCCAACAGCCGCTGACAACAGCCGTCGAACCTCTACCCGAAATCCTGCTCTCGCTGCCGCCGACCGCGGCCGCCGCCTGGCCGCAGCGCTCCGTTGGCGGCCGGCCGGCCTTCGTGGCCTCCGATCCGCCCGGCTCGCAACTCGGCTCGGGCGGCGGCACCGCCCACCTGCTGCTGCAGGCCTGGCGGGCCAGCGGCACACCCTCGTTTGCCGACTGGCTCAGCGCCGCGCCCCGCATCCTGATGCACGGCAGCGGCCAGAGCCGGCGCCTTCCCGCCTACGCCGCCGAGGGCAAGCCGCTGCTGCCCCTGCCCCTGCTGCCGGACGTCACCGGACAGGCCCCCGACCAGCGCCTGCTCGATGCCCAGCTTCAGCTCTGCTACCGCCTCTTCGCCCACGCGCCCGCCAGTGCCCGCCTGATGATCGCCTGCGGCGACGTGCTGCTGCGCGACGACCAGACCCTGCCGCGCATC
The DNA here is from genome assembly GCA_012521875.1 of Lentisphaerota bacterium. Classification (GTDB taxonomy): domain Bacteria; phylum Verrucomicrobiota; class Kiritimatiellia; order RFP12; family JAAYLN01; genus JAAYLN01. The sequence goes on along the minus strand of JAAYLN010000025.1, from coordinate 13,900 downwards.
CCCGAGGCCGACATCCTCATCGTCGGCATCCGCGCCGCTCCCGAGGAGGCCTGCCACCATGGCGTACTCTTCTGCGAACCGCGCGACGACCTGCCGCTGCACGACTTCCTGCCGAAGCCCTCGCCCGAAACGATCCGCGAGCGCGCCGCCAGCTTCGAGGTCTTCCTCGATACCGGCATCTGGCTCTTCAGCGAGCGCGCGCTCCACTGCCTGCTGCGGCTCTGTAACTGCGACCCGGAGCACCCTACCGACGCCGTACAGCCCTTCGATCTCTTCGACCGCTTCGGCCCCGCCCTTGGCAGCCATCCCGCTCAACCACACCGCAGCATCAGCCACCTCAGCGCCGCCACACTACCTCTGCCGCATGGCCGCTTCTACCATTTCGGCACCAACCGCAGCCTGCTCAACTCCGTCGCGGAACTGCTCAACCCGTCGGAAGGCCGCCGCAGCTTCGGACAGGCGGCCCAGGCCGAGCAGGCACCCGTGCCTCCCGTCAACAGCCTGGTGCCGGACGGTTTCCCCATCGGGCCCCGCACCTGGATCGAATCGTCGGTGATACCCGCCGACTGGCGCCTCTCGCACGAGCACTGCCTGACCGCCATTCCCGATAACCGCTGGGCGCTAGACCTGCCACCCGGTGTCTGCCTCGACTGCGTGCCCGTCCGAGACGACCCGCGCCTCTGCCTGCGCATCTACGGCTTCGACGATGCCTTCCGCGGCCGGGTCGACGCACGGGCCACAACATGGCTAGGGCGCAACTTCACAACATGGCTGGCCTGGCACGGCCTAGATCTGGAGTCTGTCGACCTTGAACACTCCACTGACATCCAGCACGCCGAGCTCTTCCCGCTGGTCGATCCCGATGATCCCACCACAGCCGCAATCCTGCGCTGGATGATCTCCCCTGAGGCCGCCGGTGACGAGGCCGCCGCCACCGCCTGGCTCAAGGCTCCCCGCTTCTCCGCCGCGCAGCTTCTCATCGAGGCCGATGTCGTCCGCCGCGAAGCCACCCGCGCCGCACTGCGCCACCGCGCCTTCACCGCCCACACCCCCGCAAGCTGGGCCGAGCCCTGCCGCCGCCTCGATCTGGAGCAGGTGGCGCAGGCCGTTGCATCCGGCGCATTGCCCGCCCCGCCACCACCTGCCGCCAACCACGATCTGGTGGCCATCCACCACGCCGCACTCCGCAATCGTCTCGATGCGACAGCACCCGCCGCCCAGACGCTGCTGCGCGACGAGATGCTGCAACGTCTGGCACTCGATCCCGCCACACCCCGGCGCGCCACGCTCGACGACCAGATCGTCTGGGGACGCTCGCCCGCACGCCTCGACCTGGCCGGCGGCTGGACCGACACCCCGCCCTACTGCATGGAGCATGGCGGACGGGTGGTCAACCTGGCCGTGAACCTCAACGGCCAGCCGCCCATCCAGGTCTTCGCCCGCGTCTGCGAAGAGCCGCATCTGGTGCTCAGGAGCATCGATCTCGGCATCAGCGAGACGGTGACCACCTACGAGGAGCTGCGCCAGGGCGTGACGCTCGGCAGCGGCTTCGCCATCGGACGCACCGCGCTCCAGTTGGCCGGATTCACGCCGGAGTTCCATGCCGGACGTGCCGCACCAACCCTTGAGGAACTGCTGCGTAAATCATTCGGCGGCGGCATCGAGCTCAACATGCTGGCCGCCATCCCCAAGGGCTCCGGTCTCGGCACCAGCAGCATCCTCGCCGCCACCCTGCTCGGCACCCTGAGCGACCTCTGCGGGCTGGGCTGGACGTACGATGACCTCTTCCTGCGCACCCTCGTCCTCGAGCAGATGCTTGGCTCCGGCGGCGGCTGGCAGGATCAGGTCGGCGGCCTGACCGCAGGCCTGAAGCGCATCGAGAGCCGCCCCGGGCTTGTGCAGCGTCCGGTGGTACACTGGCTGCCGTCGGCGCTGCTGGAGGATGCCATGCGCGACCGGCGTATCCTGCTCTACTACACCGGACTTACACGCGTGGCCCACAACATCCTCGGCGAGATCGTGCGCGGCATCTTCCTCAACGACGTGCGGCGCCTCGCCCTCATCGACGAGATCGGCTTTGCCGCCGACTTCGCCACACAGGCCATCCAGCGGCAGGATTGGGAGGGACTCTGCGAGACGATCCGGCGTAGCTGGCGGCTCAACCAGCGCCTCGACTCCGGCACCAACCCGCCCGCCGTCCAGACCATCATAGATACCGCCGGGTCAGGCCTGGCCGCCGCCAAGCTGCTGGGCGCCGGCGGTGGCGGCTACCTGCTGCTGCTGGCGCACGACGAACAGGCCGCCACCTCCATCCAGACGCGTCTGGCACAGTCGCCGCCCAACCCCCGCGCCCGCCTGGTAACTCCCACTATCTCCACTACCGGCTTCCAGGTCACGCGTAGCTGACGGAAGCCGCAGTCGCTTGTCGTCGGCTGTCGTCGAGTGCCGGGGACGCTCCGGCAAAGGCGCGCAAGCACAGGTGGGGCGACGCCGTCCCGGCAAGCCGCAGCGATGGAGCGTGGTATTGTGGGGCAGACATTCCTGTCTGCCCTCGTGGAAGTGCGCAGACAGGAATGTCCGCGCCACTCTGGGGCAGCTCCCGCAATGGCGGATAGATGATGGAACGGGCGGTGTTGGCGGTACAATGCCTTGTGTGCGGCTCGCCGGTCATGCCGCGTAGCGGCAGACAGGGACGGCTCGCCCTACCCTTCGATTCACTGTAGCGCGAGCTTGCGCAGGTGCTGTTTCTTGCGGACGAGCAGACGCTCGTCCCTCCCGCCGGGTGGTTCGGTACAAACGCCAGCCCAACTTTAGAACTCCCGAACTCCCGAACTTTAGAACTTCTTTTACCCTCTTCTGCGATACAACTGAGTTGTGTCGCAAACGGTTTCCCGCCGCCCGCCCCGTCTAACGCTCATCCGCGAGAGACACCTGTGGCGGCCACTGCCTACCGCCACTGCCTACTGCCGCACCCTCCTGGCGTCCGTCTCCCGTCACCCGTCTCCCGTACAGCAGCAAATCCCTCAGCTCCGCGATCGAATAGACCCGGTGCTGCGCCACCGTCTCCCCGAGATTGCGGAACTCATCGAACAGGATCCCCCACACCCCCGCGGCAATGCCGGAACCAACGTCGATCTCCCGGTCGCCGATCATCACGCAGTCATCCTCCGGGATATCATGGGCCTCGATCAGGTGCAGGATCGCCTTCGGCGACGGCTTGGGCTCGAAGTTCTCCTTGTCATCGGCCGTGACACAGCCGGTGAACAGCCTGAGGATGTCCGCGCGCTCAAGATAGGTCAGGGCAAGATTGCCACGGTTTGTGAAGAGAAAATGACGGGCACCGGCGGCGCAGGCATCATGCAGCAGTTCCCTCATGCCATCGTACGGCTCCGCGCGGGGCTCGAAATCAATGTCGTGCTCGTACTCCCTGAAGCGGGCCTTGAGCTCGTCGTCGGCCTGCAAGTATTCGTGCGCCGCATCGAAGTGGATCTTCAGGCGGGCCATCAGCGTCGCGCTATCCACCGTGCGCCCGAAATCGTCAAGCGCCTTGATGTACGCCGCGTGGATATGCGGATAGCTGTTGAACATCATCCCGTCAAAGTCCCAGATCAGATTGTGATAAAGCATCGTCTTCCCTTGTTCTCCTCATGCCATGCCCTGCTCCGGCCGCATCGCAAGCAGGGTATGATACACAGACCGTTGAAATTAGCAACCCCTACTCCGCAGCCCCTTCAGGCTTTCATCAACTTTGTCGCTTTGTCGGTAACTTTGTCGCCTTTGTCGCCTGCTGCCGGTTTTCTCTCACGGAGGCACGGAGGCACTGGCAATTTGTGATTTAAGATTTTGTGATTCGGCAGTGGTCTTCCGTTCGCTTCAGATGCGCACTGGAGCCCGCGGTCTCCGCGGTTTGTTGGTGAGCGCATGAGGTGGAGAACGACACCGCCGGGAACCTGTCTGCCGACAGGCAGGCGGCGGGCTCCAGCGTTCCGACCTTTCCGTTCACATTCGCTGACACCTGTAGCGAGATCCCCGCTGGTGTTGAACCGCCAAGACGCCAAGGCCGCCAAGGAGTGCCGCAGCGATGGAGCGATGGAGCGATGGAGCAAAATAGCGCCAACGGCGCGTCCTATCCCAGCCTAGGGTGAAGCCCTAGGGAACCAACGGCAAAAGATACAAGGGCTGAAGGCCCGCCCTATCATACGGTAAACAAACCTTCTTCCCTGAACTATATCCCGCCCCTTCAGGGCTAGTCATTTTTGGCCAATTCCCCAGGGCGTTGCCCTGGGCTGGTATATCGCGCCCCTTCAGGGCTGGCATCAACTTTGTCGCGAGCTTTGTCGGTAACTTTGTCGAAAGCGAAAGAGTAAGCGGGTGGAGTAAGGGTACCGATTAAGAGTGAGTTTAAGAGAGGGTTTGGAGTGGGTGATTCGCGCTTACTCACACACTCCCTGTTTCGTCTATTCTTTCGCGGTGCCTCTTGGCGGCCTTGGCGTCTTGGCGGTTCAATCTCTTTCGAGGACGAGGACGAGGACGATCCATTATGCATTAGATCAACTCTTCATGCGCACCCCTGCCGCTGACCGATTGCTTCCGCCCAAAAGCCAGGGCTTCCGTTAACTGGAGCGATTATGCTAGACTTATAAGCAATTGATCACTCTCGGCCCCACACGCAGAAGGAAACCCCGCATGAACCACAAGACAGCTTCCCTGATCACCGTCGTCCTTCTGACGGCGCTCTCGGCCTCCGCCAACGCCTTCCGCGTCACGCCCTACGTCCAGCGTCCCGCCACCAACGCCATGACCATCATGTGGCTCATGCAGGAGGATGGCCAGGGAACCGTGGCCTGGCAGGAGATCGGCGGCACCGGCCGCGGCAGCGCCACCACCACCCCGCGGCTGGCCACGGAGTTCTCATACCTGCCGTCGCAGACCAACTACCCCAACCACTTCCTCCCCTTCACCATCCCGTACCAGCACCGCCACCGCATCACCGGCCTCAAGCCCGACACGCGCTACCGCTACACCGTGACCTGCGGCGGCCGCACCTACTCCAACCAGTTCCGCACCGCGCCGGCCGTCGCCCGCCCCTTCCGCTTCATCTGCTTCTCCGATAGCGAGACGCAGCCGGAGTCGACCGGCTACAAGGTCACGTGGGAAGACCCGCAGGATAATAATTCAAGCCGCAAGTACTTCATCGACCAGACCACCGGCTACGCCAGCAACACCGCCGTGATCGTCCGCCGCAGCCCGGAGCTGCTCCTCTTCGCCGGCGATCTGGCCGAAATGGGCTCCAAGCAGGTCGACTGGGACGAGTTCTGGCGCCACAACGCCGGTCCGATCAACGACCTCGCCGGCTCGATCCCCTTCCTCGCCTCGCCCGGCAACCACGAGTACCACGACTACTTCACCGAGGCCGGCGAGATGGGCATGCGCAAGTACCTCTCCTACTTCGAGTTCGAGCCCAACGGCGCGCCTGTCCCTGAAGACCAGCAGGAGCGCTTCCACCGCCTCGACTACGGCAAGGCCACCTTCCTCTTCCTCGACCTCAACAACGGCCTCGATAGCGATCCCGCGAAGGATACCAACCTCTATCTTCACGAGGCCACCTGCCGCGCGCCGCTCTTCCACGAGACCTCCGAACAATACAAATGGCTCGAGGCCCAGCTCGCGGACGCCCAGCGCCGCGGCAACTTCATCTTCATCATCTCCCACCAGTGCCCCTACTCCGTCGGCTATCACGGCCGCTTCAACAACGAGAATGGCGAAGCGCTCTCCGGCACCGCCACCCGCATGCTCACGCCGCTGCTGCTGCGCTACGGCGTGACCGCCTGGCTGGCCGGACACGATGAGCTCTACGAGCACTCGCTCCTGCATGGCGAGGAGATCCGCCCTGACGGCTCCACCAATGCCGCTTCCCTGCACGTCTATGACGTCGGCATGGCCGGCGACGGCCTCCGCGGCCAGGTACGGCTGCCAACCCGCACCCGTACGAGGTCTTCCGCACCCACGTCGACGCCCCGGAAATCTGGGAGAACGGCCTGCTCGTCGATGGCGGCAAGCACTACGGCCACCTCGAGGTCAACATTACGACTAACACCGCCGGCGACTGGGAGGCGCGCCTCACGCCGGTCTATGTCTTCGTCACAACCAACGCGCAGGGTGTCGCACACGGCTTCGACCGCCGCACCTATGACGACGAGGTCGTCGTGACCAAGCTGGCCGCGCCATCGCCACCACGCTGGGTTGGCACGGTGCTGATGGTGCAGTAGGGTTTCTTCACACGCCAGGGATGAACTAGACCGGAAGCCGCCTGCCTTTGCCTGGCGGGCGGCGAGCCCGCCACACACACTCCCCACCCATGCGCCTCTCGTACCGCCACACCAAGAAGGCCTGCTACCTGGGCATGTTTGTCCAGGCCATCGTCATCAACCTCGCGCCGCTGCTCTTCGTAACCTTCCACGAGAGCTACGCCATTCCGCTGCGCCATATCGGACTCCTGGTCTCGATCAACTTCGGCGTGCAGATCGTGGTTGACATCATCGCCGCCGGCACCGTCGACCGTTTCGGCTACCGGCGCGCGGTCGTGCTGGCGCAGGTGCTGGTGGCAACCGGGCTGGTATTGCTCGGCCTGCTGCCGCCGTTGCTCGCCAATCCCTATGCGGGACTCGTGCTCGCCACATCCCTGCTGGCCGCGGGTGGCGGGCTGCTCGAGGTGGTCGTCAGCCCCATCCTGCACGCCCTGCCTACCAGGGAGAAGAGTTCGGAGATGATCCTGCTGCACTCCTTCTACTGCTGGGGACACGCCACCGTGGTGCTGCTCTCCTCGCTCTACTTCGTCCTGGCCGGGATCAGCGCCTGGCAGTGGCTGCCGCTGCTCTGGGCCATCGTGCCCGTCATGACCGGTCTGCTCTTCCTCAAGGTGCCGATGTGCCCGATCGTCGCCGAGGGCGAGACGGCCATGACGTTCCGCGCGCTCTTTGCGCGTCCGCTCTTCTGGGTCTTCATCTTCCTGATGATCTGCGCCGGCGCCGCCGAACAGCCCATGGCGCAGTGGTCCTCCCTCTTCGCCGAGCAGGGACTGGGCGTGAACAAGGCTGTGGGCGACCTGCTCGGACCATGCCTCTTCGCCATCCTGATGGGCATTTCGCGCGCGCTCTACGGCGTCTACGGCGGTCGCCTGCCGCTGCGCCGCAGCCTCGCCCTGGCGGGGCTGATCTGCGCCTGCGGCTACATCCTCGCGGCGACGGCGACCACACCGGCACTCTCACTGGCCGGCTGCGCCGTCTGCGGCCTGGCCGTCGGCATCCTGTGGCCGGGCATGCTGAGCTTCGCGGCCATCCGCTTCCCGCTCGGCGGCACTGCCCTCTTCGGTCTGCTTGCACTGGGCGGCGACGTGGGCTGCTCCCTCGGCCCCGGCCTGGTCGGCTGGCTCTCCGACTGGCGCGCGGCCCTGCCCGAGGGCGCGCCGCTGCGCCTCTTCCCCACCGCCACGCCCGTCGAGGCCGGCCTCAAGACCGGCCTGCTCACGGCCTCGCTCTTCCCCGCCCTGCTCTGCGCCAGCCTGCTGCTGATGTACGTGCGCTACCGGCTGCGGCAGAGGGTTGGTGGTTGATGGTTGGTGGTGAGTGGCACCACTCGTCCTCGAGCCCAGCGCGGTGCTCTCTCGCATAGCAGGCACACCTTGTCCCCACACCTTGTCCCCACACCTTGTCTCCTACACCTTGTCAAAAGCGAAAGAGCAAGCGAATGTTCCGGCTTCCCGTTCGCTCTACATGCGCACTGGGGACCGCGGTCTCCGCGGGTATTTGGAGAGCGCCTGGGTGGCGAACGTCCCGCCGGGGACGGCTGGCGCACTTAAACCCTCTCTGAAACCCACTGGTACGCATACCCCCCCGCTTACTCTGCCGCTTTCGACAAGGATGGGACGAATGAGACGTAGAGGACATAGGGGAAGTGGATGTGGACGTGGACGTGGACGTGGATGTGGGAACAAGGTGTGGTTTCCGGATCATTCCAACTGCCTACTGCCACTGCCGCTTCCCTGTCCCCTGTCTCCCGTCCACTGTCTCCTCTCTCCTGTCTCCTCTCACCCGCCTGTACCGAACCACCCCCGCCCGCCGCCCCGGCACAGGCTCACGGTACAGCAGCCTCTCGTCCTCGTCCTCGTCCTCGTCCTTGAGCCCGGCACTGCCGGTACTGCCGTTCCTACCGGTGGCTACCGCCCGAATTTCCCCACACCGCCGTGTGTCTGGCGGGGCTGATAGGGGTGCGGCGTCCCCGCCGCGTTTGCACCCCCGCACGCGGCGGGGACGCCGCGTCTACCACGCCACGCTCCATCGCGGCGGCCAGCCGGGACGGCGTCGCCTGTGCCGGCGCGCTTCCGCGGGAACTTCCCCCGGAGATCGACGACAATCGACGACAGCGGACTTGTCGCGAATGAGAAAGAGCAGAGCACAAACAATCACAAATCACAAATCACAAATCTAAAACCACCCAGGCGTCTTGGCGGTTTATCATCAGCCTGCGGCTCGCCCGGCTAGGCCGGGCGCAGCACCAGCCTGCCGCCGGCCTTCAGGTCGGCGCTCCGTTCACCCCAGGGCGTGATAAAGTGGAAGCGTCCGTCACGATCGGCCTTGATGGTGACGGTACGTGTACCGTCACTGCCCCACCTGATGTCGATGGTGAGTCCGCCGCGGGCACGCAGCCCCGTGATGCGTCCGCCCTTCCAGTTCTTCGGAAGCGCGGGGAAGAGGCGCACCAGCGTGCGTCCATCGTCGGTGGTCTCGTGGCTCTGCAGCAGCATCTCGGCAATCGCGGCGGTGGCGCCGAAGTTGCCGTCGATCTGGAACGGCGGATGCGCATCGAACATGTTGCGGTACACACCGCCACCACGGTGACCGCCCGGGCCGGACGAGACCAGCGTGAGCAGGTGGTGGAGAATGCGCTCGGCGCGGTCGCCCTCGAGGAAGCGCGCACGCAGTATGACGCGCCAGCCCATGGCCCAGCCGGTGCTGAGGTCGCCACGTACATTTAGCGAACGCCAGGCGGCACGGAAGAGATCGGGATTGCGCAGACTGGTGAACTCCGCCGCGGGATAGACGCCGTAGAGATGCGAGACGTGGCGATGGTGCGGATCCTTGTCCGGCAACTCGTTGCCGAACTCGGAGAGGCAGCCGTCGGCCTTGATCACCGGCTTGCGCAGGCGCGGAAGCTGCTCCGCGAGTGTGGCAAGCAGGGGATCCCCGGCGATGCCGACACGCAGTATGCCGGCCGCCTCGAGGCACGTCTCGAAGAGCTCGCGGATAATGGAGAGATCCATCAGGCTTCCCTCGCAGCAGGTGCAGTCCTCGCCGGTCTCGGGGTCGATGAAACCGTGCTCCGGCGAGGTCGAGGGCGACGTCATAAGCTTACCCTCGTCATCCTCGACCAGCAGAGCCGAGAGGAACTCTGCCGCGCCGCGCAGGATCGGGAACCACTGCTTCAGATAGGCATTGTCGCCGGAGAAGCGGTAGTGCTCCATGATCTTGCGGCAGACCCAGCCGCCGCCGACCGGCCAGTAGGCCCACCAGGGACAACCGCTGGCCGGACCGGCAAAGCCCCAGATGTCGGAGTTGTGGTGCAGGCACCAGCCGGGAAGGCCGTATATCTTCTCGGCCGCCACGGCACCCTGTTTGGCAAAGACCCTGATCTGGGACTCGAAGGGCTCGAGGCACTCGGCGAGATTGGTGGTCTGGGCCGGCCAGTAGTTCATCTCGGCGTTGATGTTGAGCGTGTAGTTGCTGCCCCAGGGCGGAGTGAGCATGTTGTTCCAGATGCCCTGCAGGTTGGTGGCGCGGGTGCCGGGACGCGACGAGGCGATCATGAGGTAGCGCCCGAAGTTGTAGAGCAGCGCGATGAGCGTCGTCGGTGCAAACCTCTTGCCGGGGGAACCCTCGATGAGCCTGCCGGTGGGCACGCCCTCCTCCGAGACGGGAGCGTCGAGAATCAGGCGCGAGCGGTCGTAGAGCGCGCCGACATCCTTGGTATGCGCCTTGAGCATGGCATCGAAGCCCCTGGCCTCGGCCGCGTCGAGATCGGCACGGCAGAGCGCGCGGAAGTCGATGCCCGAATCCTCGGGGTTCGTATCGCAATCCTTGAAGTTGGAACGGATGGCGACGAGCAGCAGCAGGTCGCGGGCACCGTCGATCACGAGCTGGTCGTCCGCCGCGGCAACCGCGGCGCCGGGAGCGATGGCGCGTACCGCGACGCGGAAGGCGATGCCCGTCAGGCCGTCGGCGGTCTCGTAGGTCGCGGTCTCGGTCTTGCGCGCCCAGGCAGGACAGACGCCGTCAAAAAAGAACTCGTTGCCCGTAGCGCTGACCGAACCCTTGACGGGCGAGTCGAAGCCCAGCCTGTAGTTGCGCGCCCTGGCCGAGCGGATGCGCTTGACGAAGACAGCGTCGGGATAGCTGCAAAAGGCGGTGGAGCTGACCTTGCCGCAGGTACCGGTATAGGAGCAGGTATCAACGGCGCGCCGCAGATCCAGCATGCGTGTATAGCCGCGCGCTGCGGGATCGTCGGCGATGATGTGGAGATTGCCGGCCGTGACGAAGACGGCCGAGTCGCGGAAGCCGGGTCCCGGCTTCTCGCCGCAGATTTTCCAGAACCGGTCCGAGGCCTCGGTATATCTGCCCTCGCGGAGCAGACGGCGCAGCATCGGAAGCGTATCCTTGAGCACCACCGGATATTCCGAATCGGGGCGTCCCGCCCAGAGCGTATCCTCGCTCAAGGCCACCACATCATCCGCCGTGCCATCAAAGATCATGGCACCGATGCGCCCATTTCCCAGCGGATAGGCCTCGTTCCAATCGGCCGCCGGTGCTATTTCAAACAGGGTTTCCTGGCTCTTCATGCGTCTCTTCCTTTCCGCTTCCGCCGTGGCAACGCGCCCGGTTCCGGTTTAAAGAGCAATATAGCATACGCGGCACATTTCGTCCCTACACTTTGTCTCCACACCTTGTCCACACACCTCCACACACCTTGTCTCAACGCTTTGTCGGCTACGCTTCGTCCCCGCACTTCGTCCCTACGCTTTGTCTAAAGCTATCACGGTTGGCGGACACAGAGGTCCGCCTCAACGATAATGGCCGGCGGTGCCGGCGGGGAGTAAGCGGGTGGAGTAAGCGTGCCGATTAAGAGTGAGTTTAAGAGTGGGATTAAGAGAGGGTTTAAGTGCGCGCCCCGGCGGGACGTTCGCCGCCTCATGCGTGCATCAGTACACTGCAGAGACCGCGGGCTCCAAAGCGCATCCGAAGCGAACGGCAAAGCCGGAACGCTGGAGCGCGCCGTCCCCGGCGGGACGTTCTCCGTGATCGAGGGGGTGTTCGAGCGAATCGATAAAATCGAATTAGTCGAGCGAATCGATTCATTCGGATCCTTCGATTCAATCGATTCAATCGAAAATCCCGCCTGCCTGCTGCGCCTCTGCGCCTCTGCGTTAATCTTTTCTTAGTCGCGGGTCGAGCGCGTTTTCGGGGCGGAAGGTCTGGAAGACATGGGGACTGCCGGCGGGTAACTGGCGCCTGATCGCCTCGCAATCGGCCTGCGACAGCAACGGCTCGACGCGTGTGGTGCGGAACTGGTGCGGCAGGCCGCTGCCGGCAATCAGCGCCACGCTACGCTGGAGCGCGGCCACGTCGCAGGCGGTACCGGCCAGCACCGGATAACGCTCCCAGGGTGCCTTGATGTCCATGGCGATGAAGTCGAGCAGACGCGCTTCGAGCAGCGCCGCAAGCACGTCGGGACGCGAGCCGTTGGTGTCGAGCTTGATCGCCAGGCCAAGCTCGCGGATGCGGCCGAGGAAGTCCGCGAGCCGCGGCTGGAGCGTGGGCTCGCCGCCGGTGATCACGACGCCCTGCAGCCGTACCGCGAGCTCCGAGAGCCGCGCGAGCACATCGTCGGCGAAGAGGTCGTCCGCAGCCTCATTCGTGAGCAGATGCCCGTTGTGACAGAAGGGGCAGCGGAAGTTGCAGCCGCGTGTGAAGACCACGGCTGCAACGCGCTCCGGATAGTCACAGAGGCTCAGGGGCAGAAAGCCGCCGATGCGCACCATCGCCTAGGCCTTGGCGTAGGCGGCGGGGGCCGCAGCGGTGGCAGCGGGGACGGTGAACGTGCTGCGCTCGCGGAACTCCGCCTGCTTGCCCTCGTTCCACTGGTTCACCGGCCGCAGGTAGCCGACCACGCGCGAGTAGATCTCGGTGCCGTGGCCGCAGGTCGGGCAGGCATGCTGCTCGCCGCGCAGGTAGCCGTGCTCGGGGCAGATGCTGAAGGTGGGCGTGAGCGTGAAGTAGGGCAGGCGGTATTGGTTGCAGACCATCCGGACGAACTGCTTGACGGCCATGGGGTCGCTGACAGACTCGCCGAGGAAGATATGCTGCACCGTGCCGCCCGTATAGCGGGTCTGGAGGTCGTCCTGCAGGTCAAGCACCTGGAAGATATCCTGGCTGTAGTTGACCGGCAACTGCGTCGAGTTGGTGTAGTAGGGGGCCTCCTCCGTGCCGGCGGTGATCATGTCGGGATAGAGCTTGCGGTCGAGCTTGGCCAGGCGGTAGGAGGTGCCCTCGGCCGGCGTGGCCTCGAGGTTGTAGAGGTTGCCCGTCTCCTCCTGGAAGGCGACCAGGCGCTCGCGCATGTGGTCGAGCACGCGCGCGGCCAGCGCCTGTCCCTCGGGGGTGCCGATGTCCTTGCCGAGCAGGTTGAGGCAGGCCTCGTTCATGCCGGTCAGGCCGATCGTCGAGAAGTGGTTCTTCCAGTAGCAGTTGTGGCGCTCGTGGATGTTGCGCAGGTAGAAGCGGGTGTAGGGGTAGAGCTCGCGGGCGGTGAACTGCTCCAGCACCTTGCGCTTGGTCTCCAGGCTGTTGCGCGCCAGCAGCATGAGCTGGTCGACGCGCGCGATGAAGTCGTCGGGATCGCGGGCCAGGTAGCCGATGCGCGGCATGTTGAGCGTGACGACGCCGATAGAGCCGGTCTGCGGGTTGGCGCCGAAGAGGCCGCCGCCGCGCTTGATCAGCTCGCGCTTGTCGCGCCGCAGGCGGCAGCACATCGAGCGTGCATCGTCGGCGCTCATGTCGGAGTTGACGAAGTTGGCGAAGTAGGGGATGCCGTAGCGGGCGGTGACCTCCCAGAGGCGGTCGAGTCCCGGCGCATTCCAGTCGAAATCGGGGGTGATGTTGTAGGTCGGGATCGGGAAGGTGAAGACGCGGCCCTTGGCGTCGCCCTCGCTCATGACCTCGAGGAACGCCGTGTTGAGCATGCTCATCTCCTCCTGGAAGTCGCCATAGACGGCGTCGGGCTGCGGCTCGCCGCCGATCACGACCGGCTGGTTCGCGAGCGAGGCGGGCGGCACCAGATCCATCGTCAGGTTGGTGAAGGGGGTCTGGAAGCCCACGCGCGTCGCGACGTTGAGGTTGAAGACGAACTCCTGCAGCGCCTGGCGCACCTCGGCCCGGCCCAGCTTGTCGTAGCGGATGAAGGGTGCCAGCAGCGTGTCGAAGTTCGAGAAGGCCTGCGCGCCGGCGGCCTCGCCCTGCAGCGTGTAGAAGAAGTTGACGATCTGCCCCAGCGCCGTGCGGAAGTGCCTGGCCGGGCTGCTCTCGGTCTTGCCAGGGGCGCCGCGGAAGCCGGTCATCAGCAGATCCTGCAGATCCCAGCCCACGCAATAGACGCTCAACTGGCCAAGGTCGTGCAGGTGCAGGGCACCGTTGTTGTGCGCCTCGCGGATCTCGGCAGGGTAGATCTTGTTGAGCCAGTAGATCTTGCTGACCTCGCTGGAGATGTGGTTGTTGAGGCCCTGCAGCGAGTAGGCCATGTTGCTGTTCTCCTTGACGCGCCAGTCGAGCTTGTCAAGGTAGGCGTCGATCAG
>JAAYLN010000212.1 GCA_012521875.1 Lentisphaerota bacterium | reverse complement strand
TTGCGTGGGAAACGGATAGAAACAAGAGGTGCGCAAAGGTTGACTGGCGGTTTCAAACGGCGGACGCGAGGATAAAGCTCAAGCACCTGTACCCTGTGTTTGTGTAGCCGCTAGTTGGTTGTTTTTTTAATCGCAACAATGTACTAGTATTGTCACCGCCCCAGCGGGGCGGTTGGAAAGGGTCCCCTGTCGCTAGCCGATTACGTTCAGTTGATATCCGCCGAGAATTGTGTAAACTGGTGTCATGATGAGAAACGGATGGCGTCAGCTTGATGCGGGGCGGAGGGGGCGGCGTCTCCCCGCGCTTGGGGCGGCGGTGCTCCTTGCCGCGTTTTCCGCCCTGTCGCAGACCGCAAAGTTCGTGCTGATAGATGCGGATGGGCTAGGGCATGGCCCTTATCCCATGGCCTTGGACAGCACGATTCTCGACGGAACCTTCACGGCCGCCTTCCGTGGAGGAGCGTCGGCCACATTCAGTGCCACGGCGGACAACCGCGAATGGGGCCCCTATTTCTTCACCAATCAGGCGTCGCTGTGCATCGGCGATCAGACCTATGAGGTGCTGCTGACCACGGCGGAGTTCGATGAGGCTTTTGCGGCGGGAGCCGACACGCGCCACCTGGCACAGGTGATGGAGGCTGCCGTGACGAACGATGAGGCCAGCGCCGGAATCGGGCTCATCGAGGCAGCCAAGGCCGGGCACGCCCGGCATCGCAACACCCGCGAGGTGGAGCAGGCGCTCGCCAGCCTTGCGAAACGGGCCGCCGAGGAGGAGGCCATGAAGGCCGCCGGCAAGGTCAAGTTCGAGGGGCAGTGGCTGGATGCCAAGGAGGCCGGGAGGCGGTACGCCGCGCGCATGCGGGAGCAGGGGTTTGTCCAGGAGGACGGCAAGTGGATGTCACCCGATGATGCCCGCGAATATCGCATGGAAAAGGCCAGGGCTGCGGCGCGGAAGATGGCTGAGGAGCGTAGGCAGTTCGAGCAGAACAAGTGCCGCCGCTGTGACGGCAGCGGTACCATCTATTTTGAAATCCGTCCCGCTCCGGTCGTCGTCGGCCAGCGGGGTAGTTCCAGACAGCCCGACCTGCGCATCGAGAGACCGGGGGTACCACCCAAGAACTCAAAATATGCGGTCGAGCGCAGCGCCTGCCCCGACTGCAAGGGTTCCGGTAAACGTCAGTAGCGAGGAGCATCCATGGGCGAAACCACCTTCACTTGTCCAGTCTGCCAGAAGTCGCTCGTGGCTGACGAGCAGCTTGTCGGCCAGGATCTGCCGTGTCCGGTCTGCGGCCATTTGATGACCGTGCCCCGTGTCCGTGCCGCGCTTTCCGTCAAGGGGCGTCCCGCTGCTACCGGCGGTGCGCAACCTGCCGTTTCGTCAGCCCCCGAGAATCTCTCGGAACTGGCCGAGGTCGATGCCTTTGGCGAGGATCGCGAGCAGATTGTGCGCGCCCGCCGTCGCTGGATGTTTGCCGTGAAGCTCCTGACGGCCATCGGCATGCTGGGAACGCTCGTGGTCGTGGTGTATGCCGGCTACCGTTTTTTTGATGCCCGCGAGGCGCGGAAACGCCAGATTGAGGCGGCGTTCATGCAGCAGGAGGAGGCGCAAAACCTCCGCCGGCGGCAACTCCTCGATGCACGGCGGATGAACGCGGCCGCGAAGCAGCAGGGCTATTGGATTCTCACGGACGATATGTGCTACCGCCTCTGGCGCACCATCTCCTTGCATAGCTCCACCCCGCAGGAGGCGCAGGCGCAGTTCGATGCCTGGGTGGCCTACGACACCGTGACGCATGGGCTCTTGTCGGAGTGTTTCGCTACCCTCAAGTCGTCCGCCGACATCGAGCCGGCCTGCCAGCGCCTTGCGGGGTTTGCACTGGGACGGCAGGGGCCGCCGGCCAGGATGCCGCCTTTGGCGCAGTTCCGCGAGCTCGCACGTTTGATGCTGGCTGACTCTGGCTACTAGGGCTCGGATGCGGAAGGATTGGAGCCCTAGCTGATGGGCGTCACTGTGGTTCCGCCGTCGGCGCGGATGATGGCGCCGGTGAGATAGCTGGATTCGTCGGAAGCCAGGAAAACCGCCAGATTGGCGACTTCCTCCGGCTCGCCAAGGCGCCCGAGCGGGGCGCGCCCGAAAAAGTATTCGGCGTCGAAGTTGGGGTCGTCAAGACTGCTGGCCTTGACCATCTCGGTGGCGATGCCTGCCGGGCAGATGCAGTTGACACGCACGCCCTTGGGGCCGTACTCGACCGCCATCGAACGCGTCATGGCGACGGTGGCGCCCTTGGTCGCCGTATAGGCGTCGCAGCCGGGCACACCCATCACGCTGGCGCTGGAACCCGTGTTGATGACCGAGCCGCCGCCGCTCTGGATCATGAGCGGAATGCCGTAGCGGCAGCAGAGATAGACGCTGTGCAGGTTGATTGCCAGAATCTTGTTCCAGACCGCCTCTTCCAGGTCGGTCACCCGGCCGTCCTGGCTGCTCAGAAACACCGAGGCGTTGTTGTACAGCACATGGAGCCCGCCGTAGCACTCCCGCGTCCGTGCCATAAGGGCCTGGACCGAGGCGCTGTCCGACACATCCGTGCGGATGAACGTAGCATCGCCGCCCGCGCTCCGCAGCTCCGCCTCGGCCTTGCGGCCCAGTGTCTCGTCGATCTCGGCCAGGACGACCCTGGCGCCCTCGCGCACAAAAGCCCTGGCGCCAGCCAGCCCGATGCCGCGCCCAGCGCCGGTGATGATAGCAATCTTGCCCGACAGTCTCATTTTAATCTTCTCCCTCTACGCTACACGCTCGCGCCCGCCACCGGCTGGCGTAGATATTCCTTGATCCGCACTGCCAGCTTCGGTGCGACAAGACCGTATTGATCCAGAAGCCAAGGGTGGGTTCCCACGCGGGAGACGTAGCAGTCCGGCAGTCCGAGGCGCAGGAAGCGCTGCGGCACCACGCCCTCGTCGCAGAGCACCTCGGCCACCGCGCCGCCCAGCCCGCCCGCGAGCTGGTGCTCCTCGACGGTGATGATCCCCCCGGTCTCCCGCGCCGCCGCGACAATCGCGGCGCGGTCGATGGGCTTGACCGTGTGGAGGCTCTCCACGCGGCAGCGGATCCCGTCCCGTTCCAGCAGCTCCGCCGCCGCCGCGGCCTGGTTGCCGATCGTGCCGGTAAAGAAGATTGTCGCGTCCGCTCCCTCGCGCACGCGGATCGCCTTGCCGAGCTGGAAGTCGATTTTCCCGCTATGCACGGGTGGTTCCTTCTTGTAGCCGCACCGGTAGTAGAAGGGACCGTCGTGGGCGATCATGGCATGGACGCCCGCCTCGGCTTCAGCAAAATCGCACGGACAAAACACGACCATGTTCGGCAGCGCGCGCATGATGGCGATGTCCTCGGTGGCCTGGTGCGAGACGCCCAGGGGACCGTAGGCCAGGCCGCCGCCGATGATCACGATCTTGACGTTGGCGTTGTGGTAGCAGACGTCGTTGCGGATCTGCTCGAGACAGCGGAGGGTCGGGAAGTTGGCGATGCTGTAGGTGATGGCGATGTTGCCCTCCATTGCCACGCCGCAGGCCACGCCCGTCATGTTCTGCTCCGCCACGCCGCAGTTGTACCACCGGTCGGGGAAGGCATCGCGGAACGGCTCGATCTCGCCGTAGCCGATATCCGCCAGGATCATCCAGATGCGCGGGTCTTTCCCGGCAATGTCCAGCAGGACCTTGTTGAAAAGAGTTCTCATGTCATTCGGCTCCGATCTCGGCCAGTGCCCGTGCCAGTTCCTCGTCCGTCACCGAACCGTAATGGCAGGCCACGGTGTTTTCCATCCAGCTCACGCCCTTGCCCTTGACCGTGCGGGCGAGCAGCCAGGAGGGCTTGCCCGTTTCGAAGGGCAGCACGGCGAGCGCGGCGTCCAGCGCCGCCACGTCATGCCCGTCCACTTCCTTCACCGCCCAGTGGCAGGCTTGCAGTTTGGTCGCAAAAGGCTCCAGATCCAGAACGTCCTTCGACATGCCCAGCGCCTGGATCCGGTTGTAGTCCACGATTACCGTCAGGTTGTCGAGCTTGTGCTGCGCCGCGAAAAGGAGCGCTTCCCACGTGCTGCCCTCGTTGCAGTCGCCGTCGCTCATCAGGCAGATGATACGGTGCTGCCTTCGGGCGTGGCGGGCGGCCAGCGCCATCCCGACCGCCACCGGCAGGCCGTGGCCGAGCGAACCGGTCGAGAACTCGACGCCCGGCACATGGTGGGAGATGTGGCCCATGAGCCGACCACCGTCCCGGTAATAGCCCTGGAACCACTCCTGCGGGAAGAACCCCAGTTCGCCGAGCACGGCGTAGACCGCGCCTCCCGCATGACCCTTGCTCAGGATGAAACGGTCGCGATCCGGCGCTCTGGGATGCGCGGGATCCACGCGCAGGACACGTGTGTACAACACGGCCATGATCTCTGCGATAGAAAGCATGCTGCCCACATGCCCGCTGCGCCCGCGATGCGTCATGCGCAGGCAATGTCCGCGCACGCGCCGCGCCAATCTCTCGATTTCAGTTCTTTCTGCTGCTGTCATGCTTCTCTCCATCCCCAAAATCATAAGCCGGCAATCGCCCGCTGCATCAGCGCGGCGTCGGCCAGTACCAGCGCCGCCATGGCTTCGACCACCGGTACCGCGCGCGGCAGCACGCAGGGATCGTGGCGGCCCTTTGCCTCGAGCCGGATGGGCTGGCCCTCGTAGTTGACCGTCTCCTGCGCCTTGCCGATGGTCGGCGTGGGCTTGAAGGCCACGCGGAGGAGGAGCGGCTCGCCGTTCGAGACGCCGCCCTGAATGCCGCCGCTGCGGTTTGTCACGGTGCCCAGACGCCCGTCGGGACGGCGGTAGAAGGCGTCGTTGTGTACCGAACCGCGCATACGGGTGCCGGAAAAGCCCGAGCCGACCTCGAACCCCTTGACGGCGGGAATCGAGAGCATGGCATGCGCCAGCAGCGCGTCGAGCTTGTCGAAGACCGGCTCGCCCCAGCCGGGCGGCACACCGCGGCAGATGCAGGCCACGACACCGCCCACGGAGTCGTCCGCCGCGCGGGCGTCCAGTACCTCGGCCTCCATCCGTGCCGCGGCATCGGGATCGGGGCAGCGGATCGCGGTACGGTCAACCATCTCGCGTGTCAGCGTCAGTGGGTCGGCCTCTGGCCCCTCAATGGTGCCGACGGCCTGGACGTAGGCGACGATCTCGACGCCGAAGCGTGCCAGAAGCTGTCCGGCAATGGCGCCGGCCGCTACGCGTCCGATGGTCTCGCGGGCGCTGGCGCGTCCGCCGCCGCTGGCTGCCTGGCGGCCGTACTTCATGCGCAGCGCGTAGTCGGCGTGCGAGGGGCGCGGTGCCGCAGCCAGCGCGGCGTAGTCGGCAGGGCGGGTGTCGGCATTGGCGACCGACAAGGCGATCGGCGTGCCGAGGGTCAGGCCGCGCTCCACACCGGAGAGCAGCGTGACGCGATCCGCCTCCTGGCGGGCGGTAGTCAGTTGGCTCTGCCCGGGGCGGCGGCGGTCGAGCTGTCGCTGGATGTCGTCTGCGGTCAGCGGCAGGCCTGCCGGACACCCGTCGACAACCGCGCCGACGGCTGTACCGTGCGACTCGCCGAAGGTCGTGACCCGGAAGATCTGGCCGAAGGTGTTGGACATGCGGGTATTGTCGCTAATTTAATGGTGGTTGGCAAGGCGGCGCAAATGCTAGACTTTTGCCATGCCGAATATCCATCAAATCCGCTTCAAGAAGTTGCATCCGCAGGCCAGCCTCCCCGTGCAGGCACATCCCGGCGACGCCGGCATGGATCTGCAGGCCTGCGAGCAGGTCACGCTGGCGCCGGGCGCCTACGGGCTTGTCCGCACCGGACTGGCCGTGGAGATTCCCGGGGGACTGGAGGGGCAGGTACGCCCGCGTAGCGGGTTGGCCCTCAAGCACGGTATCACGGTACTAAATGCCCCGGGAACCGTCGATGCCGGTTACCGGGGCGAGATAGGCGTGATTCTGGTGAACCACGGTCGGGCGCCCTTTGTCGTCGAGCCCGGCATGCGCATCGCGCAAATGGTCTTTGCGGCGGTGGCGCGGGTGACTGTGGAGCTCGTGGACGAGCTGGGCTCGTCCATGCGCGGCGCCGGCGGCTTCGGTTCCACGGGAACCTAGCCTCTGCAGGCGTGGCACGGGCATCCTGCCCGTGTTCATGGGCGGG
>JAAYLN010000211.1 GCA_012521875.1 Lentisphaerota bacterium | reverse complement strand
GCTGGAGCATCTGGCGCCAGCAATTATCCGGGCACTATGCACATAGCACAACCTGCCACCAGGGCAACAATGGCGGCGGCCGACGCACGTGGGTGATAAACCGCCAAGACGCCAAGGTAATTTTAGACTTGTGAGAGTAAGCGCGAAGCACCCACTTAAACCCACACTTAATCCCACTCTTAATCGGCACACTTAATCCATCCGCTTAATCTTTTGCTTTCGACAAAGTAACCGACAAAGCTCGCGACAAAGTGGGGATCGCCACCGCCCGCTCTCCATGCGCACCCCTGTCACTAGCCGATTACTTGCTGATAGACCTTGACCATTGTGGTCACATGTGTGACCATATCCTCGCTTTATGAACGAGATTGGAATTCGTGAACTGAAGGCCAGAGCATCGGAACTGGTGCGCAACGTGGCCGAGGACAAGGCGGTCTACACGATCACGCGACGCGGCCGCCCGGTGGGCGTGCTGGCGCCGGTGGACTATGTGGACGCCAAGGGAAGGGAGGCCGGCCGTGAGGCATGGGAACGCCTTCTGGCCAAGGGCGACCGCATGGCAAAGCAGACGGAACAGCATAAGTCGGCACTTGAGGAGCTCTTCAAAATGAGGCAGGAGCGTGACGATTCTATTTGTGGTAGACGCTAGCGTTTTCGTGGCTTACTGTCGTCCGCGTGAAGTCGGGCACCTTGCCAGTATGGAGTTTATGCGTGCTCTGCTTGATGCGAACGTTCTGCTTGTGGAGCCCGCCATTCTTCCGGTAGAAGTCGGTGGGGCACTCCACCGTACAGGGAGCGACGCCGACGAGGCGCGCGAGTATGCTGAGAGCCTTTTCAAACAGCCTTATCTGACACTTGTGGCGACCGATGAGCGCATGGCGCGTCGCTCACTGGCGCTAGCGATCCAATGCCGCCTGCGCGGAGCCGATGCGCTGTATGTGGCCGCTGCCATGCAATACCGTGCGCGTCTGGTCACGCTGGATACCGAGCAGCTTGAACGCGCTCCTGCCGCCGTGCATGCCTGCAAGCCCGATGCGGCGGCCAGATTGCTAAGGAAAATGGGCTCTTCTTGAAGAAACTCGGCGAACGCTTCAGGGAGTGTTGACTTATTGCAATTCCCTGCTGGTTTTTATCAGGAACTCATGAAATCAGGAATTTGTTCCAAGACTATGTCCCGCCCCTTCAGGGCTAGTCATTATTTGTCCTATTTCCCAAGGCGTTGCCCTGGGCTGGTATGTCGCGCCCTTTCAGGGCTGGAATTGGCCTTGCCGCTAGCTCCATCAAGAGCAAAAGAGTAAGCGGGTGGAGTAAGCGTACCGTTTAAGTGTGGGAGTAAGTGTGAGAGTAAGTGCGAAGCGCCCACTTAAACCCACTCTTAATCCCACTCTTAATCTCCATCATAAACGGCACACTTCATCCACCCGCTTACTCCGTGTCCATCCATTTGCGGCGTCTATTTCACTGCGGCTCGCCGGTCACGCCGCGTAGCGGCGTAACGGGGACGGCTCGCCCTACCCTTCGGTTCGCTGTACCGTTCGCCGCCTCATGCGCTCCCCAATACACCGCGGAGACCGCTGGCTCCAGTGCGCATCCGAAGCGATGGGAGGGACGATTATTGCGACCACTCAGTGGCTCGCAATTTAGAGGGTAAAAGGGGTGCGATTCAACTTGGTTGAATCGCACAGAATCCAGTATCCAGAATCCAGAATCCAGAATATTGCAAGGCAACAATTTGGGTGTTTTGCCGTCCATTCAGGATGTGTGTCTCAATTGCTTGGACACGAAAGGGAAGCAAAAGGATGCGCTTTTTCATTCTGAATTCTGAATTCTGGCTTCTGAATTCTGGGTGCGCATCCACTGTTGTGGAGCGCACCCGGGTAAAAGCGCTGCGCTGCCCTTGTGCCGTCCGCGCACCCCCTGCCGCCAACCGATTACAGCCCGATCTGCTGCAGCAGGCGGGCGGCGCGGGTTGCGACGGGGAGGCCGGGGAAGCGCATGATGATCCGTCGCGCCACCTCGCGCGCCTCTTCGGTGCGCTTGAGGCGCATCAGCGCCTCGAGATGCAGTTCCATCACATCGGGCAGATTGCTCGACATGGCCTCGCCCTGCCCCGCCGCCTTCAGCAGCGCGGCGGCGCGGCGGAAGTCGCCGGCATGGAAATAGACGCGGCCCGCGGTCAGGAGCAGGTCGCCGGAAAGCTTGGACATGGGCGTGGCGTTCTCCCACTGCTCCAGCGCGGCGAAGGCCTCCCCGAGGGCATCCTGCTCGAGGAAGGCGCGGATGGTCGCCGACTGCGCGGCGTCGTTGACGGCATATAGCTTCCAGGCGTCGCTGCGCTTAAGGTCGCCAGCGCGGCTCGTCAGCGAGCGGCCGGACGTTCCGCCCCCGCGTCCCGCATGCGCGGCTGCCGCGGGACGTCCCGATTCCCCGAACGCGCCGAGCCGGCGCTGCTGGCGGTAGCGCGTCTGGGCATCGGCATAGAGGCGCGCAGCCTGGTCGCGGTTGCCGCCGACGCACTCGACATCGCCAAGGCGCAGCACCGCGCGCTGGATCTCTTCCGGCGTAACGGCCCGCTCGCGCATGCGCAGCGCCGCCCGGCGCGCGGCCTCGACATCGCCCTGGTCGTAGAGATGGCAGGCGATGCGCTCCTCGTGCCAGCGGAAGAGGCGCGCCCGGTCGCGCTCGCCCTCCTCGAGGCGGGCGATCCAGGCCAGTTGGCGCGCGGTGTCGCCCCGCAGCCGCAGGGTCTCGGCAAAGCGGTCCTCCAGCGGATAGCGCACGTCCGCCGGCAGCCGCCGCAGCGTCTTCCAGCCACGCTCGAAGAGCTCGGTCAGGATGGGGCCGCCCTTGTAGGGCTCGAGTACCGCCACGAGCGTCGACCAGAGATCACCGCTCCAGGCGGCACAAGGATCCGCGGGCGGCGGTACGGCACGCACGCGGTCGAGGAAGGCCTCGCGGTACAGCAGGCGGTCGGAGGGACGATCCAGCGCCAGAGCACGGGGCGCGGTGAACGAGGCGAAGCGGAAGTTCTGCCGCGCGACTCCCGCAGGCGTCTTGACGGACAGCACCGCCGTCTGCCGCGCGGCGGGATCACCGGAGACGAGCCAGGTGCAGGGGGAGGAAGACGTCACGGTAGCACCGTCGCTGAATTGCCAGGTGATGGCGGCACCATCGCCACTGCCCACTCCGCGGCAGACGAGGCGGTGGCGGTGGACGGGCTGGCTGCCTGTCCAGAGGTAGTCCTCGGCCTGCAGGTGGCCCTCGACCCATCCGGCGACGCGACCGTCGGCATAGACCATGCGCCGCACCTCGGCCCGCCCCGTGCGTCCCCAGGCATTGCCCTCCATGAAGACCGGCAGTACGTCTGACCTGTCGCGCCCGCGCCGCCATACCAGGCACATCTCCTGATCCCCGTCAACCTCGAAATGGAAGTAGTCAATGCGGTGCCAGCCGGCATCCAGCGTGACCTCCTTGCCGTACTCCCCTTTGGCGCCCGCCCGCCGCGTATGGCGTCCGGGCCAGGCGACGAGCAGCGAGCCGTCGAGATGCACCTCGGAGCCCTCGTCGGAGATCGTCGCCAGATAGAGAGTTTCACGGGCATCGAGCCTGAACCAGCCGGTGAACCACGAGGAGAAGTGGTCGTCGGGTCCGAAGGGATTCCAGCGGATGCCGATGCGCTCGACCGGTCCGCCGAAGGCATCGCGGGCGGGCGGCCACTCGGTGGCCATGCGCCGCGCGTTATCCAGCGAGGCGGAGCCGCTGCGGGTGAAGGCGAAGAGGCTCGGCTTGAGCGTGGTGCGCGCCGGTTTGGCGGGAGCCCCGCTGCCGGGACGGAGATAGACTGTGACGCCGTCTCCCGAAGCCGCGGGCGGACGGAACACGAGCCCCAGCGCATCGGCCGGCGTGTGCCACAGCAGCAGGCTCTCGAGCGGGCGTCCGGCGGCATCGCGCACCTCGATGACCGGCCGTGCCGGCAGCAGGCCGCCATCGGGTATCTGCAGGTAGATGCCCAGATCGGATTCGGCGGGACGCTGGCGGATGGCGGCCTCGACGCGCAGGGTGGCCTGGGGCACGGCGGGTTTCTGGGCGGCAACCGGAGTGCCGGGCAGAAGGGAGAGGAGAAGGAGCAGCGTGCCTACCCGCAAGCTCAAGTGGCAGTAGGCAGTAGGCAGTAGGCGTGGGCGGCCGGGGCGGCATGCGTGCCGCCCGTACCGTGGCTGCTGGCGGTGGGGGAAGAGCAAGAGCCTCACCTGAACTCTCCGATGGCCTTGAAATAGTCCGACACCAGCTCGCGGAACCCGGCGGGGGCCTCGTCGGGCGTGGAGGCCACACCGGCATCGGGCGGGCGGTAGTCGTCGCCGCCGGCGCCCATGCTAACGCCGGAGACGCCGGCATCGAGGTTGGCCTGGGCCAGGATGAGATCCTGGATGGCCCGCTGCTGGAACTCCCGCATCTGCCGGATATTGCCGGCGCGTCCCGCCTCGGCGGCGCGGTTCATGTTCTCGCGCGCATGGTTGAAGCCCGCCGGAATACGCAGGCCGTTCAACTGGGCCTGGGCATAGACGGCATCGGCCATGCGGGCCAGATCGGCCTGGCGCGCCTGTTCGGGAGCCTGCTGCGCCTTCGACTGGCGACGCTCGTCGGCGGCGGTTCCGGCCATGCCCTTTGTGTCGGAGTAGCCCGAGTTCTTGCCGCCGCCGGTGGCCTTGGCCTCGGCATGATCCTCTTCCTCGACATAGCCCGACTGGGTGGAGTCGCGCGTGCGGCGCTTGTCGATCTCCTCGTCGCCCTCGTTAATGCGTCCCGACTTGGCCATGACCTCGCCATCGGCCATGCCGGCGCGCCCGACCTGCGAGCGTCCGTCCTGATTCTTGTGATCGGGACGGCGGTTGCCCGACTTGCCGCCCGCGCTGTAGGAGACGGTCTCGCCCTCGGCGATCTCCCACCCGAGAGCCGGATTAGCGTCGCCCTGGTTTGTAAGCGAGTCGTCGGTATTCTTGGCGAGCTCCTCCTGCTCCTCCAGCAGGTCGCCGATCAGATCCTGCAGCTCCTCGGGCATGCCGATGACGGGGATCGCGCTCTGTACCTCGGCCTGGTCGAAGCTCTCGATGTTGCGCTTGATGTCGTCGGGCTTGTTGGGCAGCCAGTGCTCCATCTCGTCGAGTTTCTGCCCCGTCTTCGCCATCATCTCCAGATAGAAGTCCTCCTTCTGGAGGCCGAGCTCCTGCGCCTCGGTGTTCTTCTCGCTGCCGGCCACCTGGGCCATGGCCTCGTAGATTTGGTAGCAGTCGACGACCAGCTCGTTGGCGGCGTCGAGATCGGGCAGCGCCTGCAGATCGGTGGCGACCTTGAGCATGGCCTCGGCCATCTGCGCCTTCAGCTCGACGATCTCGTCGGTCAGCTCATCGTCCTTCTGTCCGTCGGTCTTGTTGCCCTGGGTCTCGGTGGCGCGCAGGGCGTCGACGATGGCCTCCTGGAGCTTCTCCAGCTTGTTCACGGCCTCGCGCGCGTCGCGGATGACATCGAGCGCCTCCTCGGTCCTTGTCTCGTTTTCCGCGGCCTGCCAGCCGGCGAGGAGCTGCCTGAGGGCGTGCAGCGAGTTGGTGGCACCGGCCTGCGGGGCAAGAGCCTGTGCCGGCGCGGCCTTGACGAGGGCCTGCGCGGCGCGCAGCATGTCGCTGCGGACACGCAGGTTCTCGGCGGTGTCGGTGAAGGTGGTCATGAGCGTCTGTAGCGGATCGCCGTCCCTGGCCATGCCGGCATCGCGCCGCGCCAGCTCGATCAGCTCGGCCATGTCGAGGGCCAGCGCCTGCTGGCGCCCGGCGAGCGCCTCCAGCACGGTGGCGGTCTCCTCATCCTCCGCAGTCTTCCCCTCGGCCGCAACCGCGGCGCGCTGGGCGGCGCGATCCGTGGCCGCGCGCGTATCGGTCTGGCCCTTGAGCAGGGCATCGACCATCGCCAGCAGTCCCGACTGCTCCGTGCCCGCGCCGCCGGTGGCGGCCCGCTCGTCGGCCAGGGTGAGGAGCCGCAGGATGAGCTTCTGGGTCTCGAGGGCAGCCGTGGCGGCGGCCTCGCGGTTTTCCGGCGGAACCGCCCGGAGGCGGACAAGCTGGGTCACGGCCTCGGCCATCGGCTCGCGGACACGCTCGATCACCACGCGGGCACCGCCGAGCAGCGTGCCGCCGGAGGCAAGCAGTTCGATGGCGTCGTTGCGTATGCCGCGCTGCTCCGCGAGGCGCACATCCCACGAGGCGGGATCGAAGACCGGCAGCGAGGAGTGCAGCGCGGCGGTCGCGCGCAGGTTGGCCCGCTGGCGCACCACGAGCTGGCCGAGCCCCTTGCGCAGTTTTTCCTTGACTTCGACCTCCTGCCTGAACTGCTCCGTGGCCAGCACGGAGTCGAAGATTATCGGCGGACTCACGGTACGGTTGGGCGGCCCCGGCACCATGCAATCCTCAGCCACCAGCCGGAAGGCGGCGCCTCCGGCAAGATCCTCGGGCGTGCCGCTCCACTCGCCGCGGATGGCCACGCCGCCGTCGGCGCTCCACTGCGTCAGCGGCTCGCCGGGATCCTGCGGGCGGGCGCCGCGGCGGACTTTCTCGAGCACGACGCGGTCGAGCCCGTAGTCGTCGGAGGCCTCGAAGGCGATCTGCGGCCGTCCGCCCGGCGGCAGCGCGGTACGCGCGGCCGGTACCGTCACGCGGATGTCGGGCGGCCGATCCACGAGCAGCACCATGGGGAGCGTCTGCTCCAGGCGGTGCCCCCCGGCGGTGTCGTGGGCCGTCAGGCGGAACACGACCTCCTGATCCACCACCAGACTGCCGCGCCACTGACGCCCCTCCGCCGCCGGCGAGAGTGCGACCGGCGGCTCCTCGCCCGCGACGAGCACGACGCGCTGCGCGGCGCGGTTGAGGGTCAGCACGAACGTCACCTGCGCATGCACGGGGATTTCCGGTATCGCGGCCAGCGCGTCCACCGTGCGCGGCGGCAGGCGCGTGTAGGCCGGCGGCACCACGTTGACGGAGAGCCCCTCGACCGCCAGCGGCGGCACCGGCGTAAGCGTGAAGCGTTCGGTGGGCCAGGCATCGCCGGCGGTGAAGCGGTAGCCCACGGGCACGGTCAGGCGGCTGATGGTGTGGACAAAGGTCTGCTCGGCACCGGTGGTGTCGAAGGTACCGAGGCGGATGACGCTGCGCGCGTCGTCGGCCGGGAAGAGTTCCAGCATGACGGAATGCCCCGCGCGGCCGCGGGCGCGCAGGAGCAGCTCGACCGGCTCGCCCTGGATGACCGTGGCGTGACCGGGCGCGACGGCGGTGACGGCGGCGAAGGTGGTCGGGGCCAGGCGGCTGAAGGGGTTGGCGACGCGCTGCAGCGCCACACCCCAGGCATTGCCGTAGCGCAGTCCGGGCAGCACGAGCAGCAGCAGGGCGACCGCCAGCGCGCCGGCACCGTAGCGGCGCAGGCGGCGATCCTTGAGCTCGTCCAGCGGCAGGGCGGTCCAGTCGGGGCCGGATTCGCCGAGATAGGCGCGCAACCATGGGGAGTTGCGCTCCGGGGCGGCGGCGAAGAGCACGCGGTTGATCAGGTGGTTGTCGAGTTGCGGGAAGTGCCGCTCCAGCAGGGCCGCCACGGCGGCGGGGGTGCGGCTGCGCTTCAGGATGCGGGCCAGGAGGAACACAACCACGACCGCCGCCGCCACGAGCAG
>JAAYLN010000210.1 GCA_012521875.1 Lentisphaerota bacterium | reverse complement strand
GACGCGTGACCATCTGCGTCCGGATTCCGATCTTGGTGTCCGCCAGACGCAGGCACTCGCGCGCCGTGGCCTCCGGAACCCCGCTGATCTCGAAGAGGATCTTACCGGGGCGGATGACGGCCACCCAGAACTCGGGGTTGCCCTTGCCACTACCCATGCGCACCTCGATCGGCTTCTTGGTGACGGGCTTGTCGGGGAAGATACGGATCCAGAGCTTGCCCTTGCGCTTCATGTAGCGGTTCATCGCCACACGGCAGGCCTCGATCTGGGTGCTCTTCAACCAGCCGCGCGACAGGGCCTTGAGACCGTAGTCGCCGTAGGCCAGCTCGGTTCCCGAGGTGGCGAATCCCTTGCGGCTGCCCTTGGATTGTTTGCGGTACCTAACCCGTTTAGGCATTAGGGGCATGGCTCTTCCTCCGTGGACCGCTGGTCCGTGTAGGCTGGAAATCATCCCGCTTGCAGATCCAGACCTTTACGCCGATGCGACCGACCGTCGTGTGGGCCTCGGCGAATCCATAGTCAATGTTGGCGCGCATGGTGTGCAGGGGGACCTTGCCCTCCTTGCTCCACTCCACGCGTGCGATCTCGGCGTTGTTGATACGGCCGCAGCAGCGCACCTTGATACCATCGACGCCCATATCCATGGCGATCTTCTGCGCGCGCTTGATGGCGCGGCGCAGCGCCACGCGGCGCTCGATCTGCTGGGCAATGCTCTCGGCGACAAGCTGCGCGTTGGCATCCGCATCGCGCACCTCATGGATCTCGAGATAGATCTCCTTGCCGGTGAGCCTGGCGAGTTCCAGTCGCAACTGGTCAACGTCGTTGCCGCCCTTGCGGCCGATGACGATGCCCGGACGGGCCGTGAAGATGTTGACGCGCACGCGGTTGGCGTAGCGCTCGATGACCACCTTAGAAACCGCGGCATTCGCCAGCTTCTTGCTGACGGTATCACGGATGATCTGGTCTTCCGCCAGCAGCGCACCGAAATTCCGCTTGTCGCTATACCAGCGCGACCGCCACTGCTTATCGAGGACGATCCGGAATCCGATCGGATTGACTTTCTGTCCCAAAGTTCGGCTCCTTCCTAAACTACGAGTCCTGGCCGTCCTCGGCCAACACAACCTTGATATGACAGTAGCGCCGCTTGATCGGGCTGGCACTACCACGGGCACGCGCCCAGTGACGACGCAAATGGGTGCCTTCGTCGAAGACCGCGAGCTTGACCCGCAGGCCGTCCACATCCACGTTGTGGTTGTGGCGGGCGTTGGCGATGGCGGACTTGAGCGTCTTGCCAAGGTGGAAGGCAGCCTTCTTGGGGCTGAACTGCGTCACCTTGAGGGCTTCCGCCACGGGCAGCCCCTGAACCTTGCGCGCCAGCGGACGGCCCTTCATAGCCGAGAGGCGCACGTTACGGGTAATTGCGATAATTTCCATGAGCCGTTCCCTGCCCTACTTCCCGGGGGCACCCTTGCTGGTCGTGCCGTGCGAACGGAAGACACGCGTAGGCGCGAACTCGCCGAGACGGTGTCCGACCATGTTCTCGTTGATAAAGATGGGTACGTGCTGGCGGCCGTTGTGGATGGCAAATGTAAGGCCGACGAACTCCGGCAGGATCATCGAGCGCCGCGACCAGGTCTTGATCGGCTGCAGACGCCCGCTCTTGCGCATCTTCTCCACCTTCGCCAAAAGCTTGGCCTCGACATAGGGGCCCTTCTTGATTGACCGTGCCATCTATTACTTTCTCCTCCGCTGCTTGACAATGTGTCGTTGCGACGCCTTGCGCGGATTGCGCGTCTTGCCACCCTTGGCCAACTGGCCCCAGGGAGAGCGTGGATGTCCGCCGCCCGAGGTGCGGCCCTCGCCGCCGCCCATGGGATGGTCGACGGGGTTCATGGCGACACCGCGCACCGTGGGACGGATGCCCAGGTGGCGCTTGCGACCCGCCTTGCCGAGCCTGATGCCGCTCCATTCGGCATTGCCGACCTGCCCGATCGTCGCCAGGCAGGCGGTATGGATGCGGCGGATCTCGCCGGAGGGCATGCGCAGGTTGGCGAAATCGCCCTCGCGCGCCATCAGTTGCGCGCCGTTGCCGGCCGAGCGCACGAGGCGCGCGCCGGCGCCCGGCACCAGCTCGATATTGTGTACCGTCATGCCGAGGGGGATCTTCGAGAGCGGCAGCGCGTTGCCGACGCTGGGCTCGGCATCGGGCCCCGACATCAGCAGCATGCCGACCTTCAGCCCCGCCGGGGCGATGATATAGCGCTTCTCGCCATCGACGTAGTTCAGCAGCGCCAGGTTGGCGGAGCGGTTGGGATCATACTCGATGCTCGCGACCCGCGCGGGGATGCCGGTCTTGTCACGCCGAAAATCGACAATACGGTAACGGCGGCGCACCCCACCGCCGCGATGGCGCGTGGTGATGCGGCCGGCATTGTTGCGCCCGGCCGACTTGCGCTGCGCCTCGGTAAGGCCGCGAACCGGCTTGGCCGAGGTCAGCTCGTCGAACGTCTGGGATACGCGATAGCGTAGCCCGGGCGAGCGTGGTTTGTAACTTTTCAAGCCCATGTCTACATTGCCTCCGCGGCTCAGATCGCCTCGATGCGCTCGCCCGGACGCAGGGTCACGATGGCACGCTTCCAATCGGGTGCCTTGGCGACGCGACGGTTGCGCAACAGGCGCTTACGGCCGCTGTAATTCTGCGTGTTGACGGCCAGGACATGCACCCCGAACGTCTCCTCGACGGCTGCGCGGATCTGGATCTTGTTCGCCGAGGGCGCCACCTCCAGTATGTACTGGCTGCCGGACGCCAACTGCGTACCCTTCTCGGTAACCATCACGCGCTTGATGATATCGCCGTGCTTCATGCTTCCACCTCCGGCTTCTGCATGCGCGCGGCCAGCACGTCGAGTGCTTCGCGGGTCGCAACGACCAGGCGCGAGGCAAGCAGAGAGTATACATCAACATTGTCGGCCGTTGCAACCTCAACTTTCGGCAGGTTGCGTGCCGAGCGTTCAACCTCGGGAATCTGGCGCTCGGTAACCAGCAGCACGCGGCCGTTGCCGGCACCCAGCTTCTGCAGCAGCGCGGCCATCTGCCTCGTCTTGCCGTCGGGCACGTCGAAGGACTCGATCACGATGACCTTATCCTTGCTGATATGGCCGCTCAGCGCACGGCGGAAGGCCAGGCGCGCCGCCTTGCGGTTGATCTTGGTAGCAAAGCTGCGGGGCTTGGGGCCCATGGCCACACCGCCACCGCGCCAGATCGGCGACTGGCGCACACCCGTGCGCGCCCGCCCGGTGCCCTTCTGGCGCCAGAGCTTCTTGTTGCTGCCGGCCACCTCGCCCTTGGAGAGGGTCGAGGCCGTACCGGCGCGGCGCGCGTTGAGCGTCGCGACGACGACATCCTTGACGGCCTGCTCGCCCCGGTCGAGGACCAGCAGGTCATCCGCGAAATCCACCGTGCCGGCGGCTTCGCCCTTGGAATTGAATAGATTGATCTTGCTCATGGCCTCCTCACGACTGCTTGAGGGCTTTCCTGACGATGACGCGCCCGCCCACCGGCCCGGGGACGGCGCCGCGGACGACCAGCACGTTGTCCTCGGGGCGCAACTGGACCACGGCCAGGTTGCGCGTGGTGACGCGCACGGCACCCATGTGGCCGGGCATCGGCTTGCCCTTGCGGATCCAGCCCGGCAGGTTGCGCTCGCCGATCGAGCCGATGCGGCGCTTCGACTGGCCGCCGTGGGTCGATGGGCCGCCGGCCATGCGGAAACGGCGCACGGCGCCGGCAAAGCCGCGGCCCTTGCTGATGGCCGTGACATCCACGAGCTTGACGCCCTCGAACATCGCCACGGTGATCGTGTCGCCAACCTTGACGTTGTGGCCGGCTTCGAGCCTGAACTCGCGCAGCTCGCGGCAGGGCGGCACGCCGGCCTTTTCGTAGCGCGTGCGCAGCGCCTTGGTAAGCCGCTGCGGCTTCTGGGCACGGAAGCCCACCTGCGCCGCGTCGTAGCCCTCGCGCGCCTTCTGCTTGATCTGTACCACCGGGCACGGCCCGACTTCCAGTACCGTTACGGGAACGAGCTGGCCCTGGTCGTCCCAGACCTGCGTCATTCCCAGCTTCTTGCCAATCAAACCTTCCATGGTGTTTCCAGCCTTGCCGCGCCTAGATCTTGATAGAAATGTCCACGCCCGCCGGCAGGTTGAGCTTCTTGAGCTCGTCAACCGTCTTGGCCGTGGGGCTGACGATGTCCAGCAGGCGCTTGTGCGTGCGCATCTCGAACTGATCCATCGACTTCTTGTCCACGTGCGGGCTACGGTTCACCGTCCAGCGCTCGATGCGCGTCGGCAGAGGGACCGGCCCGACGACCTGCGCGCCCGTCTTGCGGGCGGTGTCGATGATATCCGTGACGGCCTGATCAAGCACCCGATGATCGTAGGCCTGCATCCGAATCCGTATGCGCTGACTCTGCATGTCTTCTACCGCTTACCTGTTCAACAATTGATCCCGGACCGTCCGGGGCACGACGGCGAACGCGTCAGGCTCCATCGTGTAGCTGGCGCGTCCCCGTGACAGCGAGCGGATGGCTGTCGAGTATCCGAACAGCTCCGCCAGCGGAACCGCGGCCTGCACAACCTTCGTGCCGCCACGATCCTCCATATCGCGCACCTGCCCGCGGCGCGCATTAACATCACCAATCACCTCGCCGACATGCTCCGGCGGGGTCACGATGACCAGCCGCATGATCGGCTCGAGCAGCTCGGGCTGTGCTGCTTCGGCTGCCGCCCGCAATGCCATGACCGCCGCCGTGCGGAAGGCCACCGGCATGGCGTTCTCGGCATCGCCCATGCCCACCGCCGTGACACGCGCGGAGAGGTCGATCAGCGGATAGCGTGCCAGCACTCCCGTGCTGATACCATCCTCGACTCCCTGCGTGACCGCCTCGGTGAGAGCCTCGGGCAGGTCACGGCAGGCCGGGCCTGCCTCGACCACGCTGCCGGATCCGCGCGGACGCGGAGCCACAGCCACCGATACTTCCGCAAACAGATGCTTGCCGCCCAGTTCACGGTCGAATACATGGTGACCCTCGCCAGTGCCGGTGATCGTCTCGTAATACGAGACCATCGGCTTGCCGGTATTGGCCGCGACATTGAACTCGCGGTGCAGCCGGTCAACCAGCACTTCGAGGTGCAGCTCGCCCATCCCGCTGAGGATCATCTGCCCCGTCTCCGCATCCACGCGGGTAACGCAGGTGGGATCCTCGTCGCACAACGCCTGGAGCGACTGCTCCAGCTTGTCGCGGTCGGCGCGGGATTTAGGCTCGATGGCGACGAACATCACCGGCTCGGGAGCGGCGATGCGCTCGAGAACCAATGGCTGATGTTCGGGGCAGAGTGTATCACCTGTGGTCGCGGCTTTCAAGCCCGTAATCGCACCTATTTCGCCGGCGTAGAGCACCTCGACATCGTTCTGGGTGTCGGCCTGCAGGCGGACGAGGCGCAGGAGGCGCTCGCGCGTGCGCGTGCGCGGATTGAAAATGTTCTGTCCCCGGCGCAGGGTGCCGGAGTAGATGCGTGCAAAGCAGAGGCGGCCGACGTAGGGATCGGTGGCGACCTTGAAGACCAGCGCGGCGAGGGGCTCGGTGTCGGAGCAGGTGCGCGTGACCTCGGCACCGGTGCGCAGATCGGCACCGGTGACCGCGCCGCGGTCCAGCGGCGAGGGCAGGTAGTCCACCACCCCGTCCAGCAGGCGCTGGATGCCCTTGTTGCGCAGGGCGCTGCCGCAG
Organism: Lentisphaerota bacterium; assembly: GCA_012521875.1. Classification (GTDB taxonomy): domain Bacteria; phylum Verrucomicrobiota; class Kiritimatiellia; order RFP12; family JAAYLN01; genus JAAYLN01. The sequence continues at coordinate 563 of JAAYLN010000210.1, read as the reverse complement.
AATACGGGCACCAGCCGCGAGGCCAGTGTGGCGCGCCGGATGGCGGGCACGAGCAGCTCGGCGGGCAGGTCGGGATTCTCGAGATAGGCCTCGATGAGCGCCTCGTCGGCATCGGCAACCATCTCGACGAGTGCCGCGCGCGCACGCTCGGCCTCGGCCGCAAACCCAGCCGGAATGGGCTCCTCGCGCACGGTGGTGCCCTGGTCCGACTCGTCGAACGTCAGCGCCCGCATGGTGAGCAGATCAATAATGCCGGCAAACTCCTCGGCCTCGCCCATGGGGATGGTGACGACCGCCGGCGCGGCACCCAGCTTGGTGCGGAGTTCCGCCACCACATCCTTGAAGCAGGCGCCCATGCGGTCCATCTTGTTGACGAAGACGATGCGCGGGACGCTGTAGCGGTCGGCCTGGCGCCAGACGGTCTCGGACTGCGGCTGCACGCCGCCGACGGCGCAGAAGACGCAGACGGCGCCGTCGAGCACGCGCAGCGAGCGCTCGACCTCCATGGTGAAATCGACGTGGCCCGGCGTGTCGATCACATTGATCTGGCGGCCGCGCCAGTG
>JAAYLN010000209.1 GCA_012521875.1 Lentisphaerota bacterium | reverse complement strand
GTTCTAACTGGCGACCGCCGGTCGCCAGTGGCCCCACTGAACCCTAGTCTGAGACACCCTATGCCAATCTGCGAAAATCTGCGAAATCTGCGGTTAAGACTCTCCGCGTCTCCGCACCTTCGCATAATCTTTCCCTGTTGCTTTCGACGAAGGCGACAAAGTTACCGACAAAGCTCGCGACAAAGTGGCGTCTCTGGCCTGTTCCAACTGTCTACTGCCACTGCCTACTGCTACTGCCGCCGCCCTGCAGGGCAGCGGCAATACTGAACCCTGAACCCTGGCTCCTGCCCCCTTGGTGTGTGGCAACCATGTTGAATCACACCCAGCCGGTTGCCGGTCGGATTTCAATGATTGCGCTTTTGCGCAAAAAGCGTATCATGTGCCCGTGTTCAGTTGGGGTGTCTGCCGCCGTGGCAGTCTGAGATCATACCCATGGAACCTGAACCGGGTCATGCCGGCGTAGGGATACTGATTGCCTTGGACGCTGAAAGCGCCGGCCACGATGCTCCGACTGTTTCACCATCACCAACAACCCAGGAGCATCATGCACAAACAACTCATGGAGACAACCATCTCCGGCGCCATCGTCCGGAGCTTCACCGCCAAGCTGGAACGGAACCTTGCCGTGGATGTGGCGGTCATCGGCGCGGGTCCCTCGGGACTGGTCGCCGCCCACGATCTGGCTCGCGCCGGATTCCGCGTGGCCATCTTTGAAAGCAAGCTCGCCCCCGGCGGCGGCACATGGGGTGGCGGCATGATGATGAACGAGGTCGTCGTGCAGGACGATGCCGCGGCGATTCTACATGAGTTCGGCATAACGACTGTCGAACTTGGCAACGGTTACCACACGCTGGATTCCGTCGAGATGGCGTCGGGGCTCATCTTCGGAGCGCGGCGCGCCGGTGCCGTCATCTTCAACGCCATGTGTGCCGAGGATGTCGTGATCCATGACGGTGTCGTCAGCGGTGTCGTGATCAACTGGAATCCCATACGGCGGCTGGAGATGCACGTCGATCCGCTCGTGGTCGTCTCGCGCGCGCTGGTTGACGGCACGGGGCATCCCAGCGAGATTGTCGCCAAGGTTGTCAACAAGGCCGGCATGAGGATCGACTCCCCCACGGGCGGCATCGTCGGTGAGAAGCCGATGTGGATGGCGGATGGGGAGCGCACGACCGTCGAGAACACCAAACGGCTCTGTCCCGGACTCTACGCCTCCGGCATGGCGGCCAACAATGTCCAGGGCGGCTTCCGCATGGGGCCCATTTTCGGTGGCATGCTGAAGAGCGGCCGCAAGGTTGCCCGCCTGATCGCCGAGGATCTCGCACCATGAGCGCGGCAGGCAAGGTGCCGGACGACACACGTTTCGGGCTCTACCTGATTCTAACCAATCCCCGTATGGGCTACGAAGCCTGTGCCGAGGCGGCGGTCAAGGCCGGGGTACGCTATCTCCAGTTGCGCATGAAGGAGACGCCGCGCGATGAAGTCGTCGCGGTTGCGCGGAACCTGCGCGGCATTACCGCCGGTACCGCCACGCGGTTCATCGTCAACGACGATCCTTCCATTGCATCCGAGGTAGGCGCCGACGGTGTGCATCTTGGCCAGACGGACATGCCGATTGAAACGGTGCGGGAGCGCTATCCCGGGCTTGGGATCATAGGGCTCTCCACCCATGATGCGGATCAGGCGGCGCGTGCCAACCAGGCCGCGCCCGCCTACATCGGCGTGGGGCCTGTCTTCGCCACTCCCACCAAGGCGGTTCCCGATCCCGTCCTCGGCTGTGCCGAGGCCGGACGCATCATCCGCGCCAGCAGCGTGCCGGCCGTGGCGATTGGTGGTATAGATGCCACGACGTTGCCATCCGTGCTGGCAGCCGGAGCGGTCAACTTCGCCGTGGTGCGGGCCGTGTGCGGCGCCGCATCTCCCCTCGATGCCATACGGCGCTTGCAGGACGTCTGGGCGGCGGCCGTACCGTGAGATTCGCCTGAACGGTCGCAGTCGCGTCGGAGTACCGACTTTAGTCGGAAGTGGTTCAGGGGCTTCAGCCCCGTGCTCATGGCTACATATCGGCACCCGGGCCAGAAGGCCTTTGCCGTCTTCCGGCTGAAGGGAGTGTTGACTTATTGCGAATCCCTGCTGTTGTTTTTTGAATCAGGAACTCACGAAATCAGGGTTTTGTTTGTGGCAACTGCACATTCTTGCATCCTTCCTGAGATCTTGAGTTTCTGATTAAGTTTTCCGCACACGCACTCGTGCCATGGGCTTTGTCTGTAACGTAAGCAGTTTTGAATGTCCGAAGCCAACCGTGGTACACTCATCTCCGGCATTAGCAAGCCGACGAGTACGACGCCAGCGATTGGCTTCGGTAAAATACTAGCAAAGAGCCCGATTGGCGTCAAAACCACGTTGTATAACGGACGTAATCGGCTAGTGACAGGGCTGGTGCTCGATGGGTACACGGAGAGCGGGCGAGTTGTGAATGGTGAATAGGTATAAAAGGGTTCCATGTTCCATGTTCCATGTTCCATGTTTCCATGTTCCATGTTGTCTTCCGATGGTTAAACATGCTAGACTTTTTGCATGGAAAAGGCTCTTCAGGTTCTCAATGAGCTTGAGCGTAATGGCGAGTTGGGGCGATACGCGATCGGCGGTGCCATGGCGGCGACGTTCTATATTGAGCCCGTTCTGACGTTCGACTTGGACATCTTTGTTGTGCTGCCAGAAGCTGCTGGTGGGCTGCTGACGCTTGCCCCGCTGTATCAGGCGCTAAGGACTCGCGGCTACACGGCCGAAGGCGACTGTGTAATGATCGAGAGTATACCGGTTCAGTTTCTACCAGCATTCAATCCGCTGCTGGAGGAAGCATTGGCAGAGGCTCGAAATGTGACCTATGGCGAGACGCCAACACGCGTCTTGCGTATCGAACATCTGGCTGCCATCGCAGTCCAGACCGGACGCGCGAAAGACCGTCAGCGGGTAGCACTGTTTGCCGATGGTGCGGAGATGGATCAGCCACTGCTGAAAAGTATTCTCGAACGGTACGGTTTGGAGACGAAATGGGCGGAATGGATGGGATAACAAATGGATGGGATAACACCTGAAATCAAGCGACTGCTCGATGCTAAGCAGGAACGGCGGCGCCAACTCGCTCGACTGCCGTTTCCCGAGAAAGTGCGTATCGTGGTGCGCTTGCAAGAGATGGCTGCACCACTGTTGAGGGCAAGAGGAAAGTCGGTTTATGTCTGGCCGGTAGATGCCGCTGCTACCACCACGGCGCGGAAAGCCAGAGCGGAATCGTCAGCAGGCAGGCGACGTGGGTAGTGAGTACCGTGGTGGCGGCGAAGCGGGCATCGCAGCCGTAGGCCTCGGCAAACATCACGCTGGCCATGGCGCAGGGCTGTGCCGCCACGATCAGCAGGGCCGGACGCACGGCGGGCGGGAAGGGGAGCCAGAATAGCAGCAGTGTCGCCAGCGCGGGGATGATTACCAGACGCAGGAAGGTTGTCAACACGGCCAGGGGGGCAAAGAGCTGGTCGCCCTTGATCTCGGCACAGCGCGAGCCGACGATGATCGCGGCCAGCGGAATCGTAGCCTGTCCGGTCATGTGGAGCGCCGTGGAGAACATGTCGGCCACGGCACCGCCCAGCGGAGTGGCCTGCACGGCGTCAATCGTCCCGCCCGCATGGTGGCGCAGCAGCAGCCAGCCGGCCGCGGCCGCCATGGCCAGCAGGGGCATCGAGGCCAGATTGCGCAGGCGCGATCCAATCAGCCTGGCACATGCCGCCAGGCGTTCCTTGCGTGTGAGCGGTCCGCTGCCGCAGCTTGCGCCCGCCGTCTCATTGCCACCCGTCAGCGCCTGCAGGCCGAAGGTCCAGACCACCAGTTCCGCGCCGAGCGCCGAGAAGATGATCTGCGCCACGCCCTTCTCATCAAGCAGGGTGGCGGCCAGCATGATCGGCAGGAAGGAGTAGTTGTTGATCATGCACTGGAAGTGGAACATGGCCCTGGTCGGGCGCGGCTCGCGGCGGATCAGGGGCATGACCGCCAGTCCCACGGCCCAGCCCACCATCATGATCATAGCCGAACCGGCCGGCAACGGCCAGTTTGAGAGCAGTGTCGGCCAGGTGAAGTTGCGCGTCTGCGACGAGAGGATCAGCGCGGGGTAGATGACGTTGATCTGCAGCAGCGAGAGCTGGCGGTTGAAGTCGGTATCAATGATATTCCGCCTTCGCAGAACGAAGCCCGCGGCGCTGATCAGGAAGATGCAGGCCGTCTTGAAGAAGACATCCAGCATGGATCAGGCACCTGTTGCAGCCAGAAGCTCGGGCAGCGTGGTGCGGCCCTCGTAGAGCGCCTTGCCGACGATCACCCCGAGCAGGTTGTCGCGCCCGAGAGCCGCGAGCGCCCGCACATCCCCGGCACGGCTGACGCCGCCCGAGGCGATCACCTTGCACGGTACAGCTTCGCAAATCTGATCCATGGCAGGGATGTTGGGACCCGTGAGCATGCCGTCGGTGGCTGTGTCGGTGTAGATGATGGTGCCGACACCCAGCGCCGCGACGCGTTGCGCGAGGTCGGTGGCGCGTACCCGCGTGGTCTCGACCCAGCCTTTCACCTGCACCCAGCCGTCGCGGGCATCAATGCCCACGGCGATACGCTCGCCGCCATGGCGTTTGACAAGCCGCGACAGCGCCTCGTCGTCGTCCAGTGCCCGCGTGCCGATAATCACACGCGCCACGCCGGCATCAACCATGCGCTGCACGTCGGCATCGGTACGCATACCGCCGCCGATCTGCACCGGAATCTCGAGTGCCGCCACAATGCGGGCAATCACATCGGCATGCGCCGGTGTGCCCTTGAAGGCGCCGTCGAGGTCAACGACATGCAGCGCCTGTGCGCCGAGCGTCTGCCAGTGGAGCGCCATGGCGACAGGATCATCGCCGTAAACCGTGGCCTTGTCGGCCCGTCCCTGGCGCAGCCGCACGCAGCGGCCTTCCTGGAGGTCGATAGCGGGAAAGATCGTCATGTCAGATGGTTCCCTTCGAGGAGGGGATGCCGGTCTCGCGCGGGTCGCGCTCGACAGCCATGCGCAGCGCGCGGGCGAGGCCCTTGAAGACCGACTCGTAGGCGTGGTGTACCTCGGCGCCGTAGAGGTGGGCGATGTGGAGGTTCATGCGCGCCTGCGTGACGAAGGCGCGGAAGAACTCCTCGATCAGCTTGACGTTGAAGTCGCGGATGTTGGGGGTGGGGTCGGCGATCGAGTAGACCAGGAAGGGGCGTCCGCCGAGATCGAGCGCCACGCGGGCGAGCGACTCGTCCATCGGCAGCAGGCTGAAGCCGTAGCGGCGGATGCCGCGCCGGTCGCCGAGGGCCTGGTCAATGGCCGTGCCGAGAACCAGCCCGAGATCCTCGACTGTGTGGTGGTAGTCGACTTCCAGATCGCCGACGGCCTTGATATCGAGATCGATCAGCGCGTGGCGCGCGACGATCTCGAGCATGTGATCCATGAAGGGGATGCCCGTGTCAATGGAGCAGGCGCCTGTGCCGTCGAGGTCGAGCTTGATGGCGATGTCGGTTTCGCGGGTCTTGCGGTGCTGGGAGGCGGTGCGGTGGTTCATGGTCTCTCCTTAGGCGAGGTTTTCGAGCAGCGTGTCGATCTCGGCGTCGGTGCCGATGGTGATGCGGATCGAGTCGCCCGTGGTGGGGCCGGGGAAGTAGCGGACGTAGATTTCGGCCGCGCGCAACTGGTTGAAGACGCGTTCGGCGTCGCCATCCGGCGGGCGGGCGAAGAGGAAGTTGGTGGCCGAGTCCAGCACACGCCAGCCACGCTTGCGCAGTTCCTGCGTCAGGCGGGCGCGGGTGGCGAGGATGCGCTTGACGTTGGCGTGCATGTGGTCGAGGTCGTTGAGCGCCGCGAGGGCCAGCTTCTGGGGGATGGCGCCGAGGTTGTAGGAGTCCTTGATCTTGTAGAGCGCCTGGATGAGCTCGACCGGGCCGACGGCGTAGCCGAAGCGCAGTCCGGCCAGCGAGAAGGACTTCGAGAGCGTGCGCATCACGATGGTGTTGCGGTTGCCTGCGGCGGTCGCCAGATCCATGCAGTTGTGCGGGGCGAAGTCGGCATAGGCCTCGTCGATGAACACCACGCCGGGGAAAGTGCGGCAGAACTCCGCCACGGTCGCCTTGTCGTGCTGCAGGCTGGTGGGGGCGTTGGGGTTGGCCATGAAGAAGAGCGACGCCTCATAGTCCGGCGGCAGTTGCCAGCCGTAGTTGGCGGTAAGGGGGGCGGGGCGCTTCTCCACCTGGCGGATATCGGCCAGGATCGGGTAGAGGGAGTAAGAGGGCACGAAGTAGCCGACCGAGCCGTCGTCATTGACGAAGGCGCGGGTGGCTAGCGCCAGGATCTCGTCCGATCCATTGCCCGCGAAGACCTGCTCGACCGGGCAGCCGTGAATCTCGGCGATGCGCTGGCGTACGGCGACGGCCAGCGGGTCGGAGTAGCGGCGCAACGAGGCGGGGTCGACGGCCGCCAGCGCGGCGGCGACGGCGGGCGAGGGCGGGTAGGGGTTCTCGTTGGTGTTGAGCTTGACGAGCCGTTGGCCGCGCGGCTGTTCGCCCGGCGTATAGCCGGACATGGACGCGACGTGGCGCGCGATGAGGGGGTTGGACATGATTCAATTAACGTACCGGACGCGGCGCGAATCGTCAAGGTGTTGATGGTTGGTGGTGAATATAACGCAGAGGCGCAGAGACGCAGATGGGGTGGAAGAAGTCACTCCCCACTTTGTCGCGAGCGTTGTAGGTGACTTTGCCGACTTTCGTCGAAGGCGAAGAGTGAGTAAGCGGGTAGTTTAAGTGTACCGCTTGAGAGTGAGTTTAAGTGTGGGTTTAAGTGTGTGCTTCGCGCTTGCACCTACACTTACTCCCACACTTACTCTCACACTTAAACGGCACGCTCCACCCGCTTACTCCCGGTTCCGTCAATTCTTTTGTTTTCGCGGTTCCTCTTGGCACCTTGGCGGTTCAATTTCTTTCGAGGACGAGGACGAGGACGAGGACGAACAGAACAGAACCATCCGCATTCCGCCCACTATTCATGCGCCCCCCTGTCGCTAGCCGATTACGACACGGATGTCCACCCCTTCGGGTATGCGTTGAAGGGCAGGCGGCAGCCTGCCCTTCAATCTCGCCGGCCTACGCCCAGCCGCGCTGGCGCACGGCCTGTGCCACGCGCTTGATGGCAATGATGTAGGCCGCGTCGCGGCGGTAGAGCTTCTGGCTCTTGGCCAGCTCGTTGACGGCGGCGAAGGCCGAGGTCATCTTGGTGTCGAGCCTGTCGAGCACCTCGTCGCGATCCCAGAAGTAGTTGGTGTTGCACTGCACCTGCTCGAAGTAGCTGCAGGTAACACCGCCGGCGTTGGTGAGGAAGTCGGGCAGCACATAGATCTGGCGCGCCTTGATCACCTCGTCGGCCTCGGGGGTGGTGGGGCCGTTGGCGGCTTCGCAGAGCACCTTGACGCCCGGGGCGATCTTCTGCACCGTCTCGGCGTTGATCTGGTTCTCGAGGGCGGCGGGGATCACGATGTCCACATCCTGCTCCAGCCAGGCGCCACCCGGCAGCACCTCGTAGCCGAGGTCGAGCGCGCCCTGCTTGTCGATACTGCCGAACTTGTCGGTAATGCCGCGCAGTTCCTCGAGTCCGATGCCGCCGGACTTGCGGAAGGTGTAGGCGGTCTTGTCCTGCTGGTTCCAGCAGGAGATGGCCTTGACCGTACCGCCGAGTTCCAGATACTTCTGCACGGTGTACTGCGCCACGTTGCCAAAGCCCTGCACGCTGGCGGTCGTCCCGGAGATATCCATGCCAATGTCCTTGAGTGCCTCGCGCAGCACGAAGATCACGCCGAAACCGGTGGCTTCGGTACGTCCCAGCGAACCGCCCATGCCCACCGGCTTGCCGGTGATGAAGCCAGGATAGCGCCCGCCATGGATGGTCTCGAACTCGTCGAGCATCCAGAGCATGTGCTGTCCGTTGCTCATCACGTCCGGTGCCGGCACGTCGTTGACCGGGCCGACGTTGCGTGCGATCTGGCGCACCCAGCCGCGGCAGAGCTGTTCCTGCTCGCGCATGCTGAGCTGCCGGGGGTCGCAGACGATGCCGCCCTTGGCGCCGCCCAGCGGGATGTCCGTGACAGAGCACTTCCAGGTCATCCACATCGAGAGAGCGCGCACGGTGTCGATGGTCTCCGCCGGATGGAAGCGGATGCCGCCCTTGGCGGGGCCGCGGGCGTCGTTGTGCTGCACACGGAAGCCCTGGAAGACCTTGACCTTGCCGTTGTCCATGCGGACGGGGATGGTGAAGGTGTATTCGCGCTGCGGCTGCCGTAGCAATTCGCGGAGTCCCTCGTCGAGTTCGAGGACGGCGGCGATGTTGTCGAACTGGCTCTGCGCCACAGCATAGGGATTGTAGGAACTGGTTTGCATCGGGGTCTGTTTTCGAGTGTTGTGAGTGAAAGACGCAGGTGCAGATTGGCACCATGCGTGTGCGGGAAAAAAGGTACGCCTTTTTCCCGCGCAACGCAACATGAAAGATGCGGGCCGGGGTAAACGGCTGGTAATCGGTTGGCGACATGGGGGGCTCACGGATGCGCATGAAGCGTGGGTGATCGCAGCACCTACTTTGTCGCGAGCTTTGTCGGTCACTTTGTCGAAAGCGAAAGAGCAAGCGAATGTTACGGCACCCCGTTCGCTTCAGATGCGCTATGGAGCCCGCGGTCTCCGCAGTGTATTGGAGAGCGCATGGATGGCGAACGATACCGCCGGGGACGGCGTGCTCCAGCGTCCCGGCTATTCCGTTCACATCTGCTGGCGCCCGTACAGAACCACCCCGTGTGCCACCACGGCACAAGCTCACGGTACAGCGAATCGAAGGGTAGGGCGACGCCGTACCCGTCACGCCGCTACACGGTGTGAACGGCGAGCCGCATCGTGATTTAACCGCCAAGACGCCAGGGACGCCAAGAGTAGTTTTGTTTTAACCGCAGATGTCGCAGATGCCCGCAGATTTTGTGATTGGTTGTGCTTCGCTCTTCCCTTTTTGCTCATCCCCGACAGCCCCGTTGTCATCGACTGTCGTCGAGCACCAGGGTGCATCTGCAGAAGCGCGCCAGCACAGAAGGGCGAAGCCGTCCCGGCTAGCCGCAGATATGGAGCGATGGAGCGAAATAAGCGCCAACGGCGCGACCTATCCCAGCTAGGGCAACGCCCTAGGAAAACACGGCCAGGAAGAACGAGGGCTGAAGGCCCGGCCTATTATCGGTGTATTTCCCACAACTATATCCCGCCCCTTCAGGGCTCGTCCTTATGTTATCCATTCCCCAGGGCGTTGCCCTGGGCTGGCATGTCCCGCCCCTTCAGGGCTTTCATAAGCTTTATCACGGGCTTTGTAGATAGCTAAAGATTAAGCGGGTGGAGTACCGTTTAAGAGCGGGATTAAGTGTGGGTTTAAGTGAGTGCTTCGCGCTTGCACCTTATCTCCACGCCTTGTCCCTCTTTACACTCTTTCCCCTTTGAGGTGCCCCTTCAGGGCGCAGGGGGCGCTCTTTGGAGGGACGATTATTGCGACCACACAGTGGCTCGCAATTTAGAGGGTAAAAGCGCTGCGCTGCCCTTTCGCCGCCCCCACACAACACCTTGTCTCCACACCTTGTCTCCACACTTAGTCACTTCACACTTAGTCGCTTCACACTTAGTCGCCACACTTAGTCCTAAGCTAAAGACAGGGCAGCCGGTAATAGCGGCAGCATTCTCGCCCTCGTCCTCGTCCTCGACCCCCGGGACTGCCGAGCCTGCCGGGACAGCCGGTGGTGGGGCAAGCGTCTGCTTGCCCGCGGACATGTGGACGAGCAGACGCTCGTCTACTTTGTCGCGAGCTTTGTCGGTCACTTTGTCGAAAGCGAAAGATTAAGCGGGTAGTTTAAGTGTGCCGTTTAAGAGTGAGTTTAAGTGTGGGTTTAAGTGGTCAAGAACTCAAGAAAAGTGCAAGAATGCGCGGTATCCACAAACAATTCCTTGCCTATAACTTGGACATTTTGTCGCAGTTACTGCATGGTTTTCTCGCGGCGCAGCCGCGCGGCAGGCTGATTTCTTGAGTTCCTGATAAAAATAGCAGCAGGGATGTGCAATAAATCAACACTCCCTGTAGGCGGAGAGACGGGCAGTATGCGCCGAGACGCGGTGGCCGCGTCCCGGCGCACTGCACTACTTCCTCTTCCGGGGCGCGGCCTTCTTCCGAGACGGGCGCTTCCGGGTGAAGATGGACCGGATGCGCTTCATGTCGAACTTGGTGGTACGGTCGTAGTTGTAGACGCCGTTCTGCTCCTGCTCGACATCCGTGAGCTGCGTGTAGCAGTAGCCGGAAATCCGCTTGGCGGAGAGGATCACGTCCACCTCGTCCGAGAGGATCCTGTAGAAGGTCTCGAGGTCCGGGATGTCGGCACCATAGCCCCACGTGTTGTCGGCGTGCGGACGGCGGTCGGGCGGGATCCACTTGAGGCCGCCGAACTCGTCGATCATGTAGGGCTGGCCGCGGTAGGGCTTCTGCCATGGCGCGTGCTGGTCGAAGGCCCAGACGGTGCCGGGGGGCGTGTCGATCACGCCGAGCTGCTCGGGACGGGCGTAGTTGTGGATCGTCCAGAGGTCGGTGATATGGTGGATATACCCGCTGGTGTCGTTCACGGGGCGCGTGGGGTCGATCGCCTTGGTGATGTTGTAGGCGTCGATATGCACGCGGCCGTGCTGCAGGATGTTGCTGACGTAGCCCGTCTCGTTGAAGGGTGTCCAGGCGATGATCGAGGGGTGGTTGCGGTCGCGCACCACAATCTCGGCCCACTCGCTGAGGAAGTTGCGCGCCGAGGTGATGTCGTTGACATCGCAGCCCCAGCTCGCCGACTCGCCCCATGTGAGGTAGCCGAGGCGGTCCGCCCAGTAGTGGAAGCGCTCCTCGAAGACCTTCTGGTGCAGGCGTGCGCCATTGAAGCCGGCAGCCATCGAGAGCTCGATGTCGCGCCGCAGCGCCTCGTCGGTCGGGGCCGTCCAGATACCGTCGGGATAGAAGCCCTGGTCGAGCACCAGCCGCAGGTAGATCGGCTTGTTGTTGAGGAAGACGCGATCACCCTCGATATGCACCTTGCGCAGACCGGCGTAGCTCCCGACCGTATCTATAACCTTGCCCTTCTTATCAATGACCTCGAAGCGCAGATCGTAGAGGAAGGGCGACTCGGGCGACCAGGTCTTCGGCGTCTTGACGGGTAGGATCACGGGAACGCCATCCGCCGCCGTGGTCTCGGCCGTGGCGACGGTCTTCCTGCCGTCGAGCAGCGTGGCGCGGAAGATGTTGCCGGCGGCCAGGCCGTGGAAGGAGGGCGTCACGATGAAGCGCGCGCCATCGAGATCGGGGACTGTCTGGCAGTCCCTGATGCCGAAGGGCGAGACCGCCTCCAGCCAGACCGTCTGCCAGATGCCGGTGGTGCGGGTGTAGTGGCAGCCGGCCGACTTGAAGTTGCTGCACTGCTTGCCGCGGGTCTGCCCGCTCGCGCCGCGCGTGATGTCGTGGACGCGGACGACGAGATCGTAGGTCTTGCCGGCCTCGACGTAGGGCGTGATATCATGCGTGAAGGAGGATGAGCCGCCGAAATGGGCGCCGACCGAAACGCCATCAATGTAGACTTCGCTCTCGAAGTCGACGGCGCCGAAGTGCAGCAGGATCAGGCTCTTCTTCCAGGAGGCCGGAATCTCGATCTTGCGGTGATACCACATATCCTCGATGAAATCGGTATGGCCCACTCCGGAGAGCGGGCTTTCGGGGCAGAAGGGAACCGTGATCTCGCGGTCAAAGCCCTTGCTCTTGAATAGCTCGCGGCCGGCATCGCGTCCCGAGTGACCAAAGTCGAACTCGAAGGTCCAGGTGCCGTTGAGGTTGGTCCAGTCCTCGCGCACGAATTGCGGGCGCGGGTATTCGGGGCGGGGAATCTGCTGTGCCTTGTTCATAGTAGTTCCTTCTCTTGCTTAGTTGAGAATCGCTGCCGATGCCGCAAGCTCCTCGACACCACCCACATCCTTGAGGCGGATGGCCGGGGCGCTGGGCTTGAAGTCCAGCAGGTCGAGCTTGTGGCGGTTCATGCCGACGGTGATGGCGCGGACCTTGATGGGCAGGTCGATCCGCTTGTCGCCGCCCTCCGAGACCCACTGCTCGCTGACGGGCCCCGGGCTGTGGTCGTTGACCAGCGTGGTGGCCCTAAGCGCCGTGTAGACGAAGTTCCAGCCGTCGAAGCTCACGGCCAGGTTGCCGGGCCAGTCCATGATGTTGCAACCCCACGAGGGGCCGGTCGTCTCGTTCTTGAAGACCTCGCCCCCGGCGTCCTCGATCTCGAAGCGGATCTGCCCCCAGTTGGAGTTGCCCTTGACCCAGACACCGATAACCGATGGGTTGCCGGGGACGGGCTTGGGCTCCTTGAAACGCACCGTGGTGTACTCGGTGATGTACTTGCTGGTGTCGGTGTTCTTGGAGGTGTCGAGTGCCACCTCGATGCAGTCGCCCTTCTCCTCGTCGGTGACCTGCGCCAGCGTGAAGTCAGAGGCCTGCATGATCGGGAGAGAGTGTGTGTTGCCGGTGGTGAAGGAGAGGTCGGGCTCCAGCGTGACCTCGTCGGCCTTGTCGATGGCCCAGGCGGTCTGTGCGCGTGCGGCGAGGGCCTGATCCTTCTTGAAGGTGCGGCCCGCGATGCTGACGCCGTTGATGGGCTTGTCCACGACGAGGTAGGTCGGCGAGGTGCCGCCGTTGACGACGGCCTTGCCCTTGCCGAAGTTCGCGGTCGCACCCAGCATGTAGGTCGCGACGCCGCCTGTCGTGCTGTCGATCTCGAAGGCCGCCTCGCCGCGGGCGGCCCAGAGTGCATAGGCAAACTTGCCGTCGGCGCGCTTGAACTCCAGCGCATAGACCGTCGTCGAGCCCGTGTCGAGCTGACGCACGAACTTCACGCCGTCGAGGACGCTGGTGAGCACGCCGTAGGCCACGTAGGCCTGCTTCGGGTAGCAGAAGGGGGCGCGGCGGATGAGGCCGGAGCCGCCCCAGAGGCCGTTGTAGTAGCCGTTCTTGCAGTCGAAGAGTATGCCGGGGCTGATGTAGTAGAAGTCGTTGGCCAGCGAGATCAGCACGTCGCGCACGTACCACTCGGCCTGCTGGCGCTCGCCCATGTCGCGCTCGCAGCGGTAGGTGAACTCCCAGCAGCCGTTTAGCCCGGGGGCGCGCACGCCCTGCTTCTTGGCGTAGTATGCGCCAATGTCCTTCGAGACCACCATGCCCTGGAGTCCCACCTCGATGAGGCGCTCGGGCGGGATGACCTGCGAGGGCGTCTCGATGCCGATCAGGTGGTAGGAGTCGGCGCGCGCGCCGGCGCGCAGCGGGCGCACCACGGCACCGATCGAGGCCGAGGAGTTGCCGATCTGGAGCTTGACATCGCGGCCAAGCTCCTTGTTGACCCGCCTGACGATGCGTCCGCAGAGATCAACCTTGACGGCCAGCATCTTGTCGGCCTCGATCTTTTCCTGCGGGACGGGCTTGCCGAGCAGCTCCTCGGGTATGCCGTAGCCGGGCGCCGACTCGTGCCAGAGCATGACGGTGTCGATGCGCGGGTTCTTCTCGAGCGTGCGCCGCAGGTTGATGGCGGTGCCCTCCTCGACGGGGTACTCCTTCTTGATCGTCTTCTTGCCTTCCGGATCGTCCGGGTCGGGGGAGGTGACGGTCACGGGCTTGAACTCGCCGGTCTTCCGGTCGACCGCCGGATCCATGTAGGTGATGCGGTAGTTGGTGAGGTTGTACTTCTCGTAGTGCTCATCCTTGAGCTGGTTGTTGGCCGAGGCGCGCACAATGCCGGCCTTCTGCATGATCGGGCCGCCGATTTCGGGCGTTCCCGGCGAGCCGTGGGCCGAGAACCACCACACGGCATAGGGCGAATCCCATTTGCTCACCTTGCGGCCGGCGCGGGGCATGATGGCGAAGGCGGCGTTGTGCAGCAGCGAGCAGCCGGATTTAGCATCGTCGAAGATCACGCGCAGTGTGTAGTAGCCCGGCGTTTTGGCGCCATCAAGGGCAATTTCGACCGCATTCGAGGAGCCCGCCTTGGCGATCGAGTAGCCCTTCTTCCCCTCGAACACCTTGCCGCCCTCGGCATCGAGTGCCGTCCACGAGACCTGGCCCCTGGCGTCATCGCGCAGCGCGGTCAGGAAGAACGTTGTCTTGCGGTTCTGCTCGTCGAGCGTGAAGATGTTGCCGGGCTGCTCCTGCTTGAAGGTGACCTTGACGGGGATCTTCTCCAGTGTGACACCGAAGATGTTGAAGGCACTGTCGGAGTTAGGGTCGGGCTTGATGGAGCGGTTGATCTGCTCGAAGTTCTCCCAACCCTTGCCGGTGAACTCGAAATCAAGGTAGCCACCAGAGGAGATCCAGTCGTAGTTCTCGCCGGAGGCGATGTCGAGCACGTCGCCGATATTGAGCGGAATGGCGGCCAGGTAGAGCGGGATATCCTTGCCGCCCTTCCTGACGGTACCGACCTGCTTGTAGCTTTCCGGGATCTTGCCGTCGCTCAGGTCGATCACCGTGTCGCCAAGCATGTTGCCGCCAGAACCGTGGCCCGTGTAGTGGCCGATGCGTACCGTGAGGATCGGATCCTTGGCCTTGTCCGGATCAAGCGCGAAGATGACGTAGGCCTTGCCGTAGGGGGCGGCGGGCAGACGGTAGTGGATGGCGGAGGGGAAGCCGTGCGCCGGGGAGCGTCCGTGGTACTCCTCGACCTCGAGCGCCCAGTTGCCCTTGCCCTGCTTGCAGATGGCCACGTCGGCCGAGTCGATCGGCGCGGCCACGGCGATCGGTACACCGGAGAAGTCCTGCAGCCCCGGCTTGAGAGTGGAGGTGGCATCGGCGAAGGCCTTGGCGCGCGGGTTGAGACCAAGGTCGATGACCGTGAACCGCTCCGTATCTACCTTCGCCAGAGCGTCGGGCTTGACGAGGTACTTCACGCCCTGGGCGAAGTTGAAGACGATGTTGGTGGCCAGGGCGCCATCCTTGCGCACCAGCGAGTTGAGGTGCGAACCGTCGAAATAGACGTCGATCACGCCGTCGGGACGGCGCACGAAGTCCACATCCAGCGGATGCGCCGACGCGCGCGGCAGCCGCTCCCACTCGCGAAGGATGTCGACGCCCTGCGGCTCCATGTCGTAGCTGGAGCAGTACTTGTTGAGATCCGGGAGCACGGACTGCGTGCGGAAGCCCTTGAAGTCGATCGCGGCGTCCACGAGGTTGGTCTTTCCGCCCTTGGGAAGTCCGATCACGGGCATCCGCGTCGAGTGCCAGTGCGAAGCGATGCTGATGGGGTAGTGCGCCGAGGCGTTTCTGCCATTCTCCTCCGGACGCTCCCAATAGACGGTCATCGAGGAGACGTTGGTGCCTCCTAGAGAGAAGCGCAGGCCCGCGCGGGGCAAGGGGAAGATTGCTACCGTCTCACCGCCGGCGCCGACGGTCCTGGCTCCGGCAATAGGCTGCGAGAGGCTCTTGAAACTGGCGAAGTGCTTCTCCACGGGGTGGTCGGGCAGCGCGCCGGGGGTGGCGACGACGATGTCGGTAATCGAGAAGTGCCTGCCGCCCGTCGCCAGCAGGTTGATGCTGGTGAAGGTGTCCGCAAGGTCGATCGTGCCGATTTTAACGAGGCGGCGGTCGGGGGCGTAATAGATGTCGGCCTTGCGTCCGTC
The DNA here is from genome assembly GCA_012521875.1 of Lentisphaerota bacterium. GTDB lineage: Bacteria > Verrucomicrobiota > Kiritimatiellia > RFP12 > JAAYLN01 > JAAYLN01. The sequence continues at coordinate 1,309 of JAAYLN010000209.1, read as the reverse complement.
GGCCTTGATGGCGAAGCCCTGCCAGTGCCAGTTGGGCATGAAGGGGATCGTGATGCCGGCGATGCTGTCGGCGGCGATCCGCACCTTCTGCGTCCTGCCCTTGGCGGAGGAGAAGAGCAGGTCGAAGCAGGAGGGCACAGCGGGCTCGGCCGGCTCGGCGGGCTTGTTCTGCGTAGCCTCCCGGGCGGCCTTGGCGGCCTTGGAGTTGAGAAGGCGGAAGCGGAAATGCACGTCGAACTTGTTGTCGGCGGGCAGCGCGATGGCATTGGTGAACACCTCGCCTCCGGCATCCTCCTTGGCGTAGATGGAGAGGTTTGCGCTCCGCGCCCAGATCGGATCGTTGTCAACATAGGCGCCGCCCGTGCCGCTTACTCCGGGGGCCTTGTTGTTGTAGTTCTGGAAGTTTTCCTGGAAGACGATGGCACCGCAGGCCGCCGTGGCGAAAACCCACGCGTATCCGGCAATCAGGGTGCAGCCAATCATTCTGGCTTTCTGGTTCATGAGTTCTTTGCTGGGTGGGCTTGCCTTTGCTGGGTGGGCTTGCCTTAGCCGTGATGACGACTAAATAGTGAAGGCATGACTGTAGCATGTTGCATTCCAAAGGGCAATCATGGAGTGAATTGTAATCGTAATCGGCTAGTGACAGGGGGTGCTCCCGAATGGATCGAGCACTTTGTCCCTGCACTTTATCCCGACACTTGGTCGGCTACTCTTCGTCCAAACACTTTGTCCCTACGCTTTGTCGGAATCACTTCAGCCGCTAAATTTTCCGACAATGTGTTAAGACAAAGTGCTGGGACGAAGCGTAATGGGACAAAGTGGGGAGACAAAGTGTCGAGACAAAGTGTATTGTTGCTCCTCTGTCACTAACCGATTTCACCGCAGGCTCGACAAATCGCCGCCTGAATGCTACATTCAAAGCAATCTGGGGCTGGGGCGGTTCCCCGGTCTCTTAACTGAACAGGACCGCTGTTCAGTTAAGACTGAACCAAAACAGGTATGAGCACATGAAACAGTCTGTTTTCTGGTCACGTTTTGGAATGATTTCTGGCATTTGTCGAGAGGTGCTGTTCGTAGTTCTCTTGGCTTGCGGGGTTGTGGTTTTCGCGTTTGGCGCGCATTACGTTATCGCAGGTACAACTCCCTTGAGGATTGGTCATGCTGTTGGTGCGTTGTTTCCGCTCTCGGGATGGTCCTACAGCAAGAGTCGCTGTGACTCTCACTACCGCGTTAGAGTAGTTGTCTTTGACGAGGATCGGGTTGTCGATGTCCTCAAGGGGTTCTACGTCGACTAGGCTCATCCTGGGAG
>JAAYLN010000024.1 GCA_012521875.1 Lentisphaerota bacterium | reverse complement strand
CACTCACGGCACAGAGCGTTCCCGGTGCTCCGGGCTATGCGCTGGAGGGCAGCGTCTTCATCGGGGGCGCGGTGATGCAGTGGCTGCGCGACGAGCTGCGCATCCTGGAGCGCTCCTCCGATGCCGGGTCGATCTCCGCCTCGATCCCCGATACGGGCGGCGTCTATCTGGTGCCCGCCTTCACGGGTCTGGGTGCGCCGCACTGGGACATGTTCGCGCGCGGCACGCTGGTGGGCATGACACGCGGCACGGGGCGGCCGCAGATCATCCGCGCCGTCGAGGAGGCCATTGCCTACCAGTGCCACGATGTCGTTGCCGCCATGCAGGCCGATGCCGCCTGTCCGCCGACCGCCCTGCGCGTGGATGGCGGTGCCGCCGGGGACGACTTCCTGATGCAGTTCCAGGCCGACATCCTGGGTGTGCCGATCGACCGTCCCGCCTGCCGCGAGACCACCGCCACCGGTGCCGCCGCGCTGGCCGCGCTGGCCCTGGGCTGGCACACGCAAGAAGAGCTTGCCGCGCGGCCCATCGAGCAGCGTTTCGAGCCGTCCCGCGACGACGAGTGGCGCCGGCGGCAACTGGCCGGCTGGCACAAGGCCATCACCCGCGCGGCGCGCTGGGCGGAGGAGTAGGCGGAGCCCGGCTCCCGCCGGGCGCCACGCCAGTCATACAGGAACATTCGCTTGCCCTTTCGCTTTCGACAAGGCGTAGGGACAAAGTGTGGAGACAAGGTGTGGGGACAAGGTGTGCCATTGGGCGGCGAAAGGGCAGCGCAGCGCTTTTACCCTCTAAATTGCGAGCCACTGTGTGGTCGCAATAATCGTCCCTGCCTACTGCCTACTGCCACTGCCGCCGCCCCGCTCCGGGGCGGCCGGCTACCCCTCGGGATAGCCCTGCGGGTTCATCGACTGCCAGCGCCAGGCATCGGCGCACATCTGTTCCACACCGCGCTTCGCCTCCCAGCCGAGCAGCTCGCGCGCCAGGGAGGGGTCGGCGTAGCAGGTGGCGACGTCGCCGGCGCGGCGCGGCGCGATCTCGTAGGGCACCGGGCGGCCGCTGGCCTTCTCGAAGGCCCTTACCATCTCGAGCACGCTGTAGCCGCGCCCCGTGCCGAGGTTGACCGTCAGTAGCTCGCCGGGGTGCTCCATCAGCCGCCGCAGCGCCGCCAGATGGCCGAGGGCCAGATCGACGACGTGGATGTAGTCGCGCACACCCGTGCCGTCGGGCGTCGGGTAGTCGTTGCCGAAGACGCGCAGTTGCTTCAGCTTGCCCACGGCCACCTGCGAGATGAAGGGCAGCAGGTTGTTGGGGATGCCATTGGGATCCTCGCCGATGCGACCGCTGGCATGTGCGCCGACGGGGTTGAAGTAGCGCAGCAGCGCGATGGCCAGCTCGGGATGGGCATGGTGGATATCGCGCAGCATATCCTCGATCATCAGCTTGGTCCGTCCGTAGGGATTGGTCGCGCTGAGCGGGAAATCCTCGCGGATGGGCACCTTCTCCGGCACGCCGTAGACGGTGGCCGAGGAGCTGAAGACGAGGTTGCGGACGCCGTGCTCGCGCATCGAGCCGAGCAGCTCGATCGTGCTGAAGAGGTTGTTGTGGTAGTAGCGCAGGGGGATGGTGACCGACTCGCCGACGGCCTTGAGGCCGGCGAAGTGGATTACCGCATCTACCGGCCGTGCCGCCATGACCTTGTCGAGGGCCTTGCGGTCGAGCAGGTCGATCTGGTGGAAGAGGGGGGCGCGTCCGGCCAGTTCGGCAATCCGCCGCACCGCCTCGGGCTTGCTGTTGACGAGGTTGTCGACAATTGTGACATCCTCGCCGCTAGTCAGGAGTTCAACCACAGTATGGCTGCCGATATAGCCGGCGCCGCCGGTAACCAGAACGTGCATAAATCCGTACCTTCCATGGCCGCTGGTTCTCTGTGCGGCCTTTGCGTTGTACTATAACCGGAACCCGTCCCCGCTTGCAAGTGCAACCGGAGTGCAACCGGACGAAAAAAAGTTCATTACGAGATTGGCAGCATGAAAAAGTTTGGCTATACTGATGATGTCCGCAAGTAACTTAACCGACGCAACGAGGTAACATGAACAAGGATATTCGGCATGACCTGATAGAGCAGGCCAATGCGGGGTCCATTGCGGCGCAGTATAATCTCGCCGTCATGTATACTCAGGGCATGGGGGGGGAACCCGACCATGAGCAGGCGCTCCATTGGTTTACCAAGGCCGCCGAGCAGGGGTACGACATGGCGCAGTACAACCTTGGCGTGATGTACGCCGAGGGACGGGGGACACCCCGCGATGATGCACTCGCGGCGCACTGGTACCGCAAGGCTGCCGAGCAGGGCCATGTGATGGCCCAATGCAGTCTTGGCGTGGCGCTAATCTATGGATTGGGCGTCGAGCAGGATCGTGTCGAGGCCGTCCAATGGCTCTACCAGGCGGCAGAGCGTGGCTGTACCGAGGCCCAGTACAACCTGGGACTCATGCATTCCGACGGAATCGGCGTGGCCCAGAGCGATGCCAAGGCGGCTGAATGGTTCCTCAAGGCGGCCGAGCTGGGCTATGACAAGGCGCAGTGCAACCTCGGCATGCTCTATGCTGAGGGGCGTGGCGTGCCGCAGGACGACGTGCGCGCGGCGCAGTGGTTCTACAAGGCCGCCGAGCAGGGGTGTCCCGACGGACAGTTCAACTTCGGCCTGATGTACAGCTTCGGCCGCGGCGTGGGCAAGGACGAGCGCAAGGCCGCCAAGTGGTTCCGTCTGGCCGCCGAGCAGGGCGATGCCACGGCGCAATGCAAGATGGGTGTGATCTATGCCCATGGGCGTGGCGTCCAGCAGGACGATGTCGAGGCTGCCAAATGGTATCGTCTGGCCGCCGAGCAGGGCGATGCGATGTCCCAGTGCAGTCTCGGCGTGATGTACGCCGCGGGGCGGGGTGTCGAGAAGGACGATGCCGAGGCGCACCAATGGCTCCTCCGGGCGGCGCAGCAGCAGTATCCCATGGCGCAGCACGCGCTCGGCGTGATGTATGCCGAGGGACGGGGGGTGCCCCGGAACGAGGAACAGGCGCTGCTCTGGTTCCGCCGGGCGGCCGAGAGGGGGCATGCCAAGGCGCTGTACAACCTCGGCGTGATGTATGCCTCGGGAATCGGGGTCGAGAGAGACCTCTCCATGGCGCGCAGGTGGTATCGCCGGGCGGCGGCGCAGGGCAATGCCAAGGCGCGCCACAACCTTGATACCCTCAACGCCATGGAGCGCACGGCGATGCTCAGCGGTGTGCGCGCGGTCTCGTGTGTCGTCCCGCCGCCCGAGGCCACCGCCCCCCGCCCGCTACGCCTGACGCGCCGCAATCCGTAGGGCAAGGGGCACGCATAATCGGTTGGCGGCAGGGCGGCGCGGGTAGTGCATGAGAAATTGCCGGAAGGCGAACGGGGTGAATCCGCCTTGTCGCGAGCCGCGCGCTACCGGCAGTACCGGCAGTACCGGCTTACTCCACCCGCTTAATCTTTCGCTTTCGACAAAGGTACCGACAAAGCTCGCGACAAAGCAGCGCCTGTACGGGCGGCACGCATGCCGCCCCCGCCGCCCACGGCGGCGGCACTGCCTACTGCTACTCCCCTGTCCCCCGGCCGCCGTCCCGCAGGGGCGCGGCACAATCCGCCTAGTCCGCCGGGAATTTTTCGCGGAAGAGGGGGATGAACTCGTCGAGGTATAGATCGAGGTACTCGGGCGAGATCGCCGAGGCATGCGGCAGCAGCAGGGTGTTGGGGGCCGTGCGCAGCGGACTGCCGGCCGGAAGCGGCTCCTCCCGGAAGACATCCAGCACCGCCGCACGCAGCCGGCCGCGCGCCAGCGCGCGTGCCAGCGCGGCCTCGTCGATGACATTGCCGCGCCCCAGATTGTAGACCGCGGCGTGCGGCGGCAGCCGTGCCAGGCGGGCGGCGTCCATGAGCCCGTCGGTCTCCGGTGTGCCCGGCAGCACGAGGATCAGGTGATCCGCCGTCGGCAGCAGCGCATCCAGCCGCGCCATCCCCGCGACACGGTCGCCGGGCTCGAAGTAGCCGGGGCGCGGTGCGGCACGCGGATGGCGGCGCACTCCCGTGATCCGTACCCCGAAGGGCTTCAGGTAATGTCCGACCCACCTGCCGATATTGCCGAAGCCGACAATCACGGCATGCGTGCCGGCCAGTGTGCGCATGACCCCGCCGAGCACGTCGCGCGGCCAGAGGTTGCCCTTAGCCTGCGCCTCGCGGTTCGCCAGCAGGCCGCGGTTGACGGCCAGCACCATCGCCGCCGCAGTCTCGCCCATGATGCGACCGTGGAAGGAGCCGTAGGTCAGCTCAAGGCCCGGACGGGCGGCCTGGAAGTAGTCACGCCCCGCGGACGGGGTGGCGATCCACTCGAGACGCGGCGCCTGCGGCAGCCATTCGGGCCGGAAGCGCCACACCATCGCCACCTGCATTTGCGGCAGCGCGCGCTGGAAGTCCGCCTCGTCGCGGCAGACCACCACGCGCGCCTGCGGCAGCTCCGCCTTGAGGCGGCGGATCTGCCGCGCGTCAAGCGTCCAGCACGGCACTACGGGGTGCGTCAGCCAGACGGCCAGCGGAATCTTGGGTGCGGACTTGCCCATTTCAATCTCTCAGAAGATGTTTTTGCAAAAACCCTTGCTTGCACACGTGGCACGGGCAGCCTGCCCGTGTGCATGGGCGGGGCGCCCATGCCACGCGGTTTTTTGCAAGAGCCTTATGCGATGTCCCAGGCGAAGAGGCGCGCCTCCGTCGCGGCGTCGTCCCAGAGGGTCTCGGGAACCAGGCGCAGGGCGTCGGTGGTGACATCGAGCGGCAGCCTGACCATGCGCCGCCGGTTGTCCGTGACTTGCGCGACGGTACGCCACTGGCCTTCGGCCGTGCGCGCCTCGATGCGGAAGGCGCGCACCAGCGTGCCCGGCATACCGTTGGCGGGTGCGTTGAGCGGGTAGCTGCTGCGGATGTTGTAGTGGCAACTGGTGCCGTTGCGGTTCAGGTTGCTGTCGAAGACCAGACGCGTCCTGGCGATGGCGGCGGGCTCGGGCAGACGGTACTCCACCCAGCCGCTGTCCAGGGCGCAGACGAAGTCGTTGCCGGTATCGCCGACCGGGCGGTCCACGCCGTTGCGCAGCGCGGAGGGGTCGCCGGCGGCGGCCGTAAGGGCGGCGCGCTGCGTCAGGGCGGGGATGTCGCGCTTCTGCCAGGGCAGGTAGCAGTCGTCGTCCAGCAGCGTCTGCTGCAACTCGCGCACGCCGTCACCGGCGATGTCGCCCGGCAGGCACTTCTCGCGTGTCGCGATGGCCGCCGCCGTGCCGACCGCCTGGCCGATGACCGCGCAGGTGGCCATCACGCGCGTCGAGCTGAGGGCGGCGTGGGTCACACTGATGTTGCGGCCGGCGAAGAAGAGATTGGGGACGTTGCGCGAGTAGAGCGAACGGTAGGGGATGCCGTAGGGCGAGGGGGCCTTGTGGAAGATCGTGGGCGCGCCCGGCCACTTCAGGCCGCCGGGATGGTGGTCGTCCATCGGCCAGCCGCCGTAGGCCACGAGATCCTCGAAGCGGCCCTCGGCGCGCACGTCGTTCTGCGTCATGATGTGCGCGCCCAGATAGCGCCGGCTCTCGCGCTTGCCGGGCAGGAAGCCGACCCAGTCGAGCACCCATCTGTCGGCATCGGGGTCGTTGGCGCGGTTCTTGAGGTAGTCCCAGACGCCGAAGGCCGCCTTGAGCAACTCGTCGCGGATCTCCTCGGTGTCGTGGATGCTGTCCTGCTCGCCGCCGAGCTCAAGCCACCAGAAGTTGCCCGAGCCGCCGATGGTCATCACGCGGTTCGGCAGGTCTTCCGCCTTGTAGACGTTGGCCCAGGCGGGCGGAATGAAGGGGCGCGGCTGGCTGACCTCGCGCATCTGGATCAGGCAGCTCATGCCCATCGTGCAACGGTCGGCCTTCTCCGGCCCGATATCCTCGCCGAACTCGGCGCGCGCCTCGCGCCCCACGCGGAAATCGGCGCCGGTAAGGGGGGCCAGCACGCTGTCGCCCGAGCAGTCGGCGAAGAGCGGCGCCTCGACGGTGTGCCACTTCTGCGTTGTCGTCTGCCAGCCGGTGATGCTGGCGATCCGCCCATCCTTCATCCGGGCCGCGTTGCAGGAGCAGTTCAGTATCAGCGTGATGTTCGGCTCGTTGCGTGCCACCTCGTAGAGGATGCTGTCCCAGAGCGAGAAGTTCTGGTCGGGGTTGCGGTAGTGGTTGTCGAGCATGATCTCCTCGATGATCCCCGTCTCGCGCATGTTGAGCCCGTGGGCGCCGCAGACCCACATGCGAATCTCGGACGAGGCATTGCCGCCCAGCATGGGGCGATCCTGCATCAGGGCTACCCGCGCGCCGTGGCGCGCCGCCGCCACCGCCGCGCAGAGGCCGGACAAGCCGCCTCCCACGACGCAGAAGTCGACCTGATGAAGCTCGTTTCTGAAAGGACTCTTGGTGTTGGACATGATGTAGTGCTCCTCTGTACCGCCGCCCGCCTGCAAGGCGGGCTCTTGCAGCACCATATATGATACCCTATCCGCATAATATTTCAAGCGGGGCGAACAGCGGGGCGAACGGGCGACAGGTAGTCGGCTAGTGACAGGTGGCGCGCGATGAGGGTGCATGGAGAGCGGGTACCCGCAGCCCCTGCTTTGTCGCTAGCTTTGTCACTAGCTTTGTCGGAAGCGGAAGATTAAGCGGGTGGATGAAGTGTGCCGATTAAGTGTTTAAGAGAGGGCTTAGAGTGCGTGCTTCGCGCTTACACCTTGTCCCCACACCTTGTCCCCTACACTTTGTCTACACACCTTGTCCCCACACTTTGTCAGCTTGAATCGAGGACGAGGACGAGGACGAGGACGATCCCTCCGCATTCCTTCCGCTCTTCATGCGCACCCCTGTCACCAACCGATTAGCAAGCTGTTCGGACGCTGCCGACCCTGCTACACTACCAAGCCATGAAGCATGGCAAGCGCAGGGCACCGCAAGAGACAGCCGGTGGCGCGCGGCAACGCGGGCTATCGCGTGGCCGTGTGTTTCTCCGGCGCGCCGCCCCCGTTGCGCTGGTGGCGGTCGCGCTGCTGCTGTTGCTGGCGTGGCGGATCTCGGCGCCGCCGCTGGCGGAGGCGCGGCAATATCCCGCGGGGCTGATCCTGCGCGATGCGGAAGGCACCATCCTGCGCGTTGGTCTCGGCCCGGGCGATACCGACTGCCGTCCGGTCTACCGCGCCGCGCCTGAAGACTGGATCGTGCAGGCCGTGATCGCCGCCGAGGATCAGCGCTTCTACCGGCACCACGGGGTCGATCCGCGCGCCCTGCTGCGGGCGGCATGGCAGAACCTCTCGTCCGGGCGGCGCCTCTCCGGCGCCTCGACGCTCACCATGCAGACGATCCGCCTGATCGTGCCGCGCCGGCGCACCTGGGGCGCCAAGATAACCGAGTCGCTGCAGGCGCTGCGGCTGGAGCGCGTGATGGGCAAGCAGGAGATTCTCGAGCAGTATCTCAACCGCGCGCCGTTTGGCTCCAACCTGGTCGGCATCGAGGCGGCGGCGCGGGGCTGGTTCAACCGCGCGCCGCACGAGCTGACCCTGGGCGAGGCCGCACTGCTGGCCGGCATGGTGCAGTCGCCCACCCGTTTCCGGCCCGACCGCCATCTGGAGGCCAGCCTCAAGCGGCGCGCCTACGTGCTGGAGCGCATGGAGCAATGCGGCATGATCGACGCCGCCGCACGCCGGCAGGCGGAGGCGCAGCCCATCGTGCTGCGCCGCGCGCCGCGCCCCTTCCGCGAGCCCTGGTATGCCGACTGGGTGCAGCGGTCGCTGCGCGGCCGCGCGGGCGACTACACGACGGCGCTCGACCCTGCCATGCAACGGCGCCTGAACGCGGCGGTGCAGGAACATGCCACGCGGCAGGGCAACGCCGTGGCGGCCGTCGTCCTGCGGGTGGCCACGGGCGAGGTGACGGCCATCGGCTGCTCCGGTGACTACTTCGACCGCCAGGCCGGACAGGTCAACACGGCGCTGGCACCCCGTCCCGCCGGCTCGACCTTCAAGCCCTTTCTCTACGCGCTGGCCATCGACCGCGGTATTCTCACACCGCAATGGGTGCTGGCCGATGTGCCGCGGCACTTCGGCAACCAGGCGCCGGCCAACTTCTCCGGCACCTTCATGGGGCTCGTCCCGGCCCGCGAGGCGCTGGCGCGCTCGCTCAACCTGCCCGCCCTGACGCTGGCCGAGCAGGTCGGCGTGACGCTCTTCTGGAGCAAGCTGCGTGAGGCCGGGCTTGTTTCGCTCAACCGCCCGCCCGCCACCTACGGTCTGGGTCTGGCGCTGGGCAACGGCTCCACCACGCTGCTGGAACTGGCCAACGCCTACGCCTGCCTCGCGCGCGGCGGTCTGTGGCGGCCCTGCCGCGGTCTGGCGTACCGCGGCGACGAGCCCGTCGAGGAGCGGCGCGTCTTCTCCGCCGGCGCCTGCTGGATGGTCGCCGAGATGCTTTCGGGCGACGCCTGCGTGCGCGATGCCGTGGGACATCTGGCCGACGTGCGCATGCCGCGCCTGGCCTGGAAGACGGGCACCTCGTCCGGCTTCCGCGACGCATGGACTGTGGTCTGGAACCCTGAATGGGTCGTGGCGGTCTGGTGCGGCGACAAGCGCGGCCGGCGCGGTTCCGAGTCGCGTACCGGCCGGTTGACGGCGGCTCCGCTCGCATGGCAACTGGCACGCACGCTCTATCCCGGCGGCAGGGGGCCGTGGTACACGCGGCCGCCTGAGGTGATTGATAGGCGGGTATGTTGTGTTTCCGGACGCGCTGCGGGGCCGCTCTGCCGCGAGACGTGCATGGATACCGCGCTGGCGGGAGTCTCGTCGTGGACGCTCTGTCCCGTACACCGGCGCGACGCGGCGGGTGCCATCCGTGCCGTGTGGCCGCCGGCGGTCGAGGCGGGGCTGCGGCAACTGGCCGCAGTACCGCGGGGTGGGGGAGCGACAACGGTAGTGCCCGACACTGCCGGAACGCCGTCGATCGTCGCACCGGCCGAGGGCACGCGTTTCCATGCCGTGGAGGGCATGACGGATCAGCGGGTGGTCTTCAAGGTCGCCGGCGTGCCGGACGGCGAGCAGCTCTACTGGTTCCGGAACGACGGCTACTGCGGTACAACCACGGCCCCGGCTCCCTTCCTATGGCCGCCCGAACGCGGCACCCACCGCTTCACCGTCTCCAGCGCTTCCGGTGCCGCCGACCAGGTGACTATCACGGTGGAGTGAACTGCGGCCAGAGACGCCACTTTGTCGCGCTTTGTCGGTGACTTTGTCGCCTTTGTCGAAGGCGACCGGGAAAACTCACGCGAAGCCGCGAAGAAGTTCTAAAGTTCGGAAGTTCTAAAGTTCTAAAGTTTGGGCTGGCGCCTGTACCGAACCACCCTGCCAAACGCCCCGGCACAAGCTCACGGTACGGCAACTGAAAGGTAGGGCGAGCCGTCCCCGTCACGCCGCTACGCGGTGTGACCGGCGAGCCGCACACAGAGCGGCCCCAGCATAAGCTCACGGTACGGCAACTGAAAGGTAGGGCAAGCGTCCTGTTTGTCGTAGCGATGGAGTGATGGAGCGCCGGCCTTGCAGTTGTACGCTTGCAGTCTATCGCATGTACCGTCAGCCGCATGCATGGCTCCAGCGCAAGCTCGCGGAACGGCGCACCCCATCCCAGCCTACCAGTCCAGCACGAATTGCACAAAGGCGTCGATGGCGCTCCGCATGCCGGCTTCATCGAGCAGGAAGTCGTTGCAGTGGGCCATGGTGGTGCAGCCCAGGGTCTCGTTGCGGGTGCCGAAGCGGAACAGCAGCCCCGGTTTCCTCGTCATAAACCAACTGAAGTCCTCGCTGCTCTTGCGGAGAGGAATCTCCACCACGCGGCCGGGGAGGATCCTCCCGGTGCTTTGGACAAACTGTGCTGCCAGCGCGGGATCGTTATAGACCGCCAGCGTGCTCGTGGGCCAGTCGAACTCCACGCTGCCGCCGTAGCGTTCGGCCAGTTGCCTGCACAGGGCCATGGTCTTCTCCTGAACCCGTTTGGCGAACTCCATGTCGTAGTACCGGAAGGAGATTTTCAGCAGGCATTGGTCGGCAATGACATTGTGGGCCGTACCACCCTGGAAGCAGCCGATGGAGAAGATGTAGACCGTATCATCCCCCGCCTCGCTTCTGGCCAGTTCCTTCAGTTGCCCATAGGCCTCCCAGGCCATGGCAATGGCGTCCACGCCCTGCTCCGGCTGGGTGGCATGGGCCGTTTTGCCGAGGAACGTCACGGTGAAGGGGTCGCAGGCCGCCATATAGTCGCCGGCACGCACGCCGATCAGGCCCGTCTCTAGCGTGTTGTCGCAGTGCGCACCGATCACCGCGTCCACATCATCGACCGCACCCAGTTCCATCATGGCCTGGGCACCGCTGACCTCGCACTCCTCGCTGGGCTGGAACAGCAGTTTCACCCGGCAGGGCAGCCGGTCTTCCATGCGCTTTAAAATCCGGGCCACGGTCAGCAGGACGGCCGTGTGGGCATCGTGGCCGCAGGCGTGCATCTTGCCGGGTATTTTTGAGGCATAGGGAAGCCCCGTCTTTTCCGTCACCGGCAGGGCGTCCATGTCGGCCCGTATGCCAAGGGCGGCCCTGGCGTCCGCCGGACCGATCCAGGCAGCGACGCTTCCCTTGCCGTACCGGTCGGTCCAGGCAATGCCCAGCTTGTCCAGTTCCTGCCGCACAAATGCCACGGTACGATCCAGGTCGAAGCCCGTTTCCGGATATTCATGGATGTGCCGCCGGGCGTAAACGGCATAGTCGTAATCTTTATCGGTACAATGTTCCATCGCTTTCCTCTCTATCTCTCCTGCATATACTTGCGGATTCTGGCAATGCCTTCCAGGATGTTCTCCTCGGAGGTGGCGAAGGACAAGCGGACGTACTTGTCGCTGGCGTCACCGAAGGCATGGCCGGGCACCACGATGACCCTGGCCTTCTCCAGCAGATCCATGGCAAACGCCCCGGCCTTCATGCCGGTGGCGCTGATGTCCACGAAGGCGTAAAATGCGCCTTGGGGAGTATAGCACGCAAGGCCGGGGATGGAGGCGAATCCATCCAGAATCATCTGCCGGCGCCTGCCGTAGGCCCGCACCATGCGGTCCACCGGTTCCCGCGGGCCCTCCAGGGCGGCCAGTGCGCCGTACTGGGCGGCCGAGTTGACGCACGCCGCCACGTTTTCCTGCAGCTTGACCATGTTGCCGATGATGCAGGCGGGGCCCAGGGCATACCCCACACGCCAGCCGGTCATGGCGTAGGTCTTGGAGAAGGAGTTGACCACAACGGTCCGCTCCCTCATCCCGGGCAGCATGGCCATGCTGAAGGCCTCGTTGCCGTCATAGACCAGCTCCCGGTAGACCTCGTCGGAGATGACCCACAGATCGTGGCGCATGATGATGCCCGCCAGCCGCTCCAGGGCCTCCCGTCCCGCGATGCCGCCGGTCGGGTTGGCCGGCGAGTTGATGACCACGGCCTTGGTCTTTTCGGTAATGGCGGCCTCCAGCGCTTCCGGTGCAAAAAGGAAGTTGTGGGCCGCGTCCACCTGCACAAAGCGCGGGGCGGCGGAACAGATCAGGGCCTGCCGCGAATAGTTGGTCCAGCTCGGATCGCTTAGAATCACCTCATCGCCGGGGTTCAGGATGGTCATCATGGCCAGCAGCAGGGCCTCAATGCCGCCCGCCGTGACAATGATCTCCTCCGCCGGGTCATATTCCAGCCGGTGTGTCTCGCTGGTTCGTCTGGCAATGGCCTGCCGCAGCGGCAGAATGCCGGCATTGGGCGTATATTTATGCTCCCCGCGGCGCAATGCCGCCACAGCGGCCTCGACAATGTGGTCCGGGGTCAGGAAATCCGGCTCCCCCACTGTAAAGCTGACGACCCCCTCCATGCCCATGGCACGGTTGAACATCTCGCGGATGGGGGATGGCGTCACAACCTGGGAAACGACGGACACCTCTTTCATGATAGATCTTCCCGATCCGATGCTCTTGGGAAACCCTTGCCTGCACACGTGGCACGGGCATCCTGCCCGTGTTTCATGGGCGGAACGCCCATGCCACGAGTGGTTTTGCAAGAGCCTCGATCCGTAAAAGAAATCCCCTGCGAAACAAGGGTTTCAGAATGGAGCGGGCGATGGGAATCGAACCCACGTGGCCAGCTTGGAAGGCTGGAGTTCTACCATTGAACTACGCCCGCAAAGTAAGATGAGATTGCACGTGATAGTATAAAAGCATGAGGCAAACGTCAAGTACGCCGAAGTTCCGCCGCGTAATCGGTTGGTGACAGGGGACAACAATACACTTTGTCTCACCACCTTGTCTCCACGCTTTGTCCCTTTACGCTTCGTCCCCGCACCTTGTCTCCACACTTTGTCGGAAAGTTAAGCGGCAGAAGCGATTCCGACAAAGCGTAGGGACAAAGTTATTGGACGAAGTGTAGCCGACAAAGCGTAGGGATAAAGTGCGGAGACGGAGACATAGTGCAAGCGCGGAGCGCACACTTAAACCCACTCTTAAACGCAACACTTAAACGGCACGCTTGTCTTACTCCACCCGCTTACTCTTTAGCTTTCGACAAAGTTACCGACAAGGCTCGCGACAAAGGTGATGAAAGCCCTGAAGGGGCGCGATATACCAGCCCAGGGCAACGCCCTGGGTAACAAGGCCAAACAGACGAGCCCTGAAGGGGCGTAACATAGTCATGGAAGAGATGTTGTCTGCCGGATGATGGGCCGGGCCTTCAGCCCTCGTTTGTATTTGCCTCGGTTTCCTTCACCCTAGCAGCTGGGATGGGGCGCGCCGTTGGTGCTTTTCTCTTTTCGCGATTTTTGCGCATTTCGCGGTTAAAACACAACATCATCCTCTTCATCCGCGCTCACATGCGCCTGCGAAGCAGGAGATATGCGCCCGCGCAGCGGGAAATCCGTAGCTCCCCCCGCGCAGCACACCATCACGAATCCTGTAAACATGCGCCCGCAAAGCGGGAAATCCTGTCATCCTGTCAAAAAATAGAGCCGTCGATGGTTGTCGAGGACGAGGACGATTACGAGGACGCGCGAAGCACCCCAATCTTGCCTATAACTTGGACATTTTGTCGCAGTTACTCCATGGCTTTCTCGCGGCGCAGCCGCGAGGCAGTCTAAAATCCCAAATCTAAAATTTACCCCGTCCCCGTCTCCCTTGTTGCGGTTCCGCCGCATATGCGCTAATATTTCAACAACTGCGGCGCGAACGCCCGCACCGATGCGCCTGCGCGCTTCGGCCGCGACACGAGGAGAGGCCATGACCATCAAGCAAATCTCGCTGTTTCTCGAGAACAAGCCCGGGCACCTGAAGGCCATCTGCCGCACATTGGCGGACGCCAGGATCAATATCGTCACGCTCTCCCTCGCCGACACGCAGCAGTTCGGCATCGTCCGCCTGATCGTCGAGGAGTGGGAGCGGGCGCAGCAGATCCTCGAGCAGGCCGGCTATATCGTTAATGTCCGTGACGTGGTTGCCGCGACAGTCCGCGACGAGCCGGGCGGCATGGCGGTCCTGCTGGACACGATCCATGCGGCGGGCGTGAACATCGAGTACATGTACGCCTTCGCCTTCCGCCGCGGCGAGGAGGCCGTGCTGGTCTTCCGCTTCGACAACGCCGAGAAGGCGATCGCCGCTCTCAAGGCGTCCGGAAACAACGTGCTCGGCAGCGTGGATCTCTTCCAGACGGCACGGCACGCGCAGGCAGCGCAGAAGTAAGCCTACAGCAGCTTGCGTATCACACTGCCCACCACGCCCTCGACCACCAGTGTCCGTTTGGGACGGATGGTGGTGTAGGCCTTGTTGGCCGGTTCCAGACGCACCCCCTTGCCGTCCTTGAAGAAGTACTTCATCGTCCAGGCTCCATCCACGCAGGCGATCACAATGTCGCCGTTGTGCGGGCTCCGGCCGCGCTCGACGAGCACGGTGTCGCCGGGCAGGATCCCCGCCTCGATCATCGAGTCGCCCTCGACGCGCAGCATGAAGGTGGCCTCGGGACGGGTTACGAGATACTCATCCAGTGTCATGGTGTCGAGCAGCGCCTCCTCGGCCGGCGAGGGAAAGCCGGCCGCCACGGCACCCAGCAGCCGCAGCGCATAGGCCTCGTGGCGCAGCGGGGCGGCCAGGCGGCCGCTGGGAGTGCGCCGCAGCGCCCCGGCCTCCACAAAACGCCGCGCCATGACCGAGGCCGTGTTCTTGGAGCGCACGCCGAAGAGCGTGCGCAGCTCGTCCAGCGTCGGCGCGCGACCGTGGCGGCGGATGAAGTCGTTGAGCACCGGAAGGCGCTCGGCCAGCTTTGATCGGGGTGACATGGCGCTAGTATAGAACCTTTGTTCTATACATTGCAACACGAAACTGCTACTGTGTGGGGGCGATCCAATAGTGGATGCGCCCCCGGAATTCAGTAGTCAGTACGAGGCTCTTGCAAAACCCTCGTGGCATGGGCGTCCCGCCCATGAAACACGGGCAAGATGCCCGTGCCACACCTGCAAGCGAGGGGTTTTGCAAGCGCTTCAGTAAGGCTACGGGCGGTTTTGAATTGGCCTGAGACGCCACTTTGTCGCGAGCTTTGTCGAATGCGAAAGAGCAGGCGGCAGAGGATTCTGGATTCTGGATTCTGAATTCTGGATACCTTTTTCCATAAACATGGACTCCCGCTACCAGGACTGCACGCTGCTGCATGTCGATGCCGACGGCTTCTTCGCCGCGGTCGAGCAGGCGCTCGATCCCGCTCTGCGCGGCCGTCCGGTCGTGACCGGCGCCGAGCGCGGGATCATCGCCGCCGCCAGCTACGAGGCCAAGGCCCTCGGCATCAAGCGCGGACTCCAACTGCACGAGGCGCGCGCCCGCTGCCCGGATCTGGTGGTGCGCCCCTCCGACTACGAGGCCTACAGCCTCTACTCGCAGCGCCTCTTCGCGATCCTGCGGCGCTTTACCCCGCATGTCGAGGAGTACTCGATTGACGAGGCCTTTGCCGACCTGACGGGGTGCGGCTCCATCCTGGACGCCCCGCCCGAAACGGTGGCCGCGAACCTGCGCGACACCGTGTCGCGGGAGCTGGGGCTCACGGTCAGCGTCGGCATCAGCCTGACCAAGACACTGGCCAAGCTCTGCTCGAAGTTCCGCAAGCCCAACGGGCAGACGATCGTTCGGCGCGAGCATGTGCCGCTGCTGCTGGCACGGATCCCTATCGACAAGGTCTGGGGCATCGGCCCCGCCAGCACCGCCAGGCTCCGCGTGCGGGGCGTGTACACCGCGGCGGCCCTGGCCGGCATGGAGGCTACCGACGTGCTGCGCCTGCTGCACAAGCCCGGCTACGACACCTGGAGCGAGCTGCGCGGCCGGCGCGCGATCGCGCTCGACACCACGCGCCGCGTATCCACCGACAGCATCATGAAGGGCCACACCTTCGCCCCGCCCAGCCGCGACCGCGACTTCATCTTCTCCGAGGCGCTCCGCAATCTGGGGTCGGCCATGGCCAAGTTGCGGCGTCACCGGCAACTGGCACGCGAAATCGGCCTCCACCTCCGCTTCGCGGACTACACCGGATGGGGCGATGCCGCCGGGTTTCCCCTGCCTACCGCCCTCGACACCGAGGCCATCCCCCTCCTGCGCGGACTCTTCGACCGCCTCTTCATATCCGGCTCCACCTATCGCGCGACCACGGTCTGGCTCGGGGGGCTCATGGACGAGATGTGTCGCCAGCGCGACCTCTTCGAGGAGACGCCGGAGCGGCTCGGGCAAATCCGGCTGCACGAGACCATCGATACACTCAACGCACGCTACGGCCAGTGTGCCGTCGCCCCGGCCGCGCTGCTGGATGCCGCCCGCAAGCCGTGGCATCCGCGCGACGCCACGCCCGCGCGCTACGACACCCCCCTCAAGGGCGAGGGCGCCCGCCACCTCTCCATCCCCCGCCTCACGCCCCCGAATCCGGTCTAGTTGGCCGCCTCCCTTCTTGACACCAGCCCCCCTGCTGCGGGATGATACCCTTGTCATGACCGACCGCCTTTCTGCCACTTACACATCACTTATCGACTACCTGCGCTACCAGCGCGAGTGTGGTGCGGTCTCGCTGGAACTGGAGCCCGAAACGCTGCAAACGCTGGCACGCATGAAGACGGATGCGGCGGCGCGCGCGGCCGCCGCCAGGCTAGGCGTGGGGACACGTGCAGGTACCGGCGGCAGCGGTGCCACGGCGCAGAAAAGCCGTCCTGTAGCGGCCGGCGCTGGCGCGGTTGACGCGCGGGCGGCGGCCGGTGCGGCTCTGGAGCAGATCAGGGAGCGGATCGCGGCCTGCCGCAAGTGCGACCTTTGCCAGGGCCGCACACAGGTGGTGCCCGGCCAGGGCAACCCCGTCAAGCCCGAGGTGATGTTCATAGGCGAGGCGCCCGGTGCCGAGGAGGATCGCCAGGGACTCGCCTTCGTCGGTCGCGCCGGCCAGCTCCTCACGCAGATGATCGCCGCCATGGGCTACACGCGCGAGGAGGTCTTCATCGCCAACATCTGCAAGTGCCGTCCGCCGGAGAACCGCAATCCCTCGCCCGCCGAGATGAGCGCCTGCATGCCCTTCCTCAAGGAGCAGATCGCCATCATCCGCCCGCGCACGATCGTCGCCATGGGCAACACCGCCATCCTCGGCCTGCTCGGCAGCGCGGGCATCACGCGGCTGCGCGGCATCTGGACGAGCTTCGAGGGTATCCCGCTGATGCCCACCTTCCACCCCGCCTACCTCCTGCGCTTCCCCTCAACCAAGCGTGACGCCTGGAACGATCTCAAGAAGGTGATGCGGCGTCTGGGGCGCCCCATACCCGTCACGAAGAAGCGCGCCAAGGACGACGCGGAGGAGGACAGGGCATAATGTCGCAGATCGCCTATCCGCTCCGCTTCGCCCCCTGGCACAAGCGCTGCCTCTGGGGCGGCGACCGCATCGCGCAGCACTTCGGCCGTTCCGGGCTGCCGCCCACCTGCGGCGAGTCGTGGGAGATCTCGGGGCATCCGGATGGCGGCGGGCCGCTGCTCAACGGCCCGCTGGCCGGGGCTTTGCTGGCCGATCTGGTCAAGCACTTCCGGCGCAAGCTGCTCGGCTCCAGGGCACCCAAGGCGGATCGCTTCCCGCTGCTCTTCAAGATTATCGACGCACAGGCCAGCCTCAGCGTGCAGGTACACCCAACCCGCGAGGCGGCCAGGGAACTGGGGGCGGAGAGCAAGAACGAGAGCTGGCACCTGCTGGCGGCCGAGCCCGGCGCCCATATCTATGCGGGGCTGGTTCCCAGAATGACCCCGAAACTCCTCCGGTCGGCCATCGAGGAAGGCACGGTCGGCTCCCTGATCATCGCGCACGATGCTGTGGCCGGCGGCACAATCCACATTCCGGCCGGTCTGGTGCATGCCATTGGGAGCGGTTGTCTGGTTTACGAGGTTCAGCAGAGCGCCAACACCACCTACCGGCTTTACGACTGGAAGCGTCTGGATGATTCAGGACATCTGCGCCTGCTGCATGTCGAGGAGTCGCTCGCATCCATAGACTGGTCGCTGCCGGTGCCGAGTGTCGAACCGCCCCGCGACACGCCCGATGTCTGGCATATATGCAGTGCCACGGCCGACTTCGCCCTGCGCCGCGCGCGCCTGACTGCCCCGCAGCAGCTCACACCGGACGGCGAGAGCTTCCATGCGCTCTTCGTCGCCGAAGGGAGCGGCGAAGTCCAGACGGGGTCGTACCGCGAGCCGGTGAAGGCCGGGGATAGCCTGCTCATCCCGGCCTGCGTGGCATCCTACACGATCACACCGCACGCCCCCGGCGCCACCCTGCTGGTCACGACTTTATAGGGGTGTTCTTGGTTCAGCGGGTGTGCTCCGCAATAGGGGAGACAAAGCGTAGGGACAAAGTGTGGAGACGAAGCGTAGCCGACAAAGCGTGGAGACAAAGTGCGGGGACAAGGTGTAAGCGCGAAGCACCCACTTAAACCCACACTTAATCTCACTCTTAATCGGCACGCTTAAACCACCCGCTTACTCCCTGCCCGGCTTCGCTCCCGGCTCTGCCGGGCTATTCTCGTTGGGGCGGATCGCCGTGTCCGTCAACTGCGACAGCTTTCGACATGGCTCGTGCGAACGTTTATGCAAGCCCTAAAGGGGCGAGATATACCAGCCCAGGGCAACGCCCTGGGTAACGAGGCGAAAACAGACGAGCCCTGAAGGGGCGGGATATAATCTATGATAAAAGGGCTTGATTATAGGGATGATAGGCCGGGCCTTCAGCCCTCGTTTGTATTTACCTCGGTTTCCTAGGGCTTCACCCTAGGCTGGGATGGGGCGCGCCGATGGCGCTGTTCTCTACTTTCGCGATGTTTGCGAATTTCGCGGTTAAAAACACATCTATTCGTGCCCATTCGTTCATTCGCGGTTACCCTTGCACGCTCAATCGCTCCATCGCTGCGGCCAGCCGGGACGGCGTCGCCCTCCTTTCGGTTGCTGTACCGTGAGCTTGTGCCGGGGCGGTGGGCGAGGTGGCTCGGTACAGGCGTGGGACAGGAGACAGGGGGCGGGAGACCTGCGCGCAGCAGGAGCGCCGCGTCTACAACGCGAACGCGCGCGATGCAAGAGACTGCCGGTACAGACGAGGACTGGGCGAACGGAAAAGCCGGAACGCTGGAGCCCGCCGTCCCCGGCGGTACCGTTCACCAATCATGCGCCGCATCAATACACCGCGGAGACCGCGGGCTCCATAGCATCTGGAGCGAACGGGGAGCCGGAACATTCTCTTGCTCTTTCGCTTTCGACAAAGCGTAGAGACAAAGTGTGGAGACGAAGCGTAGCCGACCAAGCGTGGAGACAAAGTGCGGGGACAAGGTGTAAGTGCGAAGCACACACCACCCGCTTACTCCATTTCCGTGCATTCGCGTGTATTTGCGTCCATTCGCGGTTCAATAATTCGCGCCTTCGCGTGAACTTCCCTGTTGCTTTCGACAAAGGCGACAAAGTTGCCGACAAAGCTCGCGACAAAGTGGCGTCTCTCTCCCTTTCCAGCCGCCCCGCAGCGGCGGCGTCCCTACTCCAGCCAGGCCAGGTTCTTCTTCCTGAACTCCAGAACCTCGACCGGATTGTCGGCGCACAGGTGGTCGAAGCCCAGGGCCACGCCCAGCAGATAGTCCTCGACCTTGTGTCCCGGCCAGCCGGCCAGGATCAGCCCGGCCTCGTGCGCCGCCCGTACCGCGGTGCGCGAGCTGCCGTCCCAGGTGCAGGCCAGACGCCTGACGCCCAGTTCCAGCGCCTCGCGGATGGTGGCCTCGCAGCACGGCTGGCCGGTGATGAGCATGAGCTCCGCATCCGGGAAGGCCTGCTGGAAGAAGAGCAGCGGGCGCTTGTCGAAAGAGGTGAAGAGCACCGTCGTGTCTTCCGAAACGTGGGGGACGATGGAGTCATGCAGCTTGCGGCAGTACTCCTCCAGCTTCGCCTGCGGATAGCGCGAGGGATCCGTCTTCATCTCGTACTCGATGTAGAGCCCGGGCTTGTCCGCGAAGAAGGCGACCAGCTCGTCCAGGAAGAGGATGGGGTTGCCCGGCTTCGTCCTGACCTGCCGCAACTCGGCCTCGGTCATTTCCTCGATCTCGCCGGTGCCCTGCGTCATGCGCTCGATCGAGGCGTCGTGCATGATGACCAGCGCGCCATCCTTGCACATCCGCACATCGGTCTCGAAGCCGCGCAGCCCGGCGGCATAGCTGGCCTGGAAGGCGGATAGCGTATTCTCATCAAACTCAAACCGCCCGCCGCGGTGCGCATGAATCTGCCACTTATGCTCTGCCATGATAAACTCCTGTGATGCCCTATCGGCATTCCCTCCCGGTTAGAGCCCCCTGCAACCCCCTCGTGGCATGGGCGTCCCGCCCATGAAACACGGGCGGGGTGCCCGTGCCGCTTATGCATGCAAGGGTATTGCAAAAAGCACGGTTAAAAACGCCAGAAGTGTAGCACGCGGACCGCGAAGTGTCGAATGGAGAATGGGTGGTGGTTGTTTAGCAGGAACTCATGATATCAGGAATTTGTTTGTGGAAACCGCGCAGTCTTGCTCAGTTCTTGAGTTCCTGATTAATCCGCGCGGATAATAAATCACCAGTCACCCTGAAGCCGATCCTCCGACGCAACTGCGCTCTTTTGCAGGACTATACCGCACGCTTGCTCCCTTTTCGCATTCCGACAAAGCGTAGGGACGAAGTGTAGGGACGAAGCGTAACCGACAAAGTGGGGTGACAAAGTGCGGGGATAAAGAGTGAGAGCGAAGCACCCACTCCAAACCCACTCTTAAACTCACTCTTAAACGGCACGCTTCATCCACCCGCTTCATCTTTCGCTTTCGACAAAGTAACCGACAAGGCTCGCGACAAAGTCTATGGCAGCCCTGAAAGGGCGCGACATGCCAGCCCAGGGCAACGCCCTGGGGAATGGGCCAAATAATGACCAGCCCTGAAGGGGCGTGACATAGTTCCGGGAAGCAGGGTTGTCCACCGATGATAGGCCGGGCCTTCAGCCCTTGTTT
>JAAYLN010000023.1 GCA_012521875.1 Lentisphaerota bacterium | reverse complement strand
TCTCGTCCTCCAGCATCGGGAAGAGCCAGGACTGGATACTGTTCCACAACTGGCCTATTGGTGTGCAATGTCGCTTTTCCTGCATGAGTTTCCGTTTCCTTTCCGGGCGTCAAGCCTGTTTGCCTGGATGGCTGGTATATCATAACATGTTGCGCTGCAACAATCTACAACAAAAAATGGGGGGGTAGACAAATGCCCCGGAATGTGCGATACTTTACCTGTCGTTTTGGGCGTGGCATGGTGCTGCGCAGAAAGCGATATGGCGTAAGCTGAAGCGTCATGCCTGCCCGCTGGCGGTGCGGGACGGTTCACTTACAAAAACGACCGCGCAGGCCGTCAGGCGCTGCGGAGCGGGGGGTTTTGCGAGAGCCTCTACTATTCTACGTGGCACTTGCTTGCCTATAATGACGAGGTGACTCCATGAACGCACGACGCTCTTCTCACAAGTTGTACCGCGGGCTGCTACTTGCCGCTGCCCTTTCTGTGCCATTTGGCGCACGGGCCGCCTTGCCTGCCGGATACGCGCAGATCGACTATATCGAATCTTCCGGCACACAGTGGATCGACACGGGGTATCTGCCTAATTCCAACACCCGCCTCGAGGCGGACTGGCAGTTCATCGGTTCCATGACCCGTCCGGGCGGTGGCGCTCCGATCGGCTGCTCGGAGGATGGCGGTGTAATCAGCTTCTCGATGAGCTTCGGCGGCAACGCCAACCAGGACAACCAGTTGTTTACCTGGTTCAACAAAAGCTACGGGGCCAGCGCCATCTATATCGAAATCACGACGGCCATCCGCACCTCGCGCAACACCTTTGCGCTCGACGCAGGTGCCGGATTGGCTACCTATGCCGGCGTTAGCAAGTCCGTACACAAGAAAACTAATACCCATCTGGTCAACACCTTCGTCATTTTCGGATCCAAAACGGGCGATCCGGGCGCCGTTACTCCATTTTCTTACTGCGGTCTGCGCCTCTTCGGCTTCAAGATCTACGAGGGCGACACGCTTGTCCGCGACCTTGTACCGTGTATCACAAAAATAGGCGACGCTATGGTCGCAGGCCTTTATGACGCCGCGCACCCGGAGTTGGGCGATGCGTCGTTCTATGCCAATCAGGGCACGGGCGACTTCATCTTCATACGCAATGCCATGGATTTCTTCGTGACACCCGCAGGCGCGGGGACGATGGACGGCAGCAGTTGGTCGAACGCCTTTGCCGGTCTCGCGAGCATCTCCGGCGCCATCCGGTCAGGCGACAGAATCCATTGCGCGGTCGGCACCTATCCGCTCACCAATCAGATCAGCATCGTCAACTTCGCATCGCTGGATCTCCGCGGCGGCTATGCTGGAACAGACGACACCGACCCCTACGCCAAGGCCGCCACGGGCGAGACGCTTATCACGCCCGCCGAGGGCGTTGCAACGCGCCTGGTTTACGGCAAGAGCTCGAACATCCGGATGCACGACCTTGTGCTCGCGAAGGGCACGTTTACAGGTGTTGCGCACGCCAGCGGTCTCGGTGCCTATCTCGACACCTGCACGACCCTAGTCTCGAACTGCGTCTTCGACTCGAACAGCGTCATCGGCCAGCCCCTCTACATTTACATGGACGCGCCCAAGGGCGGCGGCATCTACGCCAGCGGCGGCACCCTCGAGGTTGTCGACTGCCTTGTGACCAACTGCGTGCTTACAAAATCCCAGGACAATTGCAGAAGCTTTGGCGGCGGTATCTATGCGATAACCACGGATGTCACCGTCCGGCGGACGACTTTTATTGGAAACCTGATTGGCAATGCGGCTCAAAACAGTTTCGGAAGTGCTATCTATCTGGAGGGTGCAAATGCCGTCATAGACGAGTGCCTCTTTACCAGCAACCGCACCTATTCTGGACGTGCTTCCGGTGGTAGTGCCGTCTATGCCACGGGAGTGTCAAGTCTCGACATTTCGGATTCGCATTTCTTCGGCAACGCCGCGCGCGGAAAGTCCGCGTTCGGCGGCACCCTCGCATTGGTGGGCAGCGAGACTACCACGACGACGCGCCTCGACCGCTGCGTCTTCCGTGGCAACGGTTACGACCCTTCCATTGCCTCCTTCAACTCCGGCTCCATCGGCATGAACGGCGGACGCCTGGAGATGAGCCATTGTCTGGTCGCGGAACTGAATGTCCGCGAGCCCGCTGATTCCCGCAACCGCTCCGGCGACTACAAGCGCTCTATAGACATCGCCCTCGGCACCCTGCTGCTCGATGCCTGCACAATCGCCGGCAACGACGGCTATGGCATCTACCGCGACATCACCTACGGCGTGGTCGGGATCCAGAACTCGATCATCTACAGCAACACCCTCGGCAACGTCAATATCGACACTGCGACCTATTCCTGCATGGAGGGGGAGGTCACGGGCGAGGGCGTCTTCGCCGACGACCCGCTCCTCTCGGATGACGGCTACTACCACCCGCGGTCGGCCGCCGGACGTCTCGCCGACGGATACTTCGCGGGCACTTCGTGGGTCACGGACGCCGTCACCTCGCCGACCATCGATGCCGGCCCCGTGAATGGAGAGTGGTACAAGGAGCCCCAGCCCAACAACCTGCGCGTCAACATCGGCTACGACGCCAACACCGCCGCCGCCTCGAAGTCCGCCACCGGCGACTACGTCGCCTTCGACGGCATCGCGGTCGTCCCGCTGCCCCCGACAAACGTCACGGCGACCTCCGCCTACCCGATGGGTATTGTCGGCGAGGTTGGTGGCGACGGCACCATCCCCGCGACCGTCACACTGGTGTGGGACTCTAGTACTAGTGACAAGGGCACCAACGCCCTCGCCGACTGGGCGCACAGCGTTCCGCTCGGCACCTTTGCCAAGTGGGATATTCTCTCCACGCTGATCACCGGCATCGAGGGCGGGAGCCTCTGCTACCGTTTCTTCGCCGAAAACACGATGGGTTCCTCCTGGTCCGTTCCCTACCTCTACGCCATACCGGTGATGCCTGCCGCGACCGATGCGGTCGTCTCCCATATCCGGCGCCATTCGGTAGTGGTCTCGACCACCCTGACGGGCAACGGCAACGACGTCTGCACGGCCACGGTCATCTACTGGCTCACGGACGATCCGCAGACGACCTGGTCGGCGTCTGCCTCGGCGATTCCCGAGGGCGAGATCACCCGCATCCCCCTGACGGATCTCGCCTCGGTGTCCGCCTACGCGTTCCGTCTCGAGGTCGAGAACCAGGCCGGCAAGGTAACCTCCGAAGGCTCCTTCACGACGGCTCCCGATGACGTGCCGCAGTTCTTCTACAGCACGCCCGAAGGTGCCGGCATCCGGGACGGCACAAGCTGGGACAACGCCTATGCCGGACTCCTGCCGATCGTCAACGAGTGCCAGGGCGTTGGCGACACCGTCTACATGAAGCACGGCTCCTACAACGACTTCTCGCTGGTCTTCGGCGAGCAGTCGCAGGTCGTCATCGAAAACGCGGCGGGTCTGACCGTGCGCGGCGGCTACGCGGGCGAGGGGGCCCCCGGCGCGCTTTCCGATCAGCCGACCGAGATCACGCGCCACACGGATAACGCGTTCCGGCTGCTGCGTTTCCGCAACTCGACCCTGCGCCTTGAGAATCTGGTTTTCCACAGTGGTTCCGTCTCCACTGGCGAGGGCGACGGCGGCGCCGCGATCGCGCTTAACACGTGCAACACTCTGATTGCGGATTGCCTCTTCTCCAACAATGCCTGTAGAGTCCAGTCCGGTTCCTACGGCAAGAAGGCGTTGGGCGGCGCGGTCTTCGCGAATGGTGGTTCCCTTGTGGTCACGAACTGCAACTTCTCCAACAACCGTGTGGGGTGGTCGGCCGACAACTCATCGCAATTCGGCGGCGCGATCGCAACCTGGAACACCGCGCTCGGGGTGCAGGGGTGCCGCTTCGAGGGGAACTACTCGCAGATGAGTTTCAAGGTGGTCTATGGCGGTGCCATCTACACGAGGGGCGGAACCGTCAACATCACGGACTCCCTCTTCACCAACAACTACAGTCAGGTGCGCATGAATAACGGTGGCGCTGCCGACGAGGCCTACGGCGGCGCCCTAAGCATCCAGGACGCCATCAGCGCCCGCATTGCGGACAGCATCTTTGTCGGCAACCGTGCCATCGGCTACACCGCCAATGGCGGAACGGTCTATCTCGACAATCATACTTCCACGATTGTCATGACCACCGTTGTGGAGCGCTGCGTCTTCGACGGCTACGTGCCCGACCTGTCGAGTTACTGCAACGTCTTCCAGCAGGACGGCGGTCTGCTCTACATGACCAACTGCCTGATTTCGCGCGGCTCCGGCACGGGCGGCGGCTTTGTCAACCAGGTGGTCGGGGATATGTGGTGCAACGGAGACAAGTCCATGACGCCGGGCGCGGGTGACCTTGTCAACGTCACCATTGCCGACAACATGGGCTGGGGCGCGCGCAAGTTCGCCGATACCGGCACGATGAACCTTCGCAACTGCATTGTCTGGGGCAACAGCGAGGGCGGCATCTCGAATGCCACGACCGTTGTCTATACCGACATGCAGGATGGAGTGCTGGCCGGTGCGGGCAACCTCTCGCGCGATCCGCTCTTTGTGGATGCGGCCAATGGCAACTACCGTCTCGGCAAGTTTTCGCCGTGCGGCAATGTTGGCAACCGCTCCGGCTTCCTGCGCAGCGATGTTGATCTGGATGGCGAGCCGCGCATCCGCGGCGGCATTGATCTGGGCTGCTATGAGTGCCGCGGCAGCAGCGGTGTCTGCATCATGGTGCGCTAACGCCGCCGTCCCGGAGCGGGGCGGCGGCAGTAGCAGTAGGCAATGGCAGTAGGCAGGGACGATTATTGCGACCACACAGTGGCTCGCAATTTAGAGGGTAAAAGCGCTGCGCTGCCCTTTCGCCGCCCAATGGCACACCTTGTCTCCACACCTTGTCTCCACACTTTGTCTCTTTACGCTTCGTCTCCACACTTTGTCCCTACGCTTTGTCGAAAGCAACAGGGGCGGCTCACGCGAAGGCTCGAAGATTTTTTAACCGCAGATTTGCGCAGATTTACGCAGATTGGAATGGGGTGTCTTAGACCAGGGTTCAGTTGGGCCAGAGACGCCACTTTGTCGCGAGCTTTGTCGGAAACTTTGTCGAAAGTTACAGGGAAAGTTCACGCGAAGACGCGAAGGCGCGAAGACGCGAAGGAAGTTCTAAAGTTCGGGAGTTCTAAAGTTCTAAAGTTTGGCTGTCGCCTGTAATGCGCCCCTGTCCATATATGCGATCTATACGTTTGTCTTGCCATAACGTACAGGTAGGGCGACGCCGTCCCTGCTAGCCGCGCGCAGGGCACAGCAAAAGACGCCAAGCCCGCAGCCACGGGAGGGACGAGCGTCTGCTCGTCCGAAGGATACGTGCCGGCGAAAGCTCGCGACAAAGTTGATGAAAGCCCTTAAGGGGCGCGATATACCAGCCCAGGGCAACGCCCTGGGGAATTGGCAGAAACCGACTAGCCCTGAAGGGGCGTGACATAGTTTTGGGGAAGAGGGGTTGTTTGCATGAGGAGAGGATAGAACGGGCTTTCAGCCCACTGCCCGGTATTCGCGGCGTCCCCCGCCGCGTGGCCGCCGCCAGCCAGTCCTGTGCCCGCCGTTCACGGCGGGTAGTGCACCACATCCCTGCGTCCCCGCGTCTCTGCGCCTCTGCGTTATCATTCCTGCGGCCTTCCCGCGGCTGTGGCCATGGTGTCCACGGGCCGCGAGTGGGGATTGATTAGATGCGCGTTTTTTGACATACTGTGATCCGTGAAAATCAAAATCCTTCCCTCGATGTTTTCGGCCGACTTCGGGCGTCTCGCAGATGGTGCGCGGCTCGCCGAGCGTTCGGGTGCCGATGAGCTGCATCTGGACGTCATGGATGGCCACTTCGTGCCCAACCTGTCCTTCGGGCCAGATGTCGTGGCCTCTATCCGGCGTGCCGTGGAAATGCCGCTTGATGTGCATCTGATGCTGACGCACCCCGACCGCTTCGTCAAGCGCTTCGTTGATGCCGGTGCCAATTCCATCTCGATCCATATCGAGGCCTCCTGCGATGTGAACGCCACACTGACCGCCATCCGCACGCGCGGTCTCCTGGCGGGGCTGGTGCTGAAGCCGGCCACGCAGGCCAATGCCTTGCGGCCCTATCTGGGGAACTTCGACTACGTGCTCTGCATGACCGTGGAGCCGGGCTATGGCGGCCAGACCTTCATGGCCGACATGCTGCCCAAGATCCGCCAGATCCGCCAAATGTCGGACGCAGCCGCCGAACCCTTTCCCATCATGGTTGATGGCGGCATCGGCAATGAAACCGCCGCCCAGTGCGCGGCGGCCGGCGCCACCCAGTTCGTGGCCGGAAGCTCGCTCTACTCGGCGCCCGACATGGCTGCGGCAATCACCGCCATGCGCGCCGCCACGGAGGCGGCCCGGACCAGCGGCATCCCCGTACAGCCATGACCGAAGAGATTATCCACAACACGCGCAACTTCTGCATCATTGCCCATATCGACCACGGCAAGACGACGCTTTCAGACCGCATCCTGGAGTTGACCAAGGCCGTCGAGCAGCGGCTGATACGCGACCAGACCCTCGACTCGATGGAGCTCGAGCGCGAGCGCGGCATCACCATCAAGAGCCATCCCGTCACGATGCTCTACACCGCGCGTGATGGCAAGACCTACCGCTTCAACCTGATCGACACTCCGGGCCACGTGGACTTCGCCTACGAGGTCTCGCGCAGCATGCGCGCCTGCGAGGGTGCCATCCTCGTCGTCGACTCGACGCAGGGAGTGGAGGCCCAGACCGTGGCCAACGCCTATCTGGCGGTCGACAACCATCTGGAGATCGTGCCCGTTCTCAACAAGGTGGACATGGCCGGTGCGGACATCCCCGGCGTGACGCGCCAGGTGGAGGATCTGCTCGGCATCAGCATGGGGGAGCACCTGCACATCAGCGCCAAGACGGGGCAGAATGTGGAGGAGGTGCTGGAGGCCGTGGTGCGCCACGTGCCGCCACCCCGCACACGCGGTGCCAAGGCACCCCTGCGTGCGCTGGTCTTCGACTCGGTCTTCGACATTTTCCGCGGCGTGGTGGTCTATGTCCGCGTGGTTGACGGCACGCTGCGCGTAGGCGACAGCGTGCAGCTCATGAGCAACGGCGTCGCGACGCAAATCCGCGAGGTGGGCGTGTTCAGTCCCGGCCAGCAGCCGGTCGAGGAGCTCGGTCCGGGGCAGGTGGGCTATCTGGTCGGCACGATCAAGGATCCCGCCGACGTCAAGAGCGGCGACACGATCACGACCACAAGCAACGGCTCGGAGGAGGCGCTGCCCGGCTACAAGGAAGTGCGGCCGATGGTCTTCTGCGGCATCTATCCGGTCGGCTCTGAGGACTTCGAGAAGGTGCGCCAGGGACTGGAGAAGCTGCACCTGAACGATGCGGCCTTCACCTTCCACCCCGAGAGCTCGGTGGCGCTCGGCTTCGGCTTCCGCTGCGGCTTCCTCGGCCTGCTCCACATGGACATCGTCCAGGAGCGCCTGCGCCGCGAGTTCGACCTCGACATCATCAACACCCATCCCTCGGTAATCTACGACGTGACGCTCCACAACGGCTCGACGATCGAGGTGGACAACCCCGTGCAGCTTCCTGATCCCGCCCACATCGCGATTATCGAGGAACCGATCATCCGCGCGACGATCATCTGCCCCGGCGACAACATCGGCGACATGATGCGCCTCGTGACCGACCGCCGCGGCTCGATCCAGGCAACCGAGAGTGTCGACGCACGCCGCGTGATGCTCACCTGCATCCTGCCGCTCAACGAGATCCTGATCGATTTCCACGACATGCTCAAGAGCATCAGCCGCGGCTACGCCTCGATGGACTACGAGCCTACCGGCTACCAGGAGGGAGACATCGTCAAGCTCGACATCCTGCTCAACGGCGAGACGGTGGATGCCTTTGCCTGTCTGGTACACCGCGACAAGGCGGTTGCCCGCGGGCGCCAGATTTGCAAGGCGCTTTCGGAAGCCATTCCGCCGCACATGTTCAAGATCCCCGTGCAGGCGGCCATCGGCCGCACGATCATCGCGCGCGAGGATATCCGTGCCTTCCGCAAGGACGTGCTTGCCAAGCTCTACGGCGGCGACGTCACCCGCAAGCAGAAGGTGCTCAAGAAGCAGAAGGAAGGCAAGAAGCGCATGAAGGAGTTCGGCTCGGTCAACGTGCCGCAGTCGGCCTTCATCGCCGTGCTTAAGGGAACCGTCGGCGAGGGCTAGCGCGTGCCGCAGGCCGCAGGAGAAAGATAACATGGGAATCCGGGACTATCTGGCCTTGCGAAAGGCGCGCGGGCACCTCAAGGATATCTACACGCACGCCGGCCCCATTTACCGCATGCGGCGCGACATCATGCCCGAGGCCGCCGTGACACAGCTCCGCGATGCCAGGGAGGACGCACGGCGTGTCCGGCGGCACGGCACGCGCGAGGAGGTGGCCCGCGCCACCGGGGTCCTCAAGGAGGCGCTTTCCGGCTGGGCACCGCTGCACCGCAGCGGCTGGACCGAGAACTTCGAGGTGCTCGTGGTGGCGCTGGGGGTGGCGATGGCCTTCCGCTGCTACTTCTTCCAGCCCTTCAAGATCCCGACGGGCTCGATGCAGCCGACGCTCTACGGCATCCACTCCGAGGAGCGCGACGCCCCCGCGTTTTTCGACAAGCCGATCCTGAAGCAGCTCAAGTGGCTGGTCACCGGCGACTGGTACCGCGAGGTGCGTGTGGTGGCCGGCGGTGAGGTCATGCTGCTGCCGGGCGACGATAGCAAGCCGGGTTATACCTGTCTGCGCGTGGCTGGTCGCCGCTACTACGTGCCCAGCGATGTTGTCATGGAGCGCCGCTCTCTAAGGGTGTCGCGCGACGGGCGTATCGAGCCCGGTGCCGTGCTCTGGTCGGGCGTCGTTCACTCCGGCGACCACGTCTTCGTCAACCGCGTGGTCTGGAACTTCCGCCGTCCGCGCCGCGGCGAGGTGATGGTCTTCTCGACGCTGGGTATTGCGGGTCTGCCCCAGGGAACGCACTACATCAAGCGCATGACGGGGCTGCCCGGCGAGACCATCGGCATCCGTCCGCCCGAGCTGCTGGTTAACGGGGCACCGGTGACCGAGCCCTTCACGATCGGGCGCATTGTGCGCCGGGAGAAACTGGCACCCTGGGCACCGCCCTACGCCGGCTACCTGACGATCGGCACAAAGGCGCCCGTCAATCACGAGCCGGCCCCGCGGTTGCCCGGGGATGCCGTGCCGCTGGGCGCCGGCGAGTACTACGCCATGGGCGACAACACCGGCAACAGTCTCGACAGCCGCTACTGGGGCCCCGTGCCCGAGCGCAACCTGCTCGGGCCGGCCAGCATTGTCTACTGGCCCTTCACCTCGCCCCGCTTCGGGCGCATAGATTAGCCCGGCCGAGCCGGGCTAAGGAGCCGCCGCCCCGCTGGGCGGCGGCTAGATGGCCGCCACCAGCTCCGGATCGATCAGGTTGCCGCGCGTGCGGAGTTCCTTCTGCAGGGCGGGGGTGGGCAGCTTGTGCACATTGCCGGCGCAGTCGCGGCACGCCATGGCGGCCGCCACGCCGGCCGCCTCGCCGGTGACAGCACAGGTGGGGATGACGCGCGTGCAGTCCCAGATGGTGGTGTCGGCCGACATGCAGCGCCCGACGCTCAGCAGGTTGCGGTTGGCCACGCCGCGCAGCATCGCCGGAGTGATGGCGAAGACCGGGCCGCGGCGACGCCAGTCGCCGGTGAGGCAGACGGCATCCTCGAACCAGACATGCATGTCGCGCTCGCCGAGCGACTGCGCCCCGACGAGACGGCGCGTGGCGCGGAAGCAGGGGATGGAGGGCAGCGCGAAGGGCTGGATATCCGTTTCAGGGTACTTCGCGGAGAGACGCGCGCACTCGTCGCGGGTCAGCCGGCGGCTGTCGAGAACCTGCTCCGTGACCTGCTCGGCGTCGTCGCCGCGGTAGCCGGGGCACTTTAGCTCGTCGCGCCGCAGGTTGGCGCTGAAGGCGCGCGAGGAGGTGTGCAGGTGTACCGCGCCCTCCTTGAGGTAGTAGAACCAGGCGGCTCCCACGTTGCAGTCGAGCGACTCGGTCTCCTCGCCGGCGAGGAAGCAGAGGTCGGCGTCGCCCGTGGCGTCGATGGCTGTGCGGCAGGCGATGGCCGAGCGGCCGCTCTTGTTCTCGACGATCACGTGCGTGACTTTTCCGCGCGAGCGCCTGACGGCGCAGAGGCGGGTGTCGTACATCAGCTTGACGCCGGCGTCGAGCACCCAGAGCTCGAGTCCCAGGATGTAGGCGGCGGGGTTGAACTGGCTGGTGAAGCGGGTCTGCTGCCGTTCGGCGGGATCGCCGCCCGGCTCCCAGCAGGCGGGCACGCCGACGAAGCCGGCCGCCCTGTTGGTCTGGCGCAGATCGTGTACCGCGAGGCGCAGCAGCTCCTCGCCGATACCGCCGATGACCTGGCGGCCCTTGCCGTCGCAGATCGGCAGCCAGACGGTGACGTTGCCCACGGTGGCGAGGCCGCCGAGCGAGCACTCCTTCTCCAGCAGGCAGACGGAGACGCCGGTGCGGGCGGCGGCGACGGCGGCGGCGACACCGCCGATGCCACCGCCGGCCACCACTACATCAAACGCACCTGTGACCGGCAGGTTGCGTGCGGGTTCCCTTAGGGTAGCGATCATCCTAGTATCTCCGGCATGGCGATGGTTTCAGGACGGTTGAGGAGCTGACGCTTCGGCACATTCAGGCGCTCGAGGCGCAGGAAGATGCCCCAGGCGGCGTTGTTGTTCGTGCCCAGCGCCACGACAAGCTCGTGCGTGCCGGCGGCGGCCTTGAAGGGCGCGGCGCACTTGGTGGAGACGGCGGGGTTGATGCCGTCGGGATCGTGGGCGATCTCGCGGCCATCGAGCCAGGCCTTGACTGGGCCGTCGTAGCCCAGCAGCAGGGCAAGCTGCATGGACGAAGGGCAGTTGAAGCGGCAGGCGTAGTAGACCAGGGAGTCGTCCTGCAATTTGGCGATGTCGAGATGCAGGTCGCAGAAGTTGGTGGTGAAGCTGCGTGTCTCGAAGCCGAGCGACCCGGGGTCGGCAGGGAAGGGGAGGTCGTGGAGCTTGCCCGCGCCGGGCTGGAAGGCGCTCACGCGCAGGGTGCGGATGAAGGGGGTGATGGCCCGCGGCGTGCCGATGGCGACCGGCCCGAAAACCGGCAGCGGGCGTCCCGCCTCGTCGGTGATGTTGCAGTAGGGGTTGGTGCCGTGGCCGTAGTAGAGTTCCGCGCCCGCGATCTCGTCCTCGGGGTGGTTGGAGTAGATCAGGGCCTGGCGTCCGTTGAGTTGGACGTCGTGGTGGTTGTCCGCGCCGCCCGACATCACGACCGCGAAGCCGCTGGGGCGGCTGCCGGCACACAGGCGGCCGACCACGTTGTCGAACGTGGCGGTGATCACGGTACGGTTGCGCTCCAGTTTGGTTGAGACCTTGCCGACGGTGATCGGCGCGGGCGGTGCCTTGGGGGCCTTGCGCAGGGTCTGGATGGCACCGGCGAGGCGCTGGCCGAGAATGGTCTGGCTCTCGCCGCTGATGTGGATGTTGTCGTCCAGCGGCAGATCGACGACCGGTACCGCCAGCAGGTTCCTGATGACATCGGGCAGGCGGCGCTGCTGATCCTGGATGCTGTTCCAGTGTACGGCGGCGTCTTCGCCCCAGCCGATCACACGGCCGATCTGCACGATGGCGATCGGCAGTTCCGGATCGCGGCAGTCGCGGCGCACGGCGGCGCAGAGCCGCTGCATGCGCCTGGTGTAGAGCGGTGCGCAGGCAGCGTTGGCATCGCTGCAGCCCTGGTACCAGAGCATGCCGGCCACGCGGCGGCCATTCTTGACCAGGCGGCGCACCAGCGCGCCGTAGAGGCTGTCGCTGCCCAGCTTACGCCTGGCCGGATCCCACTGATCCATGCTGGTGCCGCCGTGGGCGCAGGCGATGAGTCCCTGTGGCACTCCGGTCAGGCGCTGCATCTCGAGGCCGAAGGAGGGGCCGGGGCAGGCACCCCAGTCGGAGGCCGGCCTGGCCGGCCGCATGTTGCCGCAGAGGGTGATGTGTACCTGGTCAACGCAGGCCCACAGGTTGTGGATCGGGTCGGCGGCGGGCGCCCAGCGGTCGTCCATGTAGAAGGCCCGCACATTGTCATCCACCGGCAGGCGCGGCCTGGTCAGGAAACCGCAGCCCTGCATGTTCGACTGGCCGCCCAGCAGCCAGACGTCGCCGACGAGCACGTCGCTTACCAGCACGCTCTCGCCGGCCACGGTCAGCTCGATGTCGTAGGGGCCGCCCACGGGCACGCCCTTGAGCACGGCGCTGAAGCGTCCGCGCGCGGCGTCGCCGATGCGGCGGCGGTCGAAGCCCTTCAGCTTCTTGCCCATCTCAAGCACCGTGGCCAGCACGGGCCCCTGCGCCTGCGTCTTGCCGGTGATTCCGGCCTCGCTGCGGTTGGCGCGGTTGCGCTGCAGCACCATGTGGTCGAACAGTCCGCTGACAATCGTGAGACTCATGACACCATTACCTTCCGTACGGTTTGGAAAAGATGGTGAGTATGATAGACCGAATGCGGGCTGGGCGCAAGTGCCGCCGCCCTGCGGGGCGGCGGCAGTGGCAGGAGGCAGTAGGCAGTGGCAGGAGACAGGAGACAGGGGACAGGGACGATTATTGCGACCACACAGTGGCTCGCAATTTAGAGGGTAAAAGCGCTGCGCTGCCCTTTCGCCGCCCAATGGCACACCTTGTCTCCTACACTTTGTCCCCACACCTCAAAACCGCTTGCGCACGTAGTGCGCCACGCGGGGTGGCCAAACGGGCAGTTTTGTATCAGCACCGGGCGTCCACCTTGCATACACGGCGGGGACGCCGCGTGGCCGTTGCCAGCCAGTCCTGTGTCCGCCGTTAACGGCGGGGCGCGCGCCTTCCTCCCCGCGCCCCCTCTCCTTTTACACTCCTCGATCATACGACTGAGTCGCATGATCAACATTTGGGCGAGATGGCGGCATGTATTGCGACTTGCCGGATGCGGTCATTGAAAGTAAGCTATCAGTTCTTCAGCAATACCCAGAAAAGAGAGCATCATGCCGCAGCCAGTTGTACCAGATGTCCCCTTCCAGCCCGGCGACGAGATCCGGGGCTTCCAGGTAGTAGCCGTGACCCCCGTCGAGCAACTGGGGGCGGTGGCGTGCCAGTTCGAGCATGCCGCCAGCGGTGCCCGTGTGCTGCACATCTACTGCGACGACCCTGAAAACGCCTTCACCATCAACGTTCCCACGCCGCCGCCGGACGATACCGGCATGCCCCACATCCTGGAGCACATGGTGCTGGCGGGCTCGGAGAAGTTCCCGGTCAAGGAGCCCTTCTTCGAGATGATCAAGATGTCGATGGCCACCTTCATCAACGCGATGACGGGCTACGACACCACCTACTACCCCGTCTGCAGCAACGTCGAGCAGGATCTCTTCAATCTGGCCGATGTCTATTTCGACGCCGTCTTCCATCCGTTGCTGACCCCCGCCACCTTCGCGCGCGAGGCGCACCATCTCGCGCCCGCCGATCCGGCCAACCCGTCGGGTCTCCTGCGAATCGCCGGCATCGTCTACAGCGAGATGAAGGGCGTCTTCTCCAATCCCGAGTCCATCCTGGCGCGCGAGGCTGTGCGCCAGTTGCTGCCCGACACCTGCTACGGGCGCGACTCCGGCGGCGATCCGGCGGCGATTCCCTCGCTGACGCATGAGGCGCTTCTGAAATTCCATGCCACGCACTACCACCCCTCCAACGCCTGCTTCGTGCTCTACGGCAACATTCCCACGCTGCGCTTTCTGGACTTCCTGGCCCCGCGTCTCGCACCCTACACCCGCGCCCCGCGCACGCCGCTTCCGGAGCGGCAGCCCCGCTGGAGCGAGCCGCGCCTGCACCGCGAGTCGTACCCCACCGCACCGGGCGAGCCGGTGGAGGAGAAGACCTATCTGCTGATGAGCTGGCTGGCTGGCGACAACCGCGATCCCGTTGATGCCGCCGCCATGCGCATCCTCTCGCTGCTGCTGCTGGGACACGAGGCCGCGCCGCTGCACCGGACGCTGATCGACTCCCATATCGGCACCAATCTCGTCATGTCCGGCAACAGCGACATCGGTAGCGAGTCGTCCTTCCATGTAGGCCTGGAGGGCGCCGAACCCGAGCGCCTCGACACCTTCCGCCAGCTTGTCCTCGACACGCTGCGCAAGGCGGCCGGCACGCCCTTCAGCGACGAGCAGATCCAGACCGCCTTCCAGCAGGCGGCCTACGAGACGCTCGAGATCGCGCCGATGTTCCCGCTGCACACCGTCTTCCGCGTCGTTGCGGCCTGGATGTCCGATCTTGATCCGCTGACCTATCTCCGCGACGCCTCGCATTACCAGGAGCTGCGCCGGATCCATGCCGGTGATCCGCAGTACTTCAACCGCCTGATCCGCGAGCGGCTGCTGGACAATCCCCACCGCCTCGATCTCGTCCTCGCGCCCGATGCGGCGCTTGAGGCGCGGCGCGAGGAGGAGTCGGCGCGGGATCTGGCCGCCCGCCGCGCCGCGCTGGACGACGAGGGCATGCGGGCCATCGCCGCCGCCGCCGAGGCGCTCGAGCGCGACAACGGCACTCCCAATCCGCCCGAGGCGGTGGCGCGCCTGCCGCAACTGAAGATCTCCGACATCCCGGCCGAGCCGCGGCGGATCGACACCACGGTACACACCTTGGACAGCGGTGCCACACTGCTGGTCAACGCGATGCCCACCAACAGCATCGTCTATCTCATCCTGCAGTTCGACCTCACCGGACTTCCCGGGCACCTCTGGGCCTGCCTGCCGCGCTATGCCGAGGCTCTCAACAAGTTCGGCACGGCCACGGCCGACTTCGCCACGCTGGCCACGCGCATCGGCGCCAACACGGGCGGCATCCGCGCGGGGGTCGGCCTGCATACGCCCGTGGATCAGCCGGAACGCCTGGTGCCTGTGCTGAACATCTCCCTGAAGACGCTCGATGAGCGCGTCACACCGGCGCTCGACCTGCTCGGGGACCTGCTCTTCTCCCTCAATCCGCGCGATACCGCGCGCATGCGCGATGTGCTGGTCCAGGCGCGGGCCGCCACCCGCACCGAGATCGTGCAGAATGGCGCCGCGATTGTCCGTCTGAATGCCGGTCGCCACTTCAACGAGATCGGTCATCTGGCCAACGTCACCAGCGGCCTGCCGCAGTTGGCGCTTCTCGAGGGGTGGCTGGCCGATTTCGACAATGGCAACCGCGAGGTCGCCGGGGCCATCGAGGCCATCCGTGATTTCCTGCTGAACCGCCGCCGCGTGACTGCCAGCGTGACGGCCTCGCCGGC
This sequence comes from Lentisphaerota bacterium, assembly GCA_012521875.1. Taxonomy (GTDB): domain Bacteria; phylum Verrucomicrobiota; class Kiritimatiellia; order RFP12; family JAAYLN01; genus JAAYLN01. The sequence continues at coordinate 12,237 of JAAYLN010000023.1, read as the reverse complement.
CTCGACCGAGGCCATCCGCGCGCGTCTGGAGACCTGGCTCGGGCGCATGGCCGACGAGCCCGTGACGCCCGGCGATACCGGCTTCGCGCCGGCAAGGCCGGGTGCCGTCGAGGGACTGGCTGCCGCCCTGCAGATCGCCCACTGCGCCATGGTCATGCCCGCGCCGCACCTCTCCCATCCGGACGAGCCGCTGATCTCGGTTGGCGCGCACCTTGTCTCGATGGACTACCTGCTGCCGGAGATCCGCTTCAAGGGCAATGCCTACGGCGCGGGCTTCACGCACCAGAGCCTCACGGGCACCTTCACCCTCCACTCGTACCGCGATCCGCGCCTTACCGAGACCATCGCCGTCTTCCGCCGCGTGGCCGACTTCGTGCGGCAGGCGGTGTGGTCCCAGGGCGATATCGACCGAGGCATCATCGGTGTGGCCAAGCGCGATGAGAAGCCGCTGCGTCCCAGCGAGGCGACCGGCGTGGCCTTGCAGCGCCACATGATCGGCGAGAGTTTCGAGCGGCGTTGCAGGCGGCGCCGGCAGTTGCTGGAGGCCACACCGGATAACGTGCGGCAAGCCCTGCTGCAGGCGCTGGAGGCCGGTCTGCCGCAGGCCGCGATCTGCGTCATGACCAACCGCTCGCGGCTCGAGCAGGCACGCCAGACCCTCGGCTCGCTGACGATCGAGGATGTGCTGAAGTAGCGGCGCTGCCGTTAGATCCCGGAATGGGCGGCTGTGCTGGTTCGGCTACTTGTCCGGGGAGTTGCCGTCCTTGGCGTTCCGGGCGTCCTTGGCCGGGGGCTTTTTGCCCGTCAGGAAGGCGATGATCCTGCGCCAATAGAGCTTGATTATCAGCAGGCCACCCAGCAGGGTGCCGACGACGGCCTGGATAATCACGCTGCCGGTACCGGGATCGAGATAGCCCAGGATAAGGAGTAGCTGCATGGCGCCGATATTAGCAACGCGGCGGTGGCAAGGTCAAGGCGGGCGTGGTGAACACGGCGGGGACGCCGCATCTACTACCTACTCCCGCCAGTAATACGGCATGGTAGCGGGTATGTGGCGCTAGCCACCGGCAGTCCCGGCAGCACCGGCAGTCCCGGCAGTACCGGGGCTCGAGGACGAGGACGCCCGCAGGCCCAATCACAAATCTGAAATCACAAATCTAAAATTCCAGCAGCCTCTTGACCATCCGCCCGCGATGCCTTACAATGTGCTCATCACAGTAAGGAGACAACTCCATGCGGCATAAGGTCAAAATGACGTCCAAACGGCAGGTCACGTTCCCGGCCGCTGTCTGCGAGTCGCTATCGGTCTATCCGGGCGACACGCTGACGCTGCAGAAGGCCTGCATCGACGGTAAAAAGGTATGGGTAATCGAGCCGCCATCCACACCGCAAACCCCGGCCTGGATGGGTTCGCTACGTAAGTATGCGGAACGCAGGCAATCGCATGGGATGTCCGAGATCCGCGCGGCGATTGCCCGCAAACGGGAGGCAGGCGAATGAAGAAGGTTGTCGGGATCGACACCTGTGTAGTCCTGCGGCTCCTCACGGGACTGCCGGAGGATCAGGCCGACCGCGCCAGGCTCTTCTATTCCGACTGCATGCAGCAGGGCGTGGGCATTCTGGTAAATGACCTGATCGTGGCCGAGGTCTACCATGCCCTGATCTATTTCTATGACGTGCCGAAGGCACAGGCTCTCGCGAGGCTGCAAGCGTTTCTGACAACCCCGGGTGTTCTTTGCCGCGGTCACGCTCCCGCAGTGCTTGCCACCTATGATGGCAAGGGCGCGGGATTGGTCGACCGCCTGATACGGGCGGATTTGCTGAAACAGACAGATCGCCTCGTTTCATTCGACAAGGACTTCTGCCGTCTGCCAGGCGTCCACGCGCCCTGACCCGACTGGTCAGAGACACCACATTCAAATCTGCGGCACATGCGCCTGCGAAGCAGGACATCTGCGACATCTGCGGTTAGAAATATTCGTGGCTCCGCGCCTTCGCGTGAGCTTTCCCTGTTGCCTTCGACAAAGCGTAGTGACGAAGTGTGGCGACGAAGCGTATCCGACAAAGCGTGGAGACAAAGTGTGGAGACAAAGTGTAAGCGCGAAGCACCCACTTAAACCCACACTTAAACCCTCTCTTAATCTCATTCTTAAACGGCACGCTTCATCCACTCGCTTAATCTTTAGCTTTCGACAAAGTTACCGACAAAGCGACAAAGTGGCGTCTATGGCCGGTTCCAACTGCCTACTGCTACTGCCTACTGCTACTGCTGCCGTCCTGCGGTGCGGCGGCCAGACTAAACCCAGACTGGATCCCTAACCCCGCATGTGCTAAACTACCCGCTTAAATCGCGCATGGAATGCCTCCGCGCGCGAAGGAGATACCATCTATGGCTTGGTTGACCGAGCAGATATCCGACGCCACAATCCGCCCCTCCAACGAGCTCTGGGCGGTATGTTCCGCCTGTAAGCGCTACGTCGAGCGCTCCGTATGGCAGGACAACCTCAAGGTCTGTCCCTCCTGCAACGCGCACGGGCGCCTAGGCTGCCGCGAGCGCATCGCGCTGATCACCGACGAGGGTTCCTTTAAGGAAATTAACGCCTCCGTGGGCTTCAACGACCCGCTGCAGTTTGCCGACGACAGCGGCACCTATGCCGACAAGGCCCGCGCCACCGCCGCCAAGACCGGCATCGGCGAAGCCATCGTCACCGGCACGGCCACCATCGGGGGCCGGCCCGTCGTGCTGGGCGTGATGGACTTCCGCTTCATGGGCGGCAGTCTCGGCAGCGGCACCGGCGAACGCATCCTGCTGGCGGCCGAGACCGCGCTCGAGAAGCGCCTGCCGCTGATCATCTTCTCCGCCTCGGGCGGCGCGCGCATGCACGAGGGCATCGTCTCGCTCATGCAGATGGCACGCACCTGCGCCGCCATCGCCCGCCTGCAGGAGGCCGGTCTCCCATACATCTCCGTGCTGACCGACCCCACGACGGGCGGCGTCTCCGCCAGCTATGCCATGGTCGGCGACCTCAACATCGCCGAGCCCAGGAGCCTCATCGGCTTCGCCGGACGGCGCGTGATCGAGCAGACCATCAAGCAGAAGCTGCCGGACGACTTCCAGACCGCCGAGTATCTCGAGGAGCACGGCTTCATTGATTGCATCGTGCCGCGCGGCGACCTCAAGGCGTGGCTGGCCAACGCGCTCGGCTACTACCGCCCGCAGCAAGCCGCCCCCACCGTGAAGCCCAAGCGCGCCAAGGCCGCATCGCGCCGCGCCCGCACCCTCACCCCCTGGGAGACGGTGCAACTGGCGCGCCATCCGCAGCGCCCGACTATCCGCGACTACATCGAGGGCTGCTGCAGCGACTTTGTCGAGCTGCACGGCGACCGCCGCTTCGGCGACGACCGTGGACTCATCGGCGGCTTCGCCACCTGGAACGGCCTGCGCGTCATGCTCATCGGCCACCAGAAGGGCAAGACGGTCGAGGAGAACATCGCCGCCAACTTCGGCATGGCCAACCCCGAAGGCTACCGCAAGGCCCTGCGCCTCATGCAGCTTGCCGAGCGCTACGGACTCCCCGTCGTCAGCCTCGTCGACACCCCCGGCGCCTATCCGGGACTCGATGCCGAGGCCCGCGGCCAGGCCGAGGCCATCGCCCGCAACCTGACCGTCATGGCCACCCTGCAAACCCCCTTCGTCGCCGTAGTAACGGGCGAGGGCGGCAGCGGCGGGGCGCTGGGTATCGCCGTGGGTGACCGCGTGCTGATGCTCGAGAACGCCGTCTATTCGGTCATCTCGCCCGAAGGCTGCGCCTCGATCCTCTGGCGCGACGGCAAGAAGGCCCCCGAGGCGGCGGCAGCCCTCAAGATCACCTCCGACGAGCTGCTCAAGCTGGGCGTCATCGACGCGATCATTCCCGAACCCGAAGGCGGCGCGCACACCGACCCCGCCGCCACCATGGCGGCCGTCAGCGCGGCCGTCACCGCCGCCCTGCTTCCGCTCCTGGATCTGCCGGGCGAGAAGCTCGCCGCGGATCGCTACGCCAAGTTCGCGGCCATGGGGCGCTAGGCGCCCCGCCGCACCACCACTACCAACCACTCTGCACCTGAACCTATGGCTAAGAAAACCCCACATCCCACCCCGGAAGCCGTGGCCGGACGCCCGCGTATCCGCATCACGGATACCACCCTGCGCGACGCGCACCAGTCGCTCTGGGCCACCCGCATGCGCATGGAAGATATCCTGCCGGTCATTGATACCATTGACCGCGCCGGCTACTACTCGCTCGAATGCTGGGGCGGCGCGACCTTCGATGTCTGCCTGCGCTTCCTGCGCGAGAACCCCTGGGAGCGCCTGCGCCAGATCAAGGCCCGCTGCAAGACCCCCTTGCAGATGCTGCTGCGCGGCCAGAACATCCTCGGCTACCACAACTACCCCGACGATGTCCTGTATCGCTTCGTCGAGCTGGCCGCCGCCAACGGCATCGCGATCTTCCGCATCTTCGACGCGCTGAACGACACGCGCAACCTCGAGCAGGCCATCCGCGCCGTCAAGGCCACCGGCGCCCACGCCCAGGGCACCATCAGCTACACCTTCAGCCCCGTCCACACCGTCGAGGCCTACGTCAGGCTGGCCCGCGAGATGGAGCAGCTCGGCGCCGACTCGATCTGCATCAAGGACATGGCCGGCATCCTCACGCCCGCCGCCGCCGAGGAGCTCACCGCCGCGCTGGTCAAGGGCGTCGGGATACCCATCCAGCTCCACGCCCACATGACCAGCGGCATGGCGGTAGCCTCCTGCCTGTCCGGCGTGCGCCACGGCGCCGGCGCCATAGACTGCGCCGTGGCCTCGATGTCGGGCTGCTCCTCGCAGCCGGCGGTGGAGACCATGCACGCCGTCCTGACTGCGGCGGGCTACGATACCGGCCTCGACATGCAGGCCGTGCGCGCGGTCAACCAGCACTTCCGCCGCCTCAAGCCGCGGCGCGAGCCGCACCTCGGCCCGCCCGAGTTCGTGGATGTCAACGTCCTCGAGCACCACATCCCCGGCGGCATGATCTCCAACCTCCGCTCGCAGCTCCAGCAGCAGGGCGCGCTCGACCGCCTCGACGAGGTGCTCGAGGAGCTGCCGCGCGTGCGGGCCGACATGGGCTACCCCCCGCTGGTCACGCCCACCAGCCAGATCATCGGCATCCAGTCGGTGCTCAACGTCCTCAACGGCGAACGCTACGGCATGGTGCCGCAGGAGACGCGCGACTACGTCCAGGGCCTCTACGGCCGCCCGCCGGCGCCCGTTGATCCCAAGATTGCCAGAAAGATCCTCAAGGGCGCCAAGCCCGTCACCTGCCGTCCGGCCGACCTGCTCAAGCCCGGTCTGCCCGAGGCCGCGGCCCAGCTCGATCCCAAGCTGATCCAGGCCGAGGAGGATATCCTCTCCTACTGCATGTTCCCCGAGGTGGCCCTGGGCTACTTCAAGTGGCGCGCGCTGCCCGAGGCGGAGCGTCCGCTCCCGCCCGCCGAACTGGAGCAGCAGGCCGCCGCGGCACCCGCCGCGGCGCCGGAAGCTCCCGCGACGCCGCCGATGGACTACGAGACCATGCGTTACCTCGATATCGGCCGCACCCTGAGCCGCCTGTTCCAGCAGATGGGCTGTGCGACGATACTGGCCGAGAAGCAGGATGAAATGCAATCCGGGACGGACGCCGCCCCGGCCGCTCCAGCGGCTCCGGCCCCCGCGGCACCTGCCGCGCCCGCCCCCGCCGAGCCGGCGGAACCGCAGGGCGAGACCATCAAGGCGCCGCTCAACGGCACCTTCTACCGTGCCCCGGGGCCCGGCAAGCCCAACTTCGCCGAGCCCGGCAGCAACTGCAAGGAAGGCGATGCGGTCTGCGTGGTCGAGGCCATGAAGCTCTTCAACGAGATCAAGGCCCCGCGCGACTGCAAGATCGTCAAGTTCCTCGTCGAGCACGGCGCCGTGGTGTCCAAGGATCAGCCATTGGCCGTCATCGAGTAGTCCATGACCTCGGCGGCACAGGTGATCCGGCTTCTGACGCAGGCGGGGCAGACCCTCGCCTGCGCCGAGTCCTGCACCGGCGGCATGGTCGCGGCGCGCCTGACCGACTGCGCCGGCGCCTCCGCGGCCTTCCTTGGCGCGGTCGTGGCCTACGCCAACGCCGTCAAGCAGGAAGTGCTTGGGGTGGACGCGGCGCTGCTCGCCACCGAAGGGGCGGTCAGCGCCCCCTGCGCCGCGGCCATGGCCGAGGGCGTGCGCGCGCGCCTCGGCAGCGACTGGGGCGTGGCGACCACGGGCATCGCCGGCCCCGGCGGCGGCACGCCCGCCAAGCCCGTCGGGCTGGTCTTCATCGCCGTCGCCGGCGGTGACGGCACGGTAGTCGAGCGCCACCTCTTCCCCGGCGACCGCGCCGCCGTCCGCCGCCAGGCCACCACCCGCGCGCTGGAGCTGCTGCTCGAGCGGCTGGAATAGTCCCGGCGCAAGCCCCCGCCGTTCGTCCTCGTCCTCGTCCTCGAAAATCCCGCCTGTTTTATCAGGAACTCATGAACACAGGAATGTGTTTGCGGGGATAGAGTGCTGATGCATCAGAGCTTTGGGAGTTGACGCGCATCATTGGGCTAAAGCTACGGGAGGGACGAGCGTCTGCTCGTCCGCGGGCAAGCGCGCGCTTGCCCGCACGGTGGAATTCAGAAACGTCCCGCCGGGGACGGCGGTCTCCAGCGTTCCGGCCTTCCCGTTCACTTCAGATGCGCCTTGGAGCCCGCGGTCTCCGCGATATACTGGGGAGCGCATGGGTGGCGAACGTCCCGCCGGGGATGCCTGCGCCCTGCGCGCGTCGAGGCGACCTAAATGGACGGCGTTGCCAGTTGCGGATGGCAGCCCTGAAAGGGCGTGACATACCAGCCCAGGGCAACGCCCTGGGGAATAAGCCAAAATAATGACTAGCGCTAAAGGGGCGGGATATAGTCATGGAAGAGGTGTTGTCTGCCGGATGATAGGCCGGGCCTTCAGCCCTCGTTTTCTTTGGCCGTTGGTTCCTAGGGCTTCACCCTAGGCTGGGATAGGGCGCGCCGTTGGCGCTATTTCGCTCCATCACTGCGGCGCTCTCTTGGCGTCTTGGCGGTTCATCACCTGCCTGCGGCTAGCCGGGACGGCGTCGCCCCACCTGTGCTGGCGCGCTTCTGCAGATGCTTCCCCGGATCTCGACGACAGCGGACTTGCCGAGGTCGAGGGCGCTAGAACCGCCTGCCGCCCACTCCCCATGCTTCCGCTGTGTCCCCTTTCGCTAGCCGATTCGCCGGGCGTTGCCCTTCAAGATTGACAAGGGCGCCGCACCACCTTAAAGTAGCCCTGCAATTGAACGTGAGGTGAAGCATGCCAAGTACAGCCGAGATTATACACGAGGCGGTATCGCTCCCGGTTGAGGAGCGAACGGTTGTCGTTGACTCTCTGCTCCGGTCTCTCAATCCCCCGGATTCCGAGATCGACCGGAAATGGGCAGCGGTCGCCAAACGGCGGCTTGAAGATCTCCGTTCCGGGCGTGTCAAGCCGGTCCCCGGAGAAGAGGTTGTCGCCAAAATACGCCGGCGATTCGCCGTATGACCGTCAACTTCCATCCTGAAGCGGATGAGGAGTTCGGCTGTGAATTCGGAGTCCCCTGCGCGGCCCTCTCAAGGGTGATCTGCGACTTTGGGCATGTGATCTGCGACTTTGGGCATGTAAGAAGAGGAAACATCTATGGCAAACCGCAAAGAGAAGACATTCGCAGACTACCGACCTGACGGACATCTGTGGATCACGCTTTCGACGGGTGAATACTACCCTGACATCCTGCCCCTTGCGTGTGAACTCTACAAGCCTGTTCTCGTCACTTTCGGCCAACTCCTCAAGTCGGCACACTCATCTACGGATCTCTTCAAGGCTATCGCCGAAACGAAACCTCAGTGGATGCGGATTCAGCTTTGCCGTGTATTCCGCAAATACGTAAGCCCCGACACTCCCGTCGAAATGCTGAAGAAGAAGAGTGCGGCCAAGACGATCTGTGATCGGTTTGGGAAGGGATTCCGGACTGTGACCGAGGTGCAGCAGCGCTTTCACGAACGTCCTATGCCAGACGAGACGCTCTGCGCAATCCTATGGGAATACAAGGACAGAGGGCAGAAAGGATACGACCTGACCGAGCGGCTCTTCACCATTGTCAGGGAGAGATTCCCCAAATTGGAAATTACCGGACCCGAGCGTGCAGGCAAAGATATCCTGCTCGGCGAGTTGTTTGAGGGCTATCCCAAGCCTGACAGGCCGGTCGATTTCGTTTTGAAACACAAGGGGCAACCTGTAGCCATAGGACTTGCACGATACGACTCTGATCGTGGAGGTGCGCAGGAGGACGACAGAACCGGACAATACCGGGACTGCGCAAACGAGATCCTTGGCTACGCCAAGAAGCATGGTCTTTCCCTCAAGGTGATTTTTCTCAACGATGGCCCCGGACTTCTTCTCGGCTCAATGTGGCGCGACTACGCTGACATTGAGACAACCCATCCTGGCTTGATAAAGGTAGTGACGCTAAGAATGATCCCGGAGCGCATCACGATGAAGTGGCTCAAGTCGAAGTAGGTAGCGAAGATGGCAACAGGTGTTCCAAGTAGGAATGGCAACGGCAACGGGGGTGCCCTTGAGTTAACTTATCCGGGCAAGGCGGCGCGAGCACAGATTTTGGCCGAACCGGCCCGCGCGAGTTTCCAGGCTGTTCACGAGCTCCATTCCCGAAATCGTTTGTATTGCGGTGATAACCTTGCCGTATTGAAGACATTGTACAACGACCCCGCGGTCCGCGGGAAAGTCACGCTTGTCTACATTGATCCACCGTTTGCCACGAGCGGTACGTTTCTCTCACGCAAACAGATGAGGGCCTATGACGATGACTTGTGCGGGGCTGAGTATGTAGAAAGCCTAAGGCAGCGCCTCGTGATGTTAAGCGAACTCCTTTCGGCTTCAGGTTCAATATACCTGCATCTGGATGAGACAATGGTCTTCCACATGAAACTCATCATGGACGAGGTTTTTGGAGCTTCGAATTATCGCAACATGATTGTAAGGAAGAAGTGCAATCCAAAGAACTACACCAGAAAGGCATATGGCAACATTGCCGACTTTATTCTGTTCTACACCAAGACAGACCGATACACATGGAATCGTCCCGTTGAACCACTCACCGAACAGAACTTAAAAGAATACCGCCACGTGGAGCCTGAGACGGGCCGACGTTTCATGAAGGTTCCTGTCCATGCTCCGGGGAAACGCAACGGAGCGACAGGTGGACCTTGGCGCGGCAAACTCCCTCCACCCGGCAAGCATTGGCAGTACACGCCCGAGACCCTTGATGAGATGGATGCGCGTGGCGAGATAGTCTGGTCGAACAGCGGAAATCCCAGACGGAAAGTATATCTTGATACGCATCCGGGAGTTGGCGTTCAGGATATTTGGCTCGAGTTCAAAGACGCGCACAATCAGAATATCAAGATCACAGGGTATCCAACAGAGAAGAACCCCGAACTGCTTCGACGCATCATAGAAGCGTCTTCTAACCCTGGTGATTTGGTTCTCGACTGCTATGCGGGCTCGGGCACAACGATGGCCGTTGCTGATCAGCTACAGCGCCACTGGATTGGTATAGACCGGAGCCCTGTGGCGATCGCCACGATTCTTGAGCGGTTTGAGCGCGGGTTGAGTCCCATGGGGGATTACGTTTCGGAACCGCCCAAGCCCTGCAAGCCAGATGTGCAGCTCTCCTTGTTCGACTCCCTCGACGACCATTTCACTACACCAGCGCCACAAGATTATTCCGAACATTCGCCAATCACCGATTTCTCAATCTACGTTGAAATCGGCGCGCAACCAGAGCTGTTGAAAGCCGTTGATGAATGGACACAAAGTCACAACAGCAAGCGGCTCGAGGAGTGCGAAATGGCCGTTTCAGAAGGAAGCAGTCTGGCTGATGCGTGCTACAGGCTCCATTGTGAAGACAAGCGGCTCGCTAAAATAATCGACGCCATAGGCCCGTGTAACCTGAAGCCTCATGCTCCCGATTTCGATTTCCTTGTTGACGCAATCATTGGCCAACAACTATCCAAGCAGGCCGCCGATACAATCACAGCCCGGTTGAGAGGACTGTTCCGAGACCGCAGGCCAACAGCGAAAGCCTTTCTCAATATCCCGAAGAATGATGTTCTGTCGATTGGGGTGTCTGGGCGGAAGTATGACTACATTCGTGATCTTGCTCAGCGAATACAGAGTCGGCAGTTGTGCCTGAAGGCACTTCCAGGCATGACGGATAACGAGATCCGCGAGAAGCTGACAGAGGTATGCGGCATAGGGGATTGGACCGTTGACATGTTTCTCCTTTTCGGGCTCGGCAGGCTGGATGTCTTTCCGATCAACGATTTGGCATTGCGGAAAGCCATGAGTGCGGTGTATGGTGTTGAAGTCAATGATCGAGACGCATTGCTACGCATAGCCGACCGTTGGATTCCCTATCGCAGTGTCGGGTCATGGTACATGTACAGAAACGCAAATGCACAACAAGACAAATCCAGTGTGCGCGGTAAACCGCGCCGCTGACCCTTGTCGTTGGGCAAGCATGTCTCCTTCGGAGTTGATTCACTTGTAATTACGGGCAGCGTGACAACTGCCATCGTCACCGTCCTCGCCCCTGACCAATCCCGCCTGTTTTATCAGGACCTCATGAACGCAGGAATGTGTTTGCGGGGATAGAATGTTGGTGCATCAGAGGTTTGCGAGTTGACGCGCATCATGGGGCTAATGCTACGGGAGGGACGAGCGTCTGCTCGTCCGCGCGTTTACCCCCCGCCTGTACCGTCAGCCATACACGGGCGGAGCAAGGATAAGCTGGCGGTACAGCAGCTGAAGGGTAGGGCGAGCCGTCCCCGTCACGCCACTGCGTGGCGTGACCGGCGAGCCGCACGCTGGCATGTACCGCCAATCCAGCCAGCACCACCCGCAAAAGGCTCAAGGTACATCACGGCCGGCATGGACGCTCCATCCGCCTTCCGCCCGCACACCATGCTCCCGCCGTGCCACCATGGCACTGGCAAGTTGCCGATACAACAATCAAAAGGTTTGACTGGCAGGTGAAGGAATCTGTAAATTGAAACTGGTTGATGCGGATTGTCACCCGCATACTTAATAATTCTGTGAGCGAAAGGAAGAGATACCACCATGACTGTTTGGGCCTTTAACGCGGCCGACGATCAAAGCACTCGCGACCTATTGATGGACTCCCTCAAAAACGGAAGATCACGCTTCGGCTGGTCGCAGGATGACAAGCACAATTTGCTGATCCCTGACAACTGGACGGTCTGGCACTCAAAACAGAGGTTTCTGCTTCAGATCGAGTCAGGCGATTGGATCGTCCATATCAACACACCGACATGGGGCCGGTGTATCGCAGCACAGACGACGGGTAAATATGATTTCGATGAAGGTCTCAAATGCGACTGGGGTGTTGATTTTAGACACTGCATCCCGGTTGACACTTCGTCACTCCTTGAGTTTGACCGTTGTGACCCCAACATTCTCCCAACGGTGAATCTTCGCCCTCGTCAACGATATCACCGAATCTATGCGGCAGAAGACTTCATCAAGTCGATTGAGAATCTCAAGGACAACAAGATTTCTTTGCCAGACGGACAGTCTTCGGGGGAGTTCCACCTCATAGAAAGGGCTGAGAGATTTCTGGGTGAGATTTCCGCACTGATTCAAGAGATGAATAGGGGCAAGAATCTTGAACGGTTTCTTGCCAAGGTGTTTCGTCGGATTCCGAGTGTGATTGACGTTCGAGAGAATGGGTTTGGTTGGGGCACCGATTTCGGAGCGGATCTGATCGTTACGACCAGAACCTCAATTGAAATGCTGGACTTCGAGAATACCGTTGTTGTGCAAGTGAAGTCTTACTCGGATAGTATCTACGACCTCAATGCTGTTGATCAGATCAAGACAGCCATCGAGAAATATTCGGCCACCGCGGGAATGATTGTGACAACTGCCGTGAAAACCGATCAGCTGGAAATGAAGATATCAGAGGTTTCAAACACCTTGGGGGTTCCGATTGATTTGTTGTCAGGCGATGATTTGGCTCGTTTCGTCTTGAGGAATGCCCCTGACATGCTGTTCAGGCTAGAAAGGAATCGTTAACAAGCCGAGCTACG